>NZ_CP141595.1:1335000-1661071 GCF_035590735.1 Rossellomorea aquimaris
GAGAGGAGCTGTCCTTAGTACGAGAGGACCGGGATGGACGCACCGCTGGTGTACCAGTTGTCTTGCCAAAGGCATCGCTGGGTAGCTATGTGCGGAAGGGATAAGTGCTGAAAGCATCTAAGCATGAAGCCCCCCTCGAGATGAGATTTCCCATCACGTAAGTGAGTAAGATCCCTAGAAGATGACTAGGTAGATAGGTCAGAGATGGAAGCATGGCGACATGTGGAGTTGACTGATACTAATCGATCGAGGACTTAACCACACTATAAAGCGGAGGCGGCTTGAACAGAGACGACAAGCATTTCTGAGCAATCAGCTGAGGGTGCCTTTTACCCTCAGCTGATTGAACTGAAATGACCTCGAGTCTCTAGCCGCCGGAGCTGGAATGGTATCTACTTGAAGAAGTAGATGCAACAATTGGTCGATATTCGGCTTTCTTGACATCAATTCTTTATCTAGTTTTCAGGGAATAAATTTTATACGAAAATATAAAAAAACCTTGAAAAAATATATCTACGCGATATAATAGTACTTGTCCTTAAAAAAGAGACAAGAAATAGTCTGGTGACAATTGCGAAGAGGTCACACCCGTTCCCATGCCGAACACGGAAGTTAAGCTCTTCAGCGCCGATGGTAGTTGGGGGATCTCCCCCTGTGAGAGTAGGACGTCGCCAGGCATATCGTTCCGCAGTAGCTCAGTGGTAGAGCTATCGGCTGTTAACCGATCGGTCGCAAGTTCGAATCTTGCCTGCGGAGCCATCATATGGAGAGCTGTCCGAGTGGCCGAAGGAGCACGATTGGAAATCGTGTAGGCGGTTAATGCTGTCTCAAGGGTTCAAATCCCTTGCTCTCCGCCATTACACTTCTTCTTACTAAGGCCCATTGGTCAAGCGGTTAAGACACCGCCCTTTCACGGCGGTAACACGGGTTCGAATCCCGTATGGGTCACCAAAGTTTTTTGCGAAAGCAAAATAACTCACCAGTTACATATTGGAGGATTAGCTCAGCTGGGAGAGCATCTGCCTTACAAGCAGAGGGTCGGCGGTTCGATCCCGTCATCCTCCACCATGTTTTTTTATGAAGCGTAAGCGGAGTGGAGAAATATTCCTTAAACTTATAAGTTTAAATTAACACTTATATCGTCGCGGGGTGGAGCAGTTCGGTAGCTCGTCGGGCTCATAACCCGAAGGTCGCAGGTTCAAATCCTGTCCCCGCAATACCATTTTTGACTAAGAATAGGATAATCCTTGAAGAGTCACGCATGGATAGTTATTTTCGCTATCGCGAGGTAATGAAAGTTATTTTGACTAATGTCAAAAAACTCTGGTCCGGTAGTTCAGTTGGTTAGAATGCCTGCCTGTCACGCAGGAGGTCGCGGGTTCGAGTCCCGTCCGGACCGCCATTTTTATTTTTACATAGTGGCTCAGTAGCTCAGTTGGTAGAGCAATGGACTGAAAATCCATGTGTCGGCGGTTCGATTCCGTCCTGAGCCACCATTTATCACTTGATGCCGGTGTAGCTCAACTGGTAGAGCAACTGACTTGTAATCAGTAGGTTGGGGGTTCAAGTCCTCTTGCCGGCACCATCGATTGATTTATATGGAGGGGTAGCGAAGTGGCTAAACGCGGCGGACTGTAAATCCGCTCCTTCGGGTTCGGCAGTTCGAATCTGCCCCCCTCCACCAAGATTTTTTACGGAGCGTCAGCGAAGTAAAATAATCTTCCTTAAACTTTGCGCAGCGAAGCGAAGCAATATGCTTCAAAGCGAATAGCATGAGGATTAACTGAAAACTAATTATATTTCATAGGGGTATAGTTTAAAGGTAGAACGAAGGTCTCCAAAACCTTTGGTGTGGGTTCGATTCCTACTACCCCTGCCAATTATATCATGGCGATTGTGGCGAAGTGGTTAACGCACCTGATTGTGGTTCAGGCATTCGTGGGTTCGATTCCCATCAGTCGCCCCATAAAAGTCACATTTTCATTTCCGTGACATATACTATCAGTGGGCTATAGCCAAGCGGTAAGGCATCGCACTTTGACTGCGACATGCGTTGGTTCGAATCCAGCTAGCCCAGTAGTGCGGAAGTAGTTCAGTGGTAGAACACCACCTTGCCAAGGTGGGGGTCGCGGGTTCGAATCCCGTCTTCCGCTCCAATATTAAGGCGGCATAGCCAAGTGGTAAGGCATGGGTCTGCAAAACCCTGATCACCGGTTCAAATCCGGTTGCCGCCTCCAAATGTAATGCCGGTGTGGCGGAATTGGCAGACGCGCACGACTCAAAATCGTGTTCCTCTGGAGTGCCGGTTCGATCCCGGCCACCGGTACCATTCGCGGGTGTAGTTTAGTGGTAAAACCTCAGCCTTCCAAGCTGATGATGAGGGTTCGATTCCCTTCACCCGCTCCAACTTACATACGACAGACTTTCTCATTAGAGGGAGTCTTTTTTTATTGTTTGAGACTGGAAATTTGAAAGTATATGGAGAATGAATGGATTTTGCTCTGGATCAATAAGTAACAGCTTTATTTTAAGATTAGTAAGGTGAGATTCGAAGTTTTTTAATATTATAGATAGTATTAGTAGCTATTTGTATAGGGATTGGGTCAAAAACTGACTAATTTTGAGTGAAAAGGGTTAATTATACATGAAAAAGCAACTTTCTAATGATGTAAGTCCTTGATTTTAGGGACTTTTGAAAACTTATTATCGAGGTTGGTAGATATATTATCGACTTTTCGGTTTTATTATCAACTTGCTACATTTATTATCGACTTTTCGGTTTTATTATCAACTTTGCTACATTTTATTATCAACTTTCCGATTTTATTTTCAAATCCCAACATTCGAGCATCCATATCAACCAGTTCTCACCACCCAAATCCCAACCACCTATTGAATCGTCAACTCTGTATTCCCACACCAAGCTCACCACACCACAATCCACCACGACACAATAACCCCAACCTTTTCATTTACCCCCACCACACCCAACCAAACCCATTTAGTCAAAATTTTGCACCTTCTTTGTCAATTGAGTTCCCCTTTTTAAGAAAGCGCTACCATTATAATGAAAGAAAGCGATTACACAATTAGGGGTGGTGATACGGGTGGAACCAAAGATTCAGACTGGACCAGTAAGCCCAGACGTGCAAATGAAAGCAGTGACGAAGAAGAAGTTTAAGTATAAGAGCTTGCTCACGTATGCTGCCTTTGTAGGACCGGCACTTTTATTTTTCTTAGTGATTCAGATTCTTCCGTTCTTGATGGGCGTGTATTATTCGTTCACTTCATGGAATGGTGTCAGCTCGGTTGTTGAGTGGGTTGGGTTTGAAAATTATAAGAAGATCTTTACGGATGATAAGACGTTCTTTAATTCTTTTATGTTTACGACGAAGTTTATGTTTGCCGCTGTGATTATTAGTAACTTAATAGGTTTTGGATTTGCGTTACTGTTAAATGCGGCATTGAAAACCCGTAATATTTTACGGACAGTGTTTTTTATTCCGAACGTGATCGGTGGATTGTTACTCGGGTTCATCTGGCAGTTCATTTTTGTTAAAGGGTTCGCATCAATCGGGAATATGACGGATATAGGATTCTTTAAAATGCCTTGGCTTGGTGATGAGACGACGGCATTCTGGGGGATTGTCATCGTGTTTGCATGGCAGATCAGTGGTTATATGATGGTCATATATGTTGCGGCATTGCAAGGGGTGGATAATTCACTTTTGGAGGCGGCTAGGATAGATGGAGCATCAAACTGGACGCTGTTGACGAAGATTATCATTCCGTTGATTTTACCGGCGTTCACGATTTGCTTCTTCTTGACGATTTCAATGGCCTTTAAGATATTCGATTTAAATATCTCGTTAACAGGTGGGGGACCATTCAATTCTACACAATCTGTTGCGATCAATATTTACCAAGAAGCGTTCCAGAACAACCGTTATGGACTGGGAACAGCGAAATCGATCCTGTTCTTTGTGGTAGTGGCTGTGTTTACGACGATTCAGGTGATGGTGACGAAGAAGAAGGAGGTTCAGGCGTAATGGGCAATCGCTATACGAAAAGAACGTTTGTATTAGAGATTTTCGGAATTGTCATAGGACTCATCTTCCTTATTCCTTTCTACTTCGTACTCATCAACTCAGTGAAGCCATTTGCAGCGATTTTAATCGATGCGGCGGCGTGGCCAAAGGAATTTGTTTTCTCTAACTATGCGAAGGTGTGGGAGATCATCAATTTTCCCCGTGCATTCTGGAACTCCTTGGTCATCACTGTTTTCAGCAATATTGGATTAGTGATCATCAGTTCCATGGCGGCGTGGAAGATGGTACGTACGCCAGGGAAATTCAGCAAAATCTTGTTTGTCATCTTTGTGTCAGCCATGGTCATTCCGTTCCAGACGGTGATGATTCCTCTTATGAAAGTAGGGGGGACGTTGGGACTTACGAATAGCATTCCAGGTTTGATCATCATGTACTTCGGATTTGGCGTACCACTTTCTCTTTTCTTATATCATGGATTTGTGAAAACCGTTCCGATTGAGATTGAAGAATCCGCGATGATTGATGGCTGCAGTCAGTTTGGTGTGTTCTGGAGGATTGTATTCCCATTACTTAAGCCGATAACAGTGACCGTGATCATTCTGAATACTTTATGGATTTGGAATGACTATCTGCTTCCCCTTCTTGTATTGCAGGATGCGGAACTGCGCACGATTCCACTGGCAGCAAGCTCGTTCTTCGCTCAGTATACGAAGCAATGGGATATGGGGCTTGCAGCATTGGTGCTTGGCATTACACCGATCATCATTTTCTTCTTATTTTTACAGAAGCATATCATCAAGGGTATTGCTTCAGGGTCAATCAAGTAGATATAAAGTTTCTGTCGAGATGGTCTATCATTGATACAGAAATTTATATAAAATAATTTATATCAGGGAGGTCAATCCATTTTATGAAACGTATACTTTTACTTTGTATGTCTTTGGTTTTAGTATTTGGAATTATTGCTGGCTGTTCTTCTAAAGACACTACAAGCAAATCAGGTGGAGAGTCTGGATCAGGTGACGATGTAGTAACCCTTAATTTCTTCCAGTTCAAGGTTGAAATTGCCGATCAGCTTCAAGAAATGATTAATGAGTTCGAAGCTGAGCATCCAAACATTAAGATTAAGCTTGAAACAGTTGGTGGAGGTGCCGATTACGGCGCAGCATTGAAAGCGAAATTTGCTTCTGGTGAAGAGCCGGACATTTTCAACAACGGTGGTTTTAAAGAGTTAGAGCTTTGGAAAGAAAAGTTAGCGGATCTTTCTGGTGAGCCATGGGTTGAACATGTTCTTCCGATCGGTAAAGTTCCGATGACGAATGAAGATGGCAAGCTTTATGGTATGCCGGTTAACCTTGAAGGCTACGGATTTGTATATAATAAAGATCTATTTGAAGAAGCAGGGATTACTGAGCCGCCTGCAACGATTGATGAATTAAAAGACGCTGCGAAGAAGCTTGAAGCGAAGAAAATCACACCTTTCTCTGCTGGTTACGGCGAGTGGTGGGTAATTGGTCAACATTTACTTAACATTCCGTTTGCTCAGCAGGAAGATCCGGATGCGTTCATCGCCGGACTTTATGATGGTTCTGAGAAAATTGTAGGAAATGAAAAGTTCAAGCAATTCAAAGAAGTTTTAGATGCTGAGCTTAAGTATGCTAATGATAATCCATTAACGACGGATTACAATACACAAGTAACGCTATTTGCTTCTGGTGAAACTGCGATGCTGCAACAAGGGAACTGGACTGAGAACATGATCACTGAGATCAATCCTGAGATCAACATGGGCTTCCTTCCAATTTCTATCAGCAATGATGATAGTGCTGATCGCCTTCCTGTAGGTGTACCGAATAACTGGGTATTAAACAAGAACTCCGAGCATCTTGAAGAAGCGAAAACCTTCTTGGAGTGGATGGTTTCATCTGAAACTGGTAAGCGTTATATCACGGAAGAGTTTGCGTTCATCCCTGCGTTCGATAACATCGAGCCAAATGGCCTTGGAGACTTAGGTCAGTCTATCCTTGACTACTCTAAAGAAGAGAAGACGATTCCTTGGACTTGGTTCAAATGGCCGGATGGAGCGAATAAGGAATTCGCTGCAACAATCCAGGAATATGCCGCAGGGAAAATTGATTATGATACTGTACTTGAGCGATTCCAGCAAACATGGGATAACTTGAAGTAAATCGAATAATAGAAAGCATGTCTACTTAGGGCATGCTTTCTATTTTATAAGTTTAATAGGAATATTTCGAAAAAACACTTCCAAGAGCGGGGAAAAACACTTTATACTAGTGTATAAGTGAGACCTGGGAGGTCCGGCCCTCATGTTAAAGACCAGCATCCGGAATAAGTTGATTGTGTTGTTGATGATTACGACGATTGTGCCGTTTGGCAGTTCGATTATCATTACATATTTGTATACGAAGGATTCCATAGAGGAGCAGGTGGTGGAGGAGAGCAGCAATCTTCTTTATCAGGGAAAGGTGAATCTGGAGAGCTATATTAATGAGCTTAACGGGTTAACTCTATCCCTCTATAATAATCCTGATTTTATTAACTTCATGAGATCACCCAGTAAAGAGAATAATTATTTGACGATCGGCATTGTAAAGAATGTTGTGCAAACGATTCTCTACACGGGTGATACAATTAACGGGGTACGTATTTCCTTCGCAGATGGTGATCGCGTCATCTCGGCAACAAAGCGCTCTACCGTTGTTTTTTCCAATAAGGTAAGGGATTCACAATGGGAATCCTTCAGAAATGCAGAGCGCAGCCCTTATAACATGTATATTGAACCAACACATAGTCAGGAAGAAAAGAATATCAACCGTTCGAAGGATATTGTCACGATTCACCGGGCATTCCGAAACGTTCCCGGTGATGAAGTGCTTGCGTATATTTCATTGGAGGTTTCTCCTGACAAGATCATCGATTTGAGTAGAAACCTGTATAACGCTAAGTCAGAAGAATTCTACCTTCTTTCTTCCGAAGGGGAAATGATTTATAGCTCGGACCGGGATGTGTCGGACGATGGCAACAACCAGAAGTGGATTAAGAGGATAATGGAATCAAAAGATGTATCAGGGACACTCGAGTGGAAAGAGGACTCCTTCAACGGGGTGATGATGTACGACCAGCTTCCCGCTTCGGCCGGTGGTTGGTTGTTAGTGAAACGGGTTCCTTACGTGAATCTTTATGAAAGCGCATTTAGTGTGGCAAAGATTAATATTTTATTCGGAGTACTTGGATTATCCCTAGTGGTCCTGGCTACGCTCTTTGTATCGTTTAAAATTACATCCCCAATAAGGATTCTGCTTCAAAATATCCAGCAGGTTGAAAAAGGGAATATGAAGGTACCGTCTGAATCGTTCGGTTCTGATGAAATCGGGATCCTAGGCTTCCGGTTTCATCAGATGATCGAACGGATCAATCATCTGATCAACCGTGAGTACAAACTGGAGCTGGAGAACAAGACGAATCAATTAAAGGTCCTCCAGTCTCAAATCAATCCACATTTTCTCTATAATGCCCTGCAATCCATTGGAACGATTGCTTTGAAGAACAAGGTTCCCCAAATCTACTCCCTGATCACCCACCTTTCCAAAATAATGAGGTACGGGATGAATATGGAGGAGGATGTGGTTCCATTAAGCAAGGAAATCAATTACACGAACGCCTATCTTCTTTTACAAAAAGAGCGTTTCGGTGAAAATCTGGATTACAGTGTAGATGTAGAAGAAGAAGTGAAGGAGATCCCAGTACCGAAGATGATCCTTCAGCCTCTCATTGAAAACTACTTCAAACACGGCTTCGATATCCGGGACGGGGTAGGGCGAATATGGTTATCCTGCTTTCAGGATGAGGGAGAACTGGTGATGATTGTCCGTGATAATGGAGTCGGCGTAACCGAAAACAGACTTCGGGAAATCGGGGATCATTTTAAAGCAGATGCTTGGAATAAAACGGGGGATGAGACCAATATCGGACTGAAGAATGTGTATGTCCGCTTAAAGCTCTACTATGACCACCAGGCCACCTTACAGCTTGAAAATCATGTTGAGGGAGGCTTTATGGTCACCATGAGGCTGCCAATAAGAATGGAAGGTGAAGCAAATGAAAGCAATCATCATTGACGACGAAAAGCATGTGCGTGAGGGGTTACTTTTATTAGCGGAATGGGACAAGCATGGCATCCACACTATTCTGGAGGCGGAAGATGGAGACCAAGCCATCGAATTGATCACAGAGCACCGGCCGGAAATCATTTTTACTGATATGAGGATGCCGAAACGGGATGGCATCACCCTTTTAAAATGGCTTCATGCTTCTGACCTTAAAAGCAAAACCATCGTTGTAAGCGGGTATGATGATTTCGAGTATATGAGAAACGCAATCTTTTACAAAAGCTTTGATTATATTCTGAAGCCGATTGAACCGGATGTGTTAAATGAAACACTGGATAAAGCGGTAAAAGAGTGGAATGAACAGGCTCAATCAAGAAAATCCCAGGTCGAGGAAAATCGGGTGATGAATGAGGTAAAGCCCCTCTATTGGGATCGGTTATTCTCAAGTCTCTGTGCGAAGGAGAGCATGACCACAGAGATGGTAGAAAAGGTTGAACAGGAGTTTGGGATTGCCATTACAAAGCTTGAAAAGACCGTTGCCCTCATCCCCATCAAACCGATCGTGGAGAAACTCTTTCAAGGAGACCGGGACCTGGCTTTTTTTACCCTTAGCAATATTTGCAATGAATTGCTGCGAAAGCAAAATGATGGCGTTTGCTTCCGGAATGGGAACAAAGAAGAAGAACTTGTGATTCTCTTCTGGAATGATAAAAATGTGACGTATCTGTTAGAGGAAATCTACTCATTGATCTATCAATATAGTAAACTCTTTACAATCATTGCCCTTGGGCAGAAGTCTAAGAAAATAAACGAAGCGTATGAATCGGCTTTACAAGTTTATCTAAAGCACCCCCTGCTTGATCAAAAGAAAATCGTTACCCATAAAGATATGAAACCGAGACCCCTGCTGCACCTATTGGATCACTCCAATGAATTAAGGTGGGCAATCCGTTCAGGAAGCGGCGATCAGGTTCAGTCCCAGTTGGAGGGGATATTTTCACAGATGGAAACGGGACATGCACTCTCATTGGAGCAGCTTCAGATGTGGGAAAGTCAATTTGAGTTATTACGGAATAATTGGTTGAAAGAGTATCAGATTCAGCATCGAGAACCATTCTATAGGGGCCTGGATTATTGGAATGAAGACGGCTCGTTTTCGTTCAGGAAATTTAAAGAGGAAAAGGCGAAAGAGTTCAGTGAATTAATTCAAATCCTTTCAAAGGCAAAGTATCAGCGGGAAAAGAACAATATGCAGCAGATTGAAGAATACCTTCAGCAGCATTATCAAGAGGATATCAACCTTCAGGACATTGCCGATCGCTTTTACTTAAGCAGGGAATACATTTCACGTAAGTTCAAACAGGATCATGGATCTACCATCACGGATTACGTTACGAATATCCGGATGGGAAAAGCAAAGAAACTGCTAGAGAATCCATATTTGAAAATTTATGAAGTCGCCTATGGTGTAGGGTATGGGAATGAAAAGTATTTCAGTAAAGTATTTAAAAAGCACGCCGGTATGACACCAAATGAATACCGGCATTTACAATCAAACACTTAACTTGGAGGTTTTATTATGTTGAACGTTACAGTATGGAATGAAAATCGTCATGAACAGAAGAATCCGAAAGTGAGAGAGGTGTACCCTGAAGGAATTCATGGTGCCATTGCTTCCTTCCTTGGAGAAGCATCATTCAATGTGAAAACGGCTACATTAGATGAGGGTGACCACGGACTAACAAAGGAAGTATTAGATGGGACAGACGTATTGGTTTGGTGGGGACATATCGCCCATGATGAAGTGAAAGATGAAGTAGTTGAAAGAGTGAAACAGCGTGTCCTTGATGGAATGGGATTGATCGTACTTCATTCAGGTCATTTTTCAAAGATCTTCAAAACATTGATGGGTACTTCCTGTGACTTGAAATGGCGGGAAGCTGATGAGAAGGAACGCATCTGGATTGTCGATCCAAGCCATCCGATTACAGCGGGCTTAAGGGAATACATCGAGCTTGAGAAGGAAGAAATGTATGGGGAGCATTTTGATATTCCGACTCCTGATCAGCTTGTGATGGTGAGCTGGTTCGAAGGTGGGGAAGTGTTTAGAAGCGGGTGTACGTATCAGCGTGGTAACGGAAAAATATTCTACTTCCGTCCAGGGCATGAAACGTATCCAACCTATTACAATGAAGACGTTCAGAAGGTCATCGTCAATGCAGTGAAATGGGCATCCCCTGTAGATCATGCAAGACCGGTATACGGAAACGCACAGCCTTTAGAAGAAATCAAAGGATCTAACTAAAGAACAAGAGGAGGAAAAATCATGAGTAAATTAAAAATCGGGGTTATCGGGTGTGGAAGCATCGCACAGCATCGTCATCTGCCGGAATATGCAAACAATGAAAACGTAGAAGTGGTAGCGGTGTGTGACATCGTGGAAGAACGGGCATGGAAGATGGCCGATGCAGTCGGAGGGAAAGCGTATACCAATCATAAAGAACTACTGGCAAACGCTGAAGTGGAAGCTGTGAGTGTGTGTACACCGAACTACCTGCATGCACCGATCTCCATCGATGCTCTAAACGCCGGAAAACATGTATTATGTGAAAAGCCTATGGCCACTTCAAGTGAAGAAGCTCAAAGCATGATTGATGCCGCTGCTAAAAACGGTAAAAAATTGATGATCGCTCATAACCAGCGTTTTGTCCCTTCTCATCAAAAAGCGAAGCAGCTGATTGAAAGTGGTGAAGTAGGTAAAATCTACAGCTTCCGTTCTGCATTTGGTCACGGTGGACCTGAAGGCTGGAGTGCTGATGGCAAGGACAGCTGGTTCTTCAAAAAAGACGAAGCGTTCATCGGTGCCATGGGGGACCTTGGTGTTCATAAAACCGATCTTCTTCGTTACATCTTAGGGGAAGAATTTGCCGAAGTCGGTGCCTTCGTTGAAACCAGTGCAAAGGAAAATGCAGATGTGGATGATACGGCTGTTTGTGTATTGAAAACTGAAAGCGGTACAATCGGTACCCTTGCAGCAAGCTGGTCTTATGTTTCTAAAGAAGACAACTCTACGATCATTTATGGAGAGAAAGCAATTCTCCGCTTAGAGGATGATCCAGTCAGCTCCCTAATTGTTCAATATGTAACCGGGGAAGTAGTGAAGTATGAGCTTGGCGGCATTCAAACAAATGACGAGGGCGGTCAGACGAACTCCCATGTGATCGATCAATTTGTTCACAGTATCCTTCATAATGCAGAGCCCCCTGTACCGGGTGAAGAAGGAAAGAAATCTCTTGAGGTTGTTTTGTCTGCTCTAGAATCAAGTGAATCAAAACGAATCATAAAGCTATAGAGGTGAATGCATCAATGACCAAACTTCGGATGGGAGTGATCGGTGTTGGGGGAATTGCCCAAACGCGTCACATCCCTACTTTTATAAAACTATCAGATTCTGTATCCATTGAAGCGATCAGTGATATCAATCCTGTCACTGCTCAAACCGTGGCAGAAACCTTTAACATTCCGAACGTGTTCAGTGATTATCGGGACATGTTCGGGCATGTGGATGCTGTGACGATCTGTACTCCGAATAAATTTCATGCGGAAATTACGATTGCCGCGCTCAAAGCGGGTCTCCATGTGTTTTGTGAGAAACCGATGGCCATGACTCCTGAAGAATGTGAAATGATGATAGAAGCTGCGGAACAGTCAGGGAAGGTTTTGGCTATCGCTTATCATTATCGTTTTATGAAGGACTCGCGTGCTGCGAAGCGAGTGATCATGGAAGATGGAATCGGCGAACCAATGGTCGCAAGGGCAAGAGCGATCCGCCGGCGCAAAGTTCCTGGCTGGGGAGTGTTTACCAACAAGGAGCTGCAAGGCGGTGGCAGTCTGATCGACTACGGATGTCACTTTCTGGATCTATCCCTATGGCTCCTTGGGAACCCGGCACCTGTTGAAGTAACAGGGACGACCTATAATAAGCTTAGTAGAATGCCAGATCAAGTGAATCAGTGGGGAGACTTTGATAAAGAGAAATTTGAAGTCGACGACCATGTTACGGCTTATATCAAGTTCGATAACGGTGCATCCATGCTCTTCGAAACGTCTTGGTCCGCAAACGTCAAGAGTGATGAAGAAAGCATGAGCATCTCAGGGGAAACGGGGGGAATCGATCTATTCCCGTTCCAAATGAATCAAATGAAGCACGGCATGCTTCTGAATAGTGAAGCGGATTGGGTTCCCGGTGAAGATGATCCGAGTCTTCCACAAGCCCGGAACTTTATCAACAGCTGTCTCGGTTTAGAGGAGCTGGTTGTGAAGCCCCAGGAAGCTATGCAAGTATCTCAAATTATTGATGCCATCTACAAAGGCAGTGAAACCGGACAAAGCATCCGATTGAAATAGGAGGAAGCACAAATGAAACTAGGCGTATTTACTGTATTATTTTCACAAAAAAATCTTGATGAAATGCTTGATTATGTAAAAGAATCCGGACTTCACGCAGTCGAAATCGGCACGGGAGGATATCCTGGAAATGCTCACTGTGACCTGGACGCCCTATTAGAAAGCGAAGGAAAGAGAAACGAATACTTAGAGAAAGTAACATCAAGAGGCTTGGAAATCAGTGCCTTCAGCTGTCACGGAAATCCGATCTCGCCAGATGCAGCCTTTGCGGAAGAATCCCATGTGGCACTTCAGAAAACGATAAAGCTCGCAAGCTTGCTGAATGTACCGGTTGTTAACTGTTTTTCCGGGACAGCAGGCGACCATGAAGGGGCAAAGCATCCGAACTGGCCCGTATCCCCTTGGCCGAATGAATATGGGGACATTCTCAAATGGCAATGGGAAGAAAAGTTGATTCCATATTGGAAAGAAATAGGGAAGCTTGCAAAGGATCATAACGTAAAAATCGGTCTAGAGCTGCACGGAGGTTTCCTTGTTCATACTCCGTATACGTTATTGAAGCTTCGTGAAGAAACATGTGACGCGATCGGTGCAAACCTTGATCCCAGTCACTTGTGGTGGCAAGGAATCGATCCGGTTGCCGCGATTAAAATCCTGGGTAAGGAAAATGCGATTCACCATTTCCATGCGAAAGATACGTATATCGACCAAGACAACGTCAACATGTACGGGCTGACGGATATGCAGCCATACGGAAACATCCAAACAAGAGCGTGGTCCTTCCGTTCAGTAGGCTGTGGACATTCCTTACAGGAGTGGTCCGATATGATGAGTGCCCTGCGCACATTCGGATATGATTATGTTGTGAGCATCGAGCACGAGGATCCGATCATGTCGATTGAAGAAGGCTTCGGGCGTGCCGTGAAGAATCTGAAGTCGATTTTGATTGAAGAGCAGCCATCGGATATGTGGTGGGTGTAGGTTTGGTGAGGAGGGGGTCCATTGGGCTCTCTTTTTTTGTGGGGTAGTGGCGTGATTGTGTTAGTATCAAATAATCCAGCCGATTTACATTTAATGTAAATTGGCTGGATTATTTGCAAAAACGGCTGGATTTTCGGAAAAAACGGCCGGATTACGTGAATTTCGGCCGAATTGACTCCGGCCACAGTGAAAATCGGGCTGGATAGTCCCATTCATCTTAGGAATAAGCCAATCTTATGCATTAGATCCATGAAATCGGCTGAGATCTCTTGAGATTAGCTATCTGTTCACTTGCAAGATTCTCAATAAAAAACAGGATCCCACCAACCAGGGATCCTGCAGAAACATCTATCCACCCACCACTTCAAACGATCCTTCTCCACCATGGATTCCGATGAACATATCCATTAACGACTTCGTGAGTTTCCCGCTTTCTTCTATAGAAAGGGAAGGCTTAAGGAAGATGATTTGAACGGCATTTTTGGTATCTTCGCCGACGGGTGCACGGTCTGAGTCAACGAATGGACTTCCGAAAGGTCCGTCCCCGTCACAGGCGACGATCAGATTTTCCAGGGAGTTTTCACGGGCGTTGAGCCCTGTGTAGGTTTGTCCTGTTTCCCCCACTATTATCTCTATTTTATCTCCTTTAAGTTTAGCCCTGTCGTAAATGCCGATGGGCACTTCGTATTGAAGTGAGAAGAAGTTGTTAAGATCTATACTTGAGTTAATCGTGCTCAAATAATTCTGTTTTTTTACCCGGCGAAAAAGGGCTTCGGCTGAATGACGATAGCGATTCGGGTCCTTTCCTGTTTTCTTGAAGATGTCCCGCCACGCGGCAATTCCTTCTATTTCCGTCACATTTTTATCGTGAAGATCGAAGAAGATGGATTCCTGGAACAGCTGAAGTCTGCCTTTCAGCATTTGAGGAGAAGCGCCGACTTCGATATGATGGTATTGTATAAATCCCACTTTAAAACCGGGGATCTTGGACGTTATGGATGAATCAATCGTGATTTCCACTTATTTTCCCTCCACATTTGTTTTAAAATAGTTTATCATAATACACGTTGCCATTTCACGTAAGCTTATTTATAAGTGTTGAATATATAGATAGAAAGGAGGAAAGTGCAATGGATATGGATCAGTTGAAACAGGATATCATCGATTATAGTAAGGAAATCGGGATAGATAAAATCGGCTTTACGACTGCAGGTGCGTTTTCGGAAATGAAGAACCGGCTTATCCGTCAGGAAATGCTTGGGTATCAATCCGGTTTTGAAGAAAAGGATATTGAGAAGCGGGTCGATCCTTCATTAATCTTCGAGAGTCCAAAATCAATCATTGCCATTGCCCTTGCCTATCCTTCAAAGATGAAGAGTGCTCCACAAAGCAAACGGGGAGAAAGACGGGGGATCTTCTGCCGGGCATCATGGGGGACGGATTATCACCATGTGCTCCGGGATCGTCTTTCCAAGCTGGAAGAATATATCGTATCACGAGTTCCACAGGCACGTTTTAAATCCATGGTTGATACAGGTGAACTTGTGGATCGTGCGGTGGCAGAGCGGGCAGGTATTGGCTGGAGCGGAAAGAACTGCTCGATTATCACGCCTGAATTCGGATCCTATGTGTATCTCGGGGAAATGGTGACTAACCTGCCGTTTGCCCCCGATTCACCGATGGAGGACCAATGTGGCACATGCAATAAATGCGTGGATGTCTGTCCAACGGGAGCTCTTATCGAAGGCGGTCAGCTTGATGCCCAGAAATGCATTGCCTTTTTGACGCAGACAAAGGGCTTTCTTGCGGATGAGTACCGGGTAAAGCTTGGGAACCGTCTTTATGGATGTGACACTTGCCAAACGGTATGTCCTGAAAATAAAGGGATGGACTTTCACTTTCACGAAGAGATGGAGCCGGATCCGGAAATCGCAAAGCCGCTGTTAAAGCCGCTTTTATCGATCAGTAACCGTGAATTTAAAGAAAAATACGGTCATGTATCCGGTTCATGGAGGGGGAAGAAGCCGATTCAGCGAAACGCGATCATCGCACTCGCCCATTATAAGGATACAACAGCCATTGACGATCTGATTGATGTGATGAAAAAAGATGTGCGTCCTGTCATCCGCGGTACGTCTGCCTGGGCACTGGGCAAAATCGGCGGGGAAGAAGCAGAAGTTGCATTACTCGCGCAGCAATCGGTTGAAACGGATGAGGAAGTACTAAACGAAATTCAAAAAGGCCTTAACCTTATAACCAAATAATCTAAAAGGATAAACTCTCATTATCACCTGAGTTTATCCTTTTTTGTTTTGAACAGTCCTTTCCCTGCATAACAATTAGGGAGGAGGGAAGACAATGATCAGAAAGCTGTTAATGGAAAAGGTCCAACATGTGATTGATGAATATACATCTCGTAGTCAGTCAGACTATCACAGTGACAAAGTGAAAAGAAAAAAGGAATCTTGTCTTCAGCGGAATGCGGAAATTGTAAAGGTGGATGCAGCAGGGAAAATCCAAAGCATGACACCTCAGCGAAATGAAACACAAAACATTTTATATGATGTTCACTATAAATATCTTATTAAGCAAGGTGATCTTCTTTATCTAGAAGAAGAAGTAGAGAATAGACATGCATCCTTTTATATGGATAAGATCTATGAAGACGGCGAGATTCCAATTCACTATGAAGAGAATGTCGTTCATGAAGGGAGTTCCACCTTCGACGGGAAAGAGGCTAGAGCGGCGTATCAATATGATCGGCTGAGTGCGGTGCAATATGCTGAGCGATGGTGGAACAGCTATAATCCTGCATATAAGAAGTTTGAGAATGATTGTACGAACTATATTTCACAGTGTCTCCATGCCGGGGATGCTCCCATGCGGGGATATCCGGCGAAGGGGAAGGGCTGGTGGATGAGAAATCAGAACTGGAGCTATAGCTGGACGGTGGCGAATTCCATGAGGTGGTATATCCCTAATTCGACGGTCGGGTTAAGGGGAAGACAGGTGAGTGACGCTAAAGAGTTAAAGCTGGGAGATGTCATTTGCTATGACTTCGAAGGGGATGGGCGGTTTGACCATACTACGATCGTGACGGGTAAAGATGCTGCAGGAGAGCCTCTTGTGAATGCCCATACGTTCAACAGCAGAATGCGATATTGGAAGTATGAGGACTCGACTGCTTATACACCTAATATCAAATATAGATTTTTTACAATTGTAGATGACGCCTAAGCCTTGTTCTATGGAGAGGAAATGGTATAATGTCACTTAGAGTTTTATGAATGAGGTGACAGTAACATGGGAGTACATGTTGTATTATATCAACCAGAAATCCCTGCTAATACAGGGAATATTGCGAGAACGTGTGCAGCAACGGATACAACTCTGCACTTGATTCGTCCACTCGGGTTCTCTACAGATGATAAAATGTTAAAGCGGGCCGGCCTTGATTATTGGCAGTTTGTAAACATTGTATACTATGATTCAATTGAAGAGTTCTTCGAGAAAAATGACGGCGGAGAATTTTTCTACTTAACAAAATACGGAAAGATCCCTCACACTAACTTTGATTACAGTGTGGAAGAGAAGGATTACTTCTTCATTTTTGGAAGGGAAACATCCGGACTGCCGGATGAAATCATCCAAAATAACTTGGACCGTGCCCTGCGCATTCCGATGAACGATAACGTCCGTTCATTGAACCTTTCAAATACAGCGGCGATTCTGATCTATGAAGCATTAAGACAAAGAAATTATCCGGGTCTGTTATAAAAAACGAGGAATGAGAATCATATGATTTTCATTCCTTTTTTTATTTGGCTTATACTAAGGGAAAGAATGTGAAGGAGAGGGATACATAATGAACGAAACCATTGAAACGATTCTTAAGCATCGATCCATTCGTCAGTTCAAGAATGAGCCATTAACAGAGGAGCAAATCCGCACAATTGTCTCGAGTGCCCAGGCTGCGAGTACGTCGAGTTATATTCAAGCATATACAATCATCGGAGTGAAGGATCCTGCTAAAAAGAAGAAGTTGGCGGAGCTTGCCGGTCCACAATCATATGTAGAGAAAAACGGTCATTTCTTTGTATTCTGTGCCGATTTGTACCGCCACGAGAAAATAGGAGAATGGGAAAATGCAGATGTCATTCCTTCACTCGAAAGCACGGAGAAATTCATGGTGGCTTTAATTGACGCTTCACTAGCGGCTCAAAATGCGTCCATTGCCGCAGAATCGATGGGATTGGGAATTTGCTATATTGGAGGAATCCGAAATGATCTGGAATCAGTGAGTGAACTGCTGGAGCTTCCTGATCGGGTCATTCCCTTATTCGGGCTGGCTGTCGGTTCACCTGAAGGAAGTTCTGATGTTAAGCCGAGGTTGCCAATGGAAGCCATTTATCATGAGGATTCATACCAATGTGATGAAGGGTCCATGAAAGAGGAACTTGATCGTTATGACGAAACCATCTCTTCCTATTATCATGCACGAACGGCCGGCAAGCGATCGGATCGCTGGACCGAGCAAATGGCCAAGATGCTGTCCGGTAAGAAGCGCATGTATATGAAGGAATTTGTGGAGAAGAAAGGATTCAATAAAAGGTAGAACCCGCGTGCAGATAAATAATCTTAAAAAAAAGCCCGAAAGGATTAAATCCTTTTCGGGCTTTTTCCTAATCCATGTCCGGAAACTCGACATTAAAATGCTCTGTGACTAACCGGATAAACTCCCTTGTTGTTTTAGGCAAATAGAAGTCTTTTTTCCATACGATGCCGTAGCTTGCGTTGTTCATATTCTCGATTTCCACCAGTTGGACATCTTTATGCTTAAATACTTGCAGAGCACTATGGGGAACGATGGAGGAAGCGAATCCTTGTTCTACAAGATTGGCAAGGAGGACGGTATCCGAACATTCTGCCTTTATATATGGAGTCAACCCTATTGAAGTAAATGACTGAACAATTATTTCGTACAATCCCAAACTTTGTGTACTGGGAAGGATTAATGGCTGGTGAACAATATCTTCTAATGTAATCTTGTCATGACTTGAAGTCGGAACATTTGTAATGTAGTAAAATGGCTCATCTTGAAGGATCACCTTCGCTATATTGTCTGCTGAAAAAGGCAGTCGGATCAGAGCAGCATCAATCTCACGTAATTCTAAGAGATGAATGAGCTGTGAGGATTCGTTTTGATGAATGTTATAGGTGATGTTCGGGAAGCTCTTTTCATACTTTGTTAAAATATGTGGCAAATCAATATTAGATAATGTATTTACACCAATTCTGAGCTTGCCTTTTTCTCCTGAACCAATTTCTTTTACTTCTGCTTCTGCAGCCTCCAGCAGCTTGATCATCTGATAAGCATGCTGATAAAGGGCTTTACCAGCCTCAGTAATCACCAGTTTTCTTCCTCTCCGGTAAAACAAGCTCACTCCGAGATCCCTTTCCATCGTGCTCAGCTGCTGACTTAAGGGTGGCTGAGACATATGTAGTCGCTTTGCAGCAGCAAGTATTGTTCTTTCTTCCACAATCGTCATGAAGTACCGCAGTTGTTTAAGGTCCAGAATGGTAATCACCTCTCTTATACAATAATTATATAATAATATAATTTAATAGATATTATTCATATAAATCAAGTCGTGATACCCTAAAAGTTGTTAGGGGGAGTGAAAATGAAGAAAATGCTCATTGCTATCTTTATCAGTTCTCTAGCGGGATGTTCGTTTAATGCTCAAGAGGAGGAAAAAGAAGTGATTTTCACCTATATAAAAGAAGGATATATCGAAGAGGTAGAAACGTTAATTGATGAAGGAGCCGATATTAATCAACGGGATGCCCTCGGTAGAACGCCTGTAATGCTTGCGACGTATCAAAATAATCCGGATATGGTTCGTTTGCTTATTGATAAGGGAGCCGATATTCATTTGAAGGATGAGTTAAAAAACAATCCTTTCCTGTACGCTGGTGCAGAAGGAATGAATGACATTCTTCTTCTCACGATCGAAGCAGGGGCAGATCCTGCATTAGTGAATCGATATGGTGGAACCGCTCTCATTCCAGCTGCGGAAAAAGGCCACGGTGAGACCGTCAAACTTCTACTGGATAAAACAAACGTCGATATCAATCATATAAATGATCTTGGCTGGACGGCATTGATGGAAGCCATTGTATTGAGTGATGGTGGAGAGGTGCATCAAGAGATTATTGCCACATTAATCGAGTATGGTGCCGATGTAACGATTCCTGATCGGGAAGGGAAATCACCAATTGAGCATGCCAGGGAAAGAGGCTTTGTTGAAATTGAGAAGATGCTGCTTAAAGCCGGAGCGGTTAAAGTATCATGAATTGCAAAGGGCAGAACGTAGGAATCGCCTTACAAAGCTTTCAATGGCTCATGTTTTTGATCGGAACGTCGATTGCTCTTCCGATTGTAATTGGTAGTGTGTTTGGATTAAGTGAGACCGAGATATCAGGGTTAATGCAAAGAACGCTTTTCCTGGTTGCAATCGGCTCCATTCTTCAGAAAGTAATTGGACATTCCCTTCCGGTTATTGAAGGACCGGCTGGATCCTGGGTAAGTGTGTTTGTTATTTTGGCAGCATTTTCTAAGCAAAATGGTCTGTCGGTTGAAGAATCACTATCACTTGGTATGGGCTCACTTGCTTTAGCAGGATGTATACTGATCCTCATGGGATTAGTGAAAAATAAATCATTTTACCAAAGAGTATTTCCACCATTGGTTTCAGGTGTTTTTTTGTTTCTTCTAGCGATTCAGCTTAGTGGCATCTTTTTTAAAGGGATGATCGTACAAGAAGAAGGAAACGTTGATTGGAAACTGACGATGCTTGCCATATTCATTTTTGTCTTTATTGTGATTCTGTCAATTAAAGCAAAAGGATGGGGAAGGCAGTTTTCACTCTTGATCGGCATTATTGTTGGCTGGGGTGTGTTCGCCATGTTCGGTGGGGCTACCAACCCTGTTGGACAGAGAAATCTTAAAAGTGTAGCTGTACCAGAACTATTTTCATGGGGACCACCTGCGATCAACGGTAGTATCATCCTTGCGACTATTCTTTTTTCTTTTACCCTGATTCTAAACAATATTGCAGCTATTGATTCGATGTATGATGTTTATGATGGAGAGAAAATCAATAAACAAGACAGTATAAGAAGAGGGTTTGTTGTCGGAGGAATCAATCATTGGTTATCGTCCATTTTCTCTGCTCTTGCCATTGTGCCCTTACCGGTTACATCCGGTTTCGTACAAACGACGAAACAAAGAAGCGGTCTGCCATTTCTTATAGCAGCAGGCAGTTTATTACTCATATCCTTTATGCCACCAGTGGTGCATGCAGTATCTACTTTGCCTGTAGCCGTTGCAAGTGCAGCGTTGCTTTCAACAATTGTGAATATGTTTATCATTTCGGTAAAGAAGATAACTTCGATTGAGTTGAAGCAAAGGGAGTTATCGATCATTGGTATTTCACTTTTGGGTGGCACGAGTCTCTTCTTTCAATCTCCGGATCTTTTCAAAGACCTTCCGAGTTCGCTTCAAATTGTAATGAGTAATGGGTTGATCGTGGGGACAGTTGTAGTGTTTGCTCTTAATTTAATATGGCGTAATAACTAAAAAAACTGGCCAAGGCCAGTTTTTTTAGTTTATGAATTAGTTGGAGCCGGGTTTATCATTATATCCAGCAGTGAAAATCGCTACTAAGAACGCTAAAGATACACCTAAAATCATTATAGTACCCATGTTTGGTAACCTCCCAGTTTCACTTATTCCACAGTCTGTCTTTAGTATAGCCTATTTTTTATTTGATGTGAATGAATTCGGAAAATTTTTTAGTTGAGCTGTGACAGCTTGACGATATGATAAAAAACCATTTTATCCTAAAAGGCTCATCCTGTTATTTATAGTGAATACTGAACCTCTGTCTGTAATAAATATATCTTGTTAACATGTTCAGGTGAACAAGCGCATAGAGTATATTAATCGTCTCTCATTAAGCGACAGGGGGAGGTCCTTATGGATATTTTAAAAAAAATCGAACATTACCGAGAAGAAGAAGAGAAACTGAAATGGGAAGGGACGTTTGCTCAGTATTTAGACCTGCTGAAAGAGAAGCCTTGGGTTGGGCAATCCGCTCATTCAAGAGTCTTTAATATGATCAAGGATGCCGGTGTTGATGAGGTCGAGGGGAAAAGAAAGTATAAATTCTTCAGCAATCAATTATTTGGCTTAGAAGAGGCGCTGGAAAGACTCGTTGAAGAATACTTTCATCCTGCTGCGAAGCGGTTAGATGTCAGGAAGAGAATCTTGTTACTGATGGGGCCGGTCAGTGGAGGGAAATCAACCCTTGTTTCCATGCTGAAACGCGGGTTGGAGCAATATTCCCGGACTGAAAGAGGAGGCGTCTTTTCAATCAAAGGCTGCCCGATGCACGAAGATCCATTGCATTTGATTCCTCAACATTTACGCGAAGATTTTTACAACGAGTATGGCATTCGCATTGAAGGAAATCTCTCTCCGTTAAATACTATGCGTTTGGAGAAAGAATATCATGGCCGCATAGAAGACGTTCAGGTCGAAAGAGTCTTTTTCTCTGAAGATAAACGTGTAGGAATTGGTACGTTCAGTCCATCCGATCCAAAATCACAGGATATTGCCGATTTAACAGGAAGTATCGACTTCTCCACGATTGCAGAATTTGGTTCTGAATCAGATCCACGTGCATACCGATTTGATGGTGAATTAAATAAAGCAAACCGTGGATTGATGGAATTCCAGGAAATGCTGAAGTGTGATGAAAAGTTCTTATGGCACTTATTATCCCTTACTCAGGAAGGAAACTTCAAGGCAGGACGGTTTGCACTGATTTCGGCTGATGAGCTGATTGTGGCCCATACGAATGAAACTGAGTATCGATCCTTCATTTCAAATAAAAAGAATGAAGCCTTACACTCACGTATTATCGTCATGCCGGTGCCTTATAACCTGAAGGTCACCCAGGAAGAGAAAATATATGAGAAAATGATCAACGAAAGTGATGTGTCCAATGTACATGTGGCTCCTCATACGTTACGGGTAGCTGCGATGTTCACCATTATGACCCGATTAAAGGAACCAAAACGCGGAGACATTGATCTGATTAAAAAAATGCGATTATACGACGGTGAAAATGTCGAAGGTTTTAACTCCGCAGATGTGGATGAAATGAAGAAGGAATACCAGGATGAAGGAATGAGCGGAATCGATCCGCGTTATGTCATCAACCGGATTTCGTCTACGATCATTCGAAAAGAGATCCCGACCATTAACGCTTTAGACGTTCTTCGGGCATTGAAAGAAGGACTGGATCAACATCCATCAATTACGAATGAACTTCGTGATAAGTATTTGAACTTTATCTCCCTCGCCCGAAAGGAATATGATGATATCGCCAAGAAAGAAGTTCAAAAAGCCTTCGTGTACTCATATGAAGAGTCTGCGAAAACGCTTATGGATAACTATCTTGATAACGTCGAAGCATACTGCAATAAGGCAAAGCTTCATGATCCATTAACCGGTGAAGAAATCAATCCGGATGAAAAGCTGATGCGTTCCATTGAAGAACAAATCGGTATTTCAGAAAATGCGAAGAAAGCATTCCGTGAAGAAATCCTTATCCGTATCTCTGCCTATGCCCGTAAAGGAAAGCGATTTGACTACAATTCACATGATCGCTTGAGAGAAGCCATTCAGAAGAAGCTATTCGCTGACTTGAAGGACGTTGTGAAAATCACGACATCATCGAAAACGCCAGACGAACAGCAGCTGAAGAAAGTCAACGAAGTGGTTGCCCGCCTCATCGATGAACATGGCTACAATTCAACATCCGCTAATGAATTACTGCGCTATGTGGGCAGCCTGTTGAATCGTTAATAGAATTGAAATCGGGAGGTGCCAAACACACCTCCCGATTTTTCTATGTGGTTTATTTTTTCTGGTAAAGGGAAAAGTAGTAGCCAAGAGGTGAAAGTTATGAGCAAAAACAAACATGAACTGGATAAAAACTATGATCCCGAAAATGGCTCCATGGCATCTGATATGGAAGAGATGGAGCAGCTGGGGAAGCAAATGGACAAGCTAAGAACGAATGAAGAGCTGAAAGAGGACAAAAAGCAGCCGGATCCTGTTCAATATAAAGAAAAAGACAAGGAATAGTTGACAGAAAACTCTGAATATAATAGTCTATAGATAGAGAGCTGGGCCCATTATCTTAAATGAAAGTGGGTGAAGAGGATGTCTTCTAAACCTCATCGTCGAGAAGAAGCAGAACCTCTTAACGGAAGTATGGCCTCCAATATGGAGGAAGTCATTAAGCTAGGGAAGCAGATGGAAAAATTACGTTCCAGTGGTGAATTAAAGATTCACAATCGAGTATCAGACCCGGCTCAATATGAAGAAGAAGCTTAATCAGGTGATTCTGCCTGGTTATTTTTTTTGAGGAAATCGGTTATTCAAGGACACCTCCATAACCTGTCAGAAAAATAGGCTAGTCCAACCTTAAAAGAACGTTTAATTGTCGAAATTATTTGTAAATTTATTAATACTTCTGCATAGGATAGAGTAATCCCCGTTTCACTTCATGGGATACATGCAATTTAGACAGTCAACATAGTGTATG
The DNA here is from genome assembly GCF_035590735.1 of Rossellomorea aquimaris. Classification (NCBI taxonomy): domain Bacteria; kingdom Bacillati; phylum Bacillota; class Bacilli; order Caryophanales; family Bacillaceae; genus Rossellomorea; species Rossellomorea aquimaris. The sequence goes on from NZ_CP141595.1 coordinate 1,359,253, forward strand.
CAGGAGAATGAAGAAATGTGAAAAAACTTTAAGGAGGGGAATAATTTGAGTCAAATGGATAATCATCAGTTTGTCATTTCCAAGGAAGATTGGGCCCTCCACCGCAAAGGTCACGATGATCAACAAAGACATCAAGAGAAAGTACAGGATGCGATTCGAAACAATTTACCTGATTTGATTACGGAAGAAAACATTGTCATGTCCAATGGTCGAGACGTCGTCAAGATCCCGATTCGTTCTTTAGATGAATATAAAATTCGTTATAACTATGATAAGAATAAACATGTCGGGCAAGGTGACGGTGAGAGTCAGGTAGGAGACGTCATTGCAAGAGACGGCTCACCTCAGCAGCAGGGTCCTGGAAAAGGTCAAGGGGCCGGAGATAAAGCCGGTGAAGATTACTATGAAGCAGAAGTGTCGATGCTGGAGATTGAAGAAGCCTTATTTAGCCAATTGGAACTACCGAACCTAAAGAAGAAGGAGCAAGATGTTCAAACCGTCGAGCACATCGAATTCAACGATATCCGTAAAACAGGCCTAATGGGGAATATAGATAAAAAGAAGACGATGATGTCTGCCTTTAAGAGGAATGCCATGAAAGGAGCACCAAGCTTTCATCCGATATATACTGAAGACTTGAAGTTCAGAACGTGGAATGAAGTATTAAAGCCTGAATCCAAAGCGGTCGTATTGGCTATGATGGATACAAGTGGTTCCATGGGAGTATGGGAAAAATATATGGCAAGAAGCTTTTTCTTCTGGATGACACGTTTTTTGAGAACGAAATATGAGACCGTAGAAATTGAATTCATCGCACATCATACCGAGGCCAAAGTGGTATCAGAAGAACACTTCTTCTCGAAAGGAGAAAGCGGAGGAACCATCTGTTCATCTGCTTATCGCAAAGCGTTGGAACTCATTGATGGAAAGTACGCTCCAACCCGCTATAATATTTATCCGTTCCATTTCTCTGATGGAGATAACCTGACGTCTGATAACGTCCGGTGCGTCAAGCTTGTTGAAGAATTAATGAAAGTATCCAGCATGTTCGGATACGGTGAAGTGAACCAGTATAACCGTCACTCCACCTTGATGTCAGCCTACAAAAATATTAAAAACGACGATTTCCGTTACTACATTCTCAAACAAAAAGCCGATGTATTCCATGCCATGAAAAGTTTCTTCCACAATGAGCAGGAAAAAGCATTCGCTTGAGAAAAACCAGCCGATGAGGCTGGTTTTTCACTGTCAACTACTTATCTACTTACATATGAAAATATTAGGTTATTCTGTTCGCATAGTGCTAGAATATAGAGAGGTACTTTAAAAAACATTCTATAAGCGGTGAGGTTTATCATGACTGATGAAAAGCAAGAAATTCAACAACTAAAGAATGATATTAAAGAATTAAAAGAACAACTGAGTCAATCAGAACAGCTGATTATGGATATTTCAGCACCTATTATCCCCTCCATCGTCCCGGAAACCATCTTGATCCCCATAACCGGCAGACTTAGTCCGGAACGTTTTGAAAGGATCATCTCCAAGATATTAGACGTCTCGTACGGTGGGGAGATCAACACAATCATTGTAGATTTCTCAGCCATATCAGAAAAAGAAATCGGGGAAATGGACATCTTCGGCACCTATATCCATAACATGGCCAAGGCGATTGGATTAATGGGGATTGAAACCCTCTTCGTCGGATTTACGCCGGCCCTTACTCAAGTGATGATCAATTCAGGAGTGAGAGAGCTTAAAGGGATTAAAAGCTTCCTCACCTTCCGGACAGCTTTGCAGTATTTGATGAGGGAAAAGGAGATTGCATTCCAGAAGATAAATGAGTAAAAGAACCAGCCTGCACGGTTGGTTCTTTTTATTTGGCTCTTTTCGTAAAGTTTGTTGCTATTGTAGACACGAAAGTAATAGTTGATTTCCGCTACAGGATGCTCGCTTTCCGCGGGGCTGGCGGTGAGCCTCTTCTTCTGCGCCTCCGGGGTCTCACCTGTCTAGCTACGGGGCTTAGGGGCTCGAGGTCATAAGCCAAGTCTGCCAAAAAGGCAAAGAGCGCCTTTCCGGCAGACTCGTCTTATGCTTGTCGCCCCTGGGCAAAGCCCCTCCGCTTTTCGTACTGTTCAGCTATTCCCGTAGGAGTCGAGCATCCTGCAGCGCGAATCAACTTTCTGAGCATGAATCCTTAATCGAAAACAATTTAAACAAGCTTTTTAGCAAACAATCTCTTATAAGGTAAGTAGAGATTCATTGTCTTAATGAAGCAGAATTATTTTTTCTAGTTATTTTGTTTTCTGGTTACACCTTGAAGCTCTGTCACAAAGATCCTATTAAAGATGGTGAGGGGAACTGCGCAGACTCCTGCGGATTTTGGGCGTGCCGAGACCCCGTTCGGCTAAGCTGAGGAGGCTCGGCCGAACGCTAGCTGCAAGCGGAGCAGTTCCCCTCACCATCCAGCACACACTAATTGACAGAGCCTTGCAGAACTTATGTTAAAAACAACAATCTTTACGAAAAGAGCGTTTTATTTATATGCAAATAACCTTCATGTTTGTTCTGTGATAGGGGAAACTATCCCTATCAGACTCAAAAAGGATTTGAATAGTTCATGGTTGATTTTAAAGACTTAGGCATCGTAGCGTTAAGAATCTTTACGATACTTCCATTTATGATTTTTGTCACATTATACATGGGGAAACGTTCCATTGGGGAATTGCCGGTATTTGACTTTTTAGTGGTCCTCGTGTTTGGTTCTGTCGTAGGAGCGGATATTGCGGATCCTGACATCAAACATATCCATACTATCGTCGCAATGATTCTAATCGGCATATTACAAAAGATCTTGACCAAAATGAAAATCTCTTCACGAAAAGTAGGTAAACTGCTTTCATTTGAACCTACTGTGGTCATTGAAAACGGTCATGTTTTAAAAGAAGACTTAAAGAAAACGGGTTATACGATTGATAATATCCTGATGCTTCTTCGGGAGAAAGAAGTATTCTCATTGCAAGATGTGGAGATTGGAATCATTGAATCGAATGGGAGTTTATCGATTCATAAGATCCCCCCGAAACAAACGGTTACAGTGGAGGATGCGGGAGTGATGAAGCGGACGACCCTTGCCTTTCCTCTTATTGTAGATGGTGTATTGCATACGGGAGTTTTAGATAAATTAAACGTGGAGGAAAAATGGGTTCGGGATGAAATGAGAAAAGAGGGATTCACGGCCATCGATGAGGTATTCTATGCTTCCATCAATGTCAGAAAGGAAATTCATATCGTGAAAACATCTGATATTCATACATATCCTCATTTTTTTAATTGAGCATTCATAAAAGAAAAGAGCTGTAGGGTAGAGTATACTAAAAGTAAAAAAGGTGATCCCTGTGAAAAAGGTACTTAAATGGACTGCCATTGTTCTTCTTGCAGTTGTCCTGATAGGTGGCATTGGATTTTACTTCTGGTCAGAACAAACGTATTCAGCTACAGAAGAATTAATAAAAACAATCAAAATCGAAGAGGATCCATTAATTGAAGAAGAAAAAGACTGGCTAATTTTTAATCCCGAGAAATCTAACAGCAAGGGCCTTATTCTATATCCAGGAGCAAAGGTGGAAGTCGAGGCTTATGGGTATTTAGGGAAGTCACTTTCTGAGAAGGGGTACACAGTCGTCATTCCAAGGATGCCCCTTCATATCGCTTTTTTTGGTGTTGGTGAATCTGAAAAGATCATAAACAGTTTTGATGATGAGATCGATTGGTTTGTGTCAGGTCACTCATTGGGTGGCGTAGCGGCTGCCACATACGCTTATGATCATCAAGATAAGATAAAAGGGGTAGTATTCCTGGCATCCTATCCAACAAACTCAACTGATTTTTCTGAAAGCAATGTTCCTTTTCTAAGTATTTATGCAGAGAACGATGGGCTTACTACAGAGGATGATATTGAAAAAAGTAAAAAAATATTGCCCCAATCAACCGTCTTCCACGAAATCGAAGGGGGAAACCATGCAGGCTTCGGAATGTATGGTAAGCAAAAAGGGGATCTTGAAGCATATATTTCCCCAAGGGACCAGCAAGATGAAATCATACGGACGATGGATGAATGGTTGATGGAGCAATGATTCCATATTATGAAAGCTGTTGAGCATGACTCAACAGCTTTTTTACATGTCAAGATAAAGGAATCCTGATAGGGAAGGTAGTATATATAGAATAGAAGGAGGTTCGATTCAGATGGAATTCATCTATGTTTTAAAGCTTATCCCGCGTTTACATAATGAAGACAATTGGACAACCGAGGATGAAGAAATCGTTCAACATCACTTCCAGAGGCTGAAAGAATTCACGGAATCCGGAGTGGTGATCCTTGCGGGTAGAACTTTAAATGAAGAAGAAAATGCTTTTGGACTTGTTGTCTACGAAGCGGAAGATGAGAAGAAGGCAAAAACGTTCATGAAGGAGGATCCCGCGGTGAAAGAAGGAATTATGACAGCAGAGCTGTTTCCTTACCGAGTGGCCCTTTTGAGATAAGAAATCAATCCAGAAATAGAGTAGGAGTAGGTACGATGGAAAAGTGGATAGAAGAACTTTTTACAGAAAAATTATTGGATGAAGCCGCCTTACGATTTGGCTGTAATACTGCTCAAGCGAAGAAACTCGGAGACTTTGAAAACTATGTGTATGAGGTGCATAAGGGAGACACCCCCTATATCCTCCGCCTCACTCACAGTTCTCATCGGTCAGAAAGAGAAGTGGAAGCTGAACTGAAATGGATTAACTACTTACATAAGCACGGAGTGAATGTATCATTGGTCAATCATTCTGATAAAGGAAAGCTCGTAGAAGTCATCCAAGCAAGAGATTCGTATTTCTATGTGTGTTTGTTTGATAAAGCTCCAGGAAGTCCCGTAAAAGTGAATGATCTGTTATTCGATGAAGAACTATTTTATAAATGGGGTGAAATGACAGGACATATGCACAGGGTAACAAAGGCATACGGGCAGGATGGCATCCACCGTCTTCGCTGGGATCAGGACGATGTGCTGGACTATAAGAAATATTTATCTGAGGAAGACAGGTACATCCTTGATGCCGGACAAAAAAACATGGAGGCAATTAGAAGTTTTGTCGAAACCAAAGATACTTTTGGGCTCATTCACTCAGACATCCATCCAGGGAACTTTTTTTACCATGAGGGTGATCTTCATGTGTTTGACTTTGACGATAGTACACAGTTCTTTTTTATAAGTGACGTTGCCATTCCTTTATACTATTCCGTGTGGTGGAAACACCGTAATGAGAACTTGGATATTCGCAGCCAATTTGGTGGTAAGTTTCTCGTTTCATTTTTAAAGGGATATTTGACAGAGTGTGATTTAGAAGAAGAGTGGGTGGCAAGAATCCCCCATTTCCTGATGCTCAGGGATTTAACACTGTATTCTGTCTTTCATAAAAAGTGGGATCTTGAGAATCTATCGGAGGTTGAGGAGTCGCTTCTTTCTCAGATCAGGGACAGATTGCTCCATGATGAACCAATCGTCGATCTGGATTACGGTGAAATTATTGAAAAAGCGAGGGCAAAATGATTTGGGCACTGCTTACTACAGGTGTGATCACCGGATTATTAAGCCGTCTTATGAGGACGACCTTTAAGAGTGGATATGGGACGTCAGAGGATTTATTTGATCAGCCTGTGTATGTGAAGACATGCATTCATTGTCACAGGAAGATTCCAAAGGATTATCAAAAATCTCTTTGTCCCCATTGCGGGAAGCTGGTGGAATGATGGAAAGGTTTGAAGGAGATTTCCTTTGAGCCTTTTTTAATGGCGTTTATTTTATATGTGGAGATATATTTGTTATGATGCTAAAGACTGTTTACATACAAATTGATGAGGTGAAAAAATGGATAAAACCATTGGATTTATAGGTTGCGGAAATATGGCACAAGCGATCATGGGGGGCATACTGAGGTCTGGATTAGTGGATAAACATGCCGTTATAGCCAGTGCCAGAACTCAGGATACGCTGGATAAGGTAGCAGGGGAATTTGGAGTGGGGGTTACCAGTGATAATATAAGTGTAGCAGCCTTTTCTGATATTGTGTTTTTATCAGTGAAACCTGACCAATATCGGAGCATTATCGAATCGATAAAGGATTCCCTGAAAGAGGATGTCATCATCATTACCATTGCTGCAGGGATCACCATTGATTGGATGGAGAGTCAGCTTTCTGAATCAATGAAAATTGTCCGGACCATGCCTAATACCCCGTCTCTTGTAGGAGAAGGTATGACCGCCTATTGTGTAAATAATGAAGTAACCGAAGAAGAGCTTGTACATGTACAAGCAATTTTAAAAAGCTTCGGAAAGGCTGAAAAGGTAGAGGAAAGCTTGATGGATGCCATTCCGGCAGTAAGTGGATCTTCTCCCGCGTATGTGTTTATGTTCATAGAAGCACTGGCTGATGGAGCGGTTCTGCAAGGTATTCCCCGCAAGCAGGCCTACCAGCTCGCATCGCAGGCTGTACTTGGAGCAGCCAAAATGGTCCTTGAAACGGGCACTCATCCAGGAGAACTGAAGGATGCCGTTTGCTCACCCGGAGGAGCAACGATTGAAGCGGTATCAGCTCTGGAGAGAAACAATTTTAAAGGAGCCATTTTAACGGCTATGGAAGCTTGCAGCATTAAATCGAAGTCCTTGGGAGAGTAAAGTAGAAAGCGTTTATCTCAACCAATCCTGGAGGTCCGTCCCTCTCAACTTTATTCAAACTGCCAAAGTATGAACTGCTTTGGCAGTTTGTTGTTTATCGGGTTTGGTATTCTACTGTCAAGATGGCTGTGACGTCGATTTGTCCTGGTTGGACGGCTGTACTTTCTTCAGCGGCTTTCACAAATCCAGTTGTTACAAAGGGGGTGACTATTGGGCTTGATTGCTCTGTGATGGATTTTGGCTGGGGATTGAGCTGCTGCCCGGATTGACTCGATAATGTGAGTGCTTTTTGGTATGCCTTTTGATATGCGGAAGTAAGGGCTAACTGATAAGATTCGTTGGGATTTGAATTGACAAATTGAATGTTTTCAACCCGATTCGCTCCACTTTTAATAGCATCATCCATAATCGTACCCACTTTTTCAATATCTTTTATAGTAACGCGAAATACTTGGCGAACCTCATATCCTGTAAAAATTTGTTTCCCGTCCTCATAATTGTACTGCGGGAATACTTGATAGGTCGAGGTTTGGATATCTTTTTGTGACACACCGTTATTTAATAGTGATTGAACGACTTGAGTGGATTGTTGTTGGTTCTGGTTTTGTGCCGCTTCAAGCTCTTCATCTTTAGTGACAACACCGATCGAGACAATGGCTTGATCGGGATCCACGTAGAGCTTATGCTCACCAGTTACAGTAATCGTGCCATTGGTTTTGCCGGTTCTATAATAAGGATATGAATACATGAGAGAAATCTACACGCAAGTAAAGGATTCAATTTTATCTAAATCGATGCCGAAGTATACCCATGTGAATCCGATCCATCTCCACCCGGCAATGGAACGGCGCCCAACAAAGACAGGATAAAACCAGAAAGCATCTCTTCGTAACCAAATATACGTGTAACGGAATAAACATCTTCTGATGGCACCCGGGTCTACTGCAAAGACACTTGGTCCACCTTGTGTTCCTTGCATCACCGTTTTTTGTGGCTGGAAGTTCGGTGGTGGTCCGGGTGGTGGTTGATTTTGTCCGCCTTGCCCTCCTGCAGGTGGTGGTGAGCTTGGAGCGCCTTGTCCTCCACCAGGAAACCCTGGAAAACCACCCCCCGATCCTTGACCTCCACCAGGAAAGCCAGGGAATAGTTGTCTGTGATCATACATAGAAGAACCTCCTCATAAAGAATTCTCTTTATCATATGAGGAGGTCTAATGGGCGTGCGTGTCTAATCATTTTAACGAAGGGAGTAAATCAAGTATCCATCGCTTTTTTCATCACACTTTTTAGCGTTTCCGCAGAGTGAGCGAATTGAGTTCTTTCTTTAACATTTAACGGAAGCTCGACGACTTTCCTGATACCCTCGCCATTAATGATGGCAGGAACACCGATGTATATGTCTTCTTGATCATATTCACCTTCAAGGAGGGCAGAAACGGTTAAAATGCTATTTTCATTGTTAAAGATAGCTTTGGTAATCCTGGCAAGACCCATGGCAATGCCGTAATAGGTTGCGCCTTTCCGTTCAATGATGTGATAGGCGGCATCTCTTACATTGACGAATATGTCGTCAAGTTGTTTCTGCACGTCATCCTGGTGGAAATCAATCAACTCACTTAAATGACTCGCTCCTACAGTCGTGTGGCTCCAAACGGGAAACTCCGTATCGCCGTGTTCTCCCATAATATAAGCGTGAATATTCCGCGTATCAATATTAAAATGCTCTCCGACTAAATAACGAAGTCTGGCGGTATCAAGAATCGTTCCAGATCCAATGACTCTTTCTTTAGGCAGACCGGAAAACTTCCACGTTGCATACGTTAAGATGTCGACAGGGTTCGTCGCCACAAGGAAAATGCCGTTGAATCCACTATTCATGACGGAGTCTACAATGTTCTTAAAGATTTTCACATTCTTTTCCACCAGGTCCAGACGGGTTTCACCCGGCTGCTGGTTCGCTCCTGCCGTAATCACGACCAAATCAGCATCCTTACAGTCACTGTAATCCCCTGCAGATATTTTCATAGGAGAAGCGAAAGCAAGACCATGATTTAAATCACGTGCATCTCCATCAGCTTTCTCCTTATTCAAATCAATCATCACAAGTTCATGTGCGATTCCCTGATTGAGAAGAGCAAAGGCATAACTTGAGCCCACAAATCCTGTACCGATTAAAGCTACTTTGTTTGTACATTTGATTGTCATACGTCATCACCTATCCACGGTTTTTTTGTTTTCATGATTTAAAACTATGTTCAGTTTTTAAAGAAAGTAATGGAGTTGTAAGAGTATTAGTGAGTACATTGTGAATTCATTCACAATGTAATGATAACATGAAACACAAAGATATTCTACTCATGAATTCAACATAAAATACATAAATGTGAAGTAGTTCACAAACTTGTCTTATATCCAAGGAGGTCCGTCCCTCACGTGAAAGAAGGATTTTTTCTCGAGTGTGCTGAATGTATATAGTAATAGATAGATCCAGGGAGGTGTTTGCATGAATTATAGGAAGGGATCATTACATATTCGCCCGCTAGAGGACAGGGATACATACACGTTGTCGAGATGGTTATCGGATCCAAAGGTGCTGGAATTCTATGAAGGAAGGGACCGGCCTTTCACCCTCCAGATGGTGGAGGAGAAATTTCTAGCTCAGAGAGGTGTAGTTAGCTGCCTTGTAGAGTATGAAGGAAACGAAATCGGCTATTTGCAATATTATCAGCTCGATGAAGAAACAATGAATCGATACGGTTACACCAATCATGATGAAGTGATCTACGGTACGGATCAATTCATTGGAGAGGTGGCTTATTGGAATCAAGGGTTGGGCACGCTACTCATTCGAGCTACGATGGATTATCTCCTTGAAAAGAAGGGCGTTCACCGGCTGGTGATGGATCCTATGACATGGAACACGAGGGCGATACGGTGTTATGAGAAATGTGGATACAGCAAAGCAAGAATACTTAGGGAGCATGAACTTCATGAAGGGAAATACCATGATTCCTGGCTGATGGAGTTCATTCCCGAATAAATAGGAGACTTTAAAATGAATAGAGAAATAGAAGAAGCCATTGCATTGAGAGAGTCAGGAGAATACGCAGCTTCCATTGAAAGGTGGAAGGGATTGATTGGAGAAGAACCAGATAATGGTTTTCTCCATTACCAATGTGCATGGAGCCATGACGTAATGGGACTCGAAAGCAAAGCCGTTCCATATTATGAGAATTCGATTCAATTGGGACTGAATGATAAGGATCTACAAGGCGCCTTTCTTGGATTAGGGAGTACATATCGGACACTGGGAGAGTATGAAAAAAGCAAATCGGTGTTCGAGAAAGGAATCGGACGATTTCCTGGAAATAAAGCGTTGACGGTCTTTTATTCCATGACCCTCTATAATTTGAACGAACACAGTCAAGCAATGGAGCTGCTGCTGACATGTATTGGAGAATCGTCACATGACCCCACTATCGAACCTTATAAAAAGGCGATAACATTTTATGCTAGTCAATTGGACGTTGTGTGGAAGTAAGGGTAGCAATTCTGCCTGGCAGCCCTTTTTTATGTGTTCGGAAAGTAAGAAGGAGTGAATGAAGTTGGCAATAACTCAACTGTATCTGGTGAGGCATGCTCACTCGAAATACACCCCTGAGGAATTAACCAGACCATTATCAGACAAAGGTAAGGTGGATGCTGAGCATGTCACGGAATTATTAAAGAAGGAAAAGATTGATGCAGTATGTTCCAGTCCATATAAAAGGGCGGTGGAAACCGTTGAAGGGACAGCCCGCCATATTGGGGAGGGAATCAATTTGTATGAAGAATTGAGAGAACGAACTCTCTCTGGAAAACCTGTTCAAAACTTTGAAGAGGCAATCTCATTGGTGTGGGAGGACCCTGCTTTTTCCTTAGAAGGTGGAGAGTCGAATCTCACCGCTCAAAAAAGAGGCGTACAAGGGATATTTAAGATCATTGATGAATATAATGGGAAAAACGTTGTGATTGGAACACACGGTAATATCATGGTTCTGATCATGAGTTACTTTGATCATCAATATGATATCAGGTTTTGGAGAAAGCTTGAAATGCCGGATATATATTGTTTAACTTTTGATGACAAAAATCTAAAAAGCGTTAAGAGAATATGGACACAGACAGCTGAAATTGCTGCACAAAAAGACCGTTCATTATGAACGGTCTTTCGAGTATCTATATCGAGTTAATGAGGCAGGAATGCCAGCTGATAGAAGAACAGGACGGCAAAGATATAAACGAGCGGATGTACTTGCTTCCATTGTCCTTTTACTACTTTTAGTAATGGATACGAAATGAACCCTAATGCAATACCTGTTGCGATGCTTGAGGTTAACGGCATGCTTAGAATGATTAGGAATGCAGGGAAGGCTTCATCTAATTGATCCCATTTAATATGAGAAATGCTCCCCATCATTAAGCTTCCTACGATGATTAGGGCAGGAGCAGTAATGGCAGAAATTCCTGATACGGCACTTACAAGTGGGCCGAAGAATGCAGCGACTATGAACAGGATAGAAACCGTTAATGTTGTCAATCCTGTTCTTCCTCCAGCGGAAACACCGGCAGAAGATTCAATATAAGCGGACGTAGGACTTGTCCCAAACATCGCCCCTACAGTTGTTGCAATGGAGTCCGCAAGTAAGGCTTCACGTGCTCTCGGCATCGTATTGCCCTTCATAAGACCTGCTTGTTGAGCCACTCCGATCATCGTTCCCGTTGTATCAAAGATGGTAACAAGTAAGAAAGAGAACACAACCGCATATAATCCATATTGAAAGACATCGGCAAATGCCGTAAGAGGATTTGCCACGATCAGTCCTTCTGGAAGATGTGGAAGAGCCACAAATCCTTCTTTAAAAGATAATTCACCTGTGAAAAATGCAACGAGTCCAGTGACGATCATTCCGATGAATAATGCACCATGAACACGTAAGACCATAAGGATAAGGGTGACAGCCAACCCGATTAACGCTAAGATTGCTGAAGATGAATGAAGATCTCCAAGCTGTACTAAATTCGTTGGGTGAGCCTGGATCAATCCAGTTAGTCGTAATCCAATAAATGCAATGAACAAACCAATTCCTGCGGTGATGCCGTGCTTTAGGTTTTGTGGAATGGCTTCGATCAATTTTTTTCTGAATGGTGTTAATGAAAGAATGATAAAGATGATACCTGCTACAAAAACGGCAGAGAATGCAACGATATAAGAAATGTCATCATTCGCTCCTACAACTGAGTACGTAAAGTAAGCATTCAATCCCATCCCTGGTGCGATGGCAATTGGATAGTTTGCGAACAAGGCCATCCATAGCGTTCCCGCTACGGCTGAAATAATGGTTGCTAAGAAGACTTGATCAAATGGCACACCTGCGTCGGCTAAAATAATGGGATTGACAACGACAATGTAAACCATTGTTAGAAATGTTGTAATCCCTGCCAGTATTTCAGTTTTAGGATTAGTGCCGTGTTCCTTTAATTTAAACATCGTAATACCTCCAATAAAAACGAACATTAAAAACGCGCAACTTCTATAATATTCGGTAATAGATCGAATTTCAATAGAAAGATATGAAATTTTTTTATAAAATAATCCTGAAACCCCTTCCAAACCCCTTTCATTTTAGATAAGATGTTATCAATTATAGAGAATCAGTCCCTACAATGTCTGAACGTAAACGATTTACCACGTAAAAAAGTGACATTTCTTACGGAAAGGAGCGGTACTAACGTGTATACTCAATTGAAAAACAAATCAATCTCCCAGCAGATTGAATACATCACACGATCCTTAGTCGCTCTGAAAAGTTATAACGGAACAATAGGCGAAAGTGAGAAAGCCCGATTTATATATGAAGTGATTTCTTCATTCCCCTATTTTCAAGAGCATCCGGATCAGGTCTGGCTGCAAGAAGTCCCGAATGACCCGATTGGAAGGAAAAACGTATTTGCCCTTGTAAAAGGCGCTTCTTCTAAAACCGTTTTATTCCATGCCCACTATGATACGGTAGAAACCGATGATTATGGTGCACTGCAGGATATGGCTCATGATCCTGACTTTCTTCAGAAGTTCTTTATGGACTATGAAGGAGAGGAAAAGGTGAGAGAAGATGCCCTCTCTGGACACTGGCTGTTTGGAAGAGGGGCATTGGATATGCAGAGCGGAATCGCTGTACACATGGCGAATCTCTTATACTATACGGGACAGGAAACGCCAGATGGACATTTACTCTTCCTATTTAATGGTGATGAAGAAAGTGAACATGCCGGAATGATTGCAGCTTTAAGTGATCTCTATCGGTTGAAAAAAGAAGGCTTTGATTATTTGGCAGCGATCAATACGGATTTCATTTCTCCGATCTATGATGGGGACTGTAAACGATATATTTACACAGGTGCTGCAGGAAAGCTCCTGCCAAGCTTTTATATATATGGAAGAGAAGCGCATGTAGGGGATGTTCTGACATCTATCGATCCTACTGTGATTGCTTCCAAAATCAATCTCGAAATCAATCAGAATTTAGATTACCTGGAGGATATACCAGGAGAATTCACCCTGCCGCCTTCGTGCTTGTATTTCAAAGATGATAAGCATACGTATAATGTTCAAACCCCTCTTAGCGCTTCTCTTTACTTCAATTATTTTGTATACGAGAGAACCGCCAGAGAAGTGCTCTACGATATGAAAAAGGCAGCATTAAAGGCAGTAAGTGAGCTGGAAGAACGGAGTAAAAAACAGTTTGAGCAATATCGGAGCTATCATGGTTTCCCGGAAAGGGAGTTTTCTTGGGAAGTAGAAGTGCTGACATTACGGGAGTATATCTTCTGGCTGAAGGAAAGAGGCATCGATCCGGATCCTGTTATGAAAAAGATCTTTCATGATATGGAAGGAGAAGACAGAAGAACGATTGCTTATTCCATGGTGGAAGCACTGCAGCATCTGGATCCCGATCGAACGCCTAGAGTGATCATTTTCTTCGCACCGCCATTTTTACCTCATAACTTTGTGAATGAAGAAAATGAGTATGGCAAAAAGGTACGAGAAGTATTGGGAACGTGCTTAAACGATATTTCCAATGAAACCGGAGAAGAATTTGTCATTAAACGGTTTTTCCCTTATCTCGCAGATGGCAGTTTTCTCTCTCTTCATGAAGAAGACGAGGATATTGACGTATTCAAAAAGAATCTGCCCCTGATCGATCATTTGTATCCAGTTCCCATCGACATGATCAGAAAGCTGAACATCCCTTCTATTAATATAGGAGTTTATGGAAAGGATGGTCATCAGTGGACAGAAAGAGTGTATAAACCTTACACCTTCTCAGTACTGCCGGAGATTATCCAGCGTGTGACGAAGGATTTATTGAAGATATGATGTGACGAGAATAACTGAACAAATAGAGAGGTCATTCGCTTAGGGATGTGCCTCTCTTTTTTTATTGATTTGAATTTAGTTTGTGTAGTTTTTACGAATATTGTAAATTTAATTGTTGGAATATCCACTCACACCACATTCAAAACTACCTGTGTTCTGTAATTGTCACAAAAAGGTCAATCCTAAAAGATGCATAAAGAGAACAAGTTTACTATAATAGAGTTATTAATTTGTGAAATGTTTCACTAACTTTTGGAGTTGAGAGAAGTTATGATAGAGCTGAATCGATTGGCTAAGCAGCAGAGATCATCCTTGTTGACACTTTACGGAACATCCCTATTAATGGGGGGAGTCGTGATTGGACAAGCTTACTTGTTGGTTGGCATTGTAGATAAAATGTTTATAAAGGGAGCAGAATTTCAAGACATTCTCCCATTGCTTGGTGCTTTACTGATTATTTTAGTGGGAAGAGCGGCCCTGTCGTATGTGAATGGACGAACAGGAATCAGGATGGCTGCGAAGGTAAAGAGCGACTTGAGAAAACGGCTATTGAATAAGTGGGCAAAGAATCCACTGCAAGCATCCCTTCAAGGGCAGTCTGGACAAAAGGTCAGTACGATGATGGATGCTGTCGATGGGCTGGATGGGTATTACAGTCAGTACGTACCACAAAGAATTCAAACCACGATTGTCCCGTTGATACTATTAATCACTATTTTTACCGAGCATATTTATACCGGTCTGATCATGGTCATAACGGCCCCATTCATTCCTTTGTTTATGGCGATTATCGGAGTCATGACAAAAAACAAATCAGAGAAGCAAATGGATAAGTTGACGGCTTTTTCAGGACGATTTCTAGATACACTGCAAGGACTGACAACCTTGAAGCTCCTGGGAAGAGGGGAAGAACAGAAAGACGGGATCCGTGACAGCAGTCTTGACTTTCGTGAAGCCACGATGGAAGTGTTAAAGACCGCCTTCTTATCTTCTTTAATGCTTGAGTTTATCTCTATGTTAAGTATTGGACTGATTGCCCTGGAAGTTGGGCTGCGATTAGTCGTCTTTGAAAGTATTTCATTCTTCACAGCTTTCTTTGTTCTCGTGCTTGCCCCGGAATTCTACCTATCATTAAAAGAGCTCGGACAAGCCTTTCATACTGGCCGAGGAAGTATGGGGGCCGCGAAGAAAGTCATGGAAGAGCTTGAAGAAAAAGATCGACCAGTGCAATGGGGAGAGAAGAAGCTTAAAACAAACGGGATTCCTCCAACAGTTAAGCTAAGTGACGTAGGGTTTTCCTACGTGGATAAGGGATTTGATCTTCGTGGCATTTCGGCTGTTTTTCCTCCCGGCAGCCAAGTGGCGATCGTCGGTCACAGCGGAGCAGGGAAAACAACCCTTCTTCATCTTTTAGCCGGGCTTCTTGATCCCTCTGAAGGAGAGATCGTGATTGATGGACATTCAAGAAGTGAATATAGGGAAAGCGACTGGTTTGATCAGCTGAGTTATATTTCACAGAATCCCTATTTATTATCAGGCACAATCTCAGAGAATATTGCAGTTGGAGGAAGAGAAGGCGTGACCCCGGAAGAGATTGAATACGCTGCTGAAAAAGCAGGAATCTCACAAATGATTTCAGGTCTCGATAAGGGGTTTGATACACCGATCGGTGAAGCCGGGAGAGGGCTGTCAGGAGGAGAAAAGCAGCGTATTGCCATAGCCAGGGCTTTTCTCAAAAAACCTTCTCTTATTCTCTTCGACGAACCGACAACAGGATTGGATCTTAAAACCGAGGGAATCCTTCAAGCCTCCATTCAGGAATTATCCAAGGGTTCAACGGTGATTACAGTGGCTCACCGCCTCCATACAATTCGTGAAGCGGATCAAATTCTGTTTTTGGAAAATGGGAAATTATCGGGTATAGGAAATCATGAGGAGTTAATGAAGTCCTCTTCACGCTATCATGAGATGGTGACAGCACAGCAAGGGGTGAATACATGATGAAAGAGTTAGGATTTGTCGTAAAGCTGATGATGAAGGAAAAGAAGGATATAGTGTATTCCATTCTTTTTGGCTTCCTGGCCGGAATGACCTCTGTCGGATTATTTGCTTCCAGTGGTTATTTAATTTCTAAAGCAGCTTTGGAAGTACCTCTTTACGCACTGACGGTGATGATTGCACTCTTGAAGCTATTCGGTTTTACAAAGGCGCTTAGCCGGTACGCGGAACGTTATTTTTCCCATCGTGCAACATTCACGATTCTGGCTAATTTACGAGTCTCGATTTATGAAGCAATCGAACCGTTAGCGCCGGGAATTTTCGGGCGATACAGGAGTGGAGATCTTCTCTCAAGAATTGTCGGTGATGTAGAGAGCCTCCAGAATTTCTTTCTTAGGGTCTTTTATCCGCCGATTATTCTGGTGATGGTGTTCTTAAGTACGATTTTGTTTACGATGTTTTATTCGGTATCTGTTGCATTGATTCTTCTAGTGGGCCTTCTACTGACGGGATTCATCGTCCCTGCCTATTTCGCTCTTAAGCAGAGAAAGATTGAAATGACTTTAAGAGAAAGTCGAGGGGACTTGTCTACTGGGGTAACGGAATTTCTTCATGGATTTAAAGACTTGAAAATCTATCAAAGACTGGAGGATAAAGAGAGAAGTCTCGTTCATGCATCAACAGGCTATGTGAGTGAGCAGGAACGTGAGGGTATCCATTCCCTCTGTAGTCATTCAACCAATATCCTGGTTTCGCTTCTTATTTCATGGATCGTTTTAGCTGTAGGGGCCTATTCAGTGGGATCAGGTCAACTGGACGGAATATATCTCGCTATGCTTGTCATGATCTCATTAACCGTATTCGAAAACGCCACACCCATGGCAATCCTTCCTACACACTATGAAGATTCCCGCAGAGCGGCAGCCAGGCTTTCTGCTGTTGTTCCCGAAGAGAGCATCGAGAGGGACGGACCTTCATTTGGCGGGAAACTTGGCGGGGAAGCTCCGTCCTTTCACCTGAAGGATGTAAGCTTTTCCTTTGAGGGAGAGGAAAGAAAGGCATTGGATGGTGTGGATCTTGAGCTGCCTGCGGGTTCGAAAACAGCGATTGTAGGCCCGTCGGGATCAGGGAAATCAACATTGCTTCAATTGCTATTAAACTTTTACTCAACGGATCAAGGATCGATTTTCGTGAATGATGCTTCAATTAAAGATTTCGATAAAGAGTCGTTGTGGGAGCATACCAACGTGGTTCTTCAAGAAAATCATTTCTTCTACGGCACTTTAAGGGATAATCTTATACTGGTGCGTGACGGACTGACAGACGGGGAAATGGAATCGGCATTAGATAAAGTGAAACTGTGCCACTTTTCTTTAGAACACACTGTACTGGAAAAAGGAGAGAATCTTTCTGGAGGAGAAAAGCAGCGATTGGCCATTGCAAGGGCTCTGTTGAAGGGGTCACCCTTATGGATGTTGGATGAACCGACGTCTTCGGTTGATGCGTTGACGGAGAAAGAGATCTTTGACCATCTGTATGATGTGGCTGGTGGTGACACATTGATTCTGATCTGTCATCGTTTAACCGGTCTTGAAAACATGGATCAAATCGTTGTCATGGATCAAGGGAAGGTTGTTGAAGCCGGGAGTTTTGATGAGCTCATGAGGAAAAAAGGCTACTTTTATGAAATGAAACAGATTGAAAAGAGCGTACTCTTTTAACAGTTTGAAAAAGCCGCATCCTTAGGGGATGCGGCTTTTTCATAGGCTTATTCCGCCCAATCAATTAAGTTGCGGATATCTAAACGATCTGATTTTCGTGCTTTTTGAAGTGGTTTTCCGATTGTAATCAGCATAATCGGGATATAACGGTCTGATACATTGAATTCGGAAACGAGAGCTGACGGATTGAAACCGCCGATCGGGCAAGTATCCCAGCCTTTCGCTTTTGCAGCAAGCATGAATTGCATAGCGGCTAAGGAAGCGTTACTGAAAGCGGCGTCTCTCGGATATTCGTCACGGCTGTATGCACCGTCAATTTGTTTCTTTAGTACCTCTTTGATTTCAGCCGTCATTTCACCTTTTTCAATGGCGGGATCAAAGACAGGGTCGACATTTTTATTAGCTTCCAGGTCACCAAGTATAGCCACAACTGCAGAAGCATCATGTACTTGTTGTTGATGATAAGCAATCGGAAGTAAGCGTTCTTGAACTTCTTTCTGATCGAACACCAGGAATTTCCACTGTTGAAGATTCCATGCAGATGGTGCTTTTCCCGCAGTTTCGAGCAGGCTGACTAATTCCTCACGGGGGATTTCCGCTTGAGGAACGTATACTTTCGTTGAGCGTCGTTCATCGACGACTTGAAAGAAATTATCCATGATAAAGCCTCCTTGATGTTTAAAAAAGTGTTATAATATGGTATATATTTGTATGTTACTTACTTTTTGTAAGTGTAAAAGCAATATGAACAATATAACCGACGTTTTAGTATGCGTCAAGGGATAACGATTTAGGATGTGAAATCTTACATGGAAACAAAACTTTGCCCGAAATATGCTGCTGCCTTTGAATTATTAGGCAAGCGCTGGGTCGGGATGATCATAAAGGTATTATTTGAAGGAACATGCCGTTTTAAAGATTTAAATGCAGGAATACCGAATATCAGTCAAAAGATGTTAACCGATAGATTAAGGGAATTGGAGGAAAACGGAATCGTTTATCGGGAAGTTCTCGACGAAAAGCCGGTCAAAGTCCTTTATAGCCTGA
The DNA here is from genome assembly GCF_035590735.1 of Rossellomorea aquimaris. NCBI lineage: Bacteria > Bacillati > Bacillota > Bacilli > Caryophanales > Bacillaceae > Rossellomorea > Rossellomorea aquimaris. The sequence continues at coordinate 1,378,160 of NZ_CP141595.1, forward strand.
CGAAAAAGGGAAGGGAACTGGAACCCGTGATGGAGGCCGTCCAGGGGTGGGCAGTCAAGTGGGTGAAATAAAAGCCTGCTTCATAGAAGGCAGGCAGGTGAACTAGTTGAGTTTACGGTTGTATATGTGCTCAAATGGATCCTGTTGATCGTGGGGAGTATAGAAATGGATGGGCTTTAATGCGGCGTAGCTTCCTCCGATGATGATGATACACAGAACGGGTAAGAATAAAATACCAAACATAGTATAGCCTCCTTATCATGTTTTAGGGGGTATCCCAATGTGACCCCTTGCATGAATAACTCTAAAGTGTGAAACGCGTTTCAGAGCAAGTGTTTATTAAAAGTTTTGCGCAAAATGTATAGGTGGGCCATTGATAATATTTAATGAGGGGTATGGGGATGACAAATATTCGCAGTATCGCGAAGCTTGCGGGAGTATCTGTTTCAACGGTTTCAAGAGTATTAAATAAACATCCTTATGTAAAAGAGGAAAAACGTCAGAAGGTTCTCGAGGCCATCGAGCAACTAAATTATATAAAAAACGCTAACGCTGTCCATTTATCAAAAGGGAAGACCTATAGTATAGGAGTTGTTTTGCCATATTTGAATCTTCCTTACTTTGGAGAAATTCTTCAAGGTATTGCAGGGGAAGCATTAAAGCATGGCTATCACCTTCAACTTTTTCAAACGGATTATGACAAGGGAGCCGAACTTGATGCCTTTCATCGTCTGCAAATGAAGGAAGTAGACGGATTGATCTTAACATCACGCTCAAATTCACTGGATGTTCTCACTCCTTTCATGGAAAATGCCAATGTTGTTTTTTGTGAAAATGTGTACGGTCACTCGTGTAAGAAAATATATATCGATCATTATCAAGGAGTTAGGAATGGTCTCGAATATCTTTATTCAAAAGGTCACTCCCGCATAGGTCTATGCATGCATAGAATGTTTGGGACGAACAGTGAAGAGAGAATCCGGGCGTATTATGATAGCTCAGAAGCTGCGGGGAATCCTGTGCGTGATGAGTGGATCTTCAATGACTGCTATCATCTGCAGGATGGAAGAGATGTGGTGAAGGCCTGGGAACAGCTGAAAGAAAAGCCATCAGCCCTTATCGTAACAAGTGATCAGGTTTCAGCAGGTATGGTGACAGAGGCAGGGAAAAGAGGGATCAGGATACCCGGTGACTTGGCTATCTTAAGCTTTGATAATCATCCCATTGCCGATGCACTGGACATTTCATCCTTTGAAGTACCGATACGAAAAGTGGGAGAGGAATCGTTTAAACTATTTCTTGAAAATACGGACCCTCGACCCGTGATACTGGAAACGGAATTATTTGAAAGAGGGACCGTGTAAGTTCCTTAAGAAATGGAGGAGGCGAAAAGAATGTTAGGGAATAAAGAAGAAAAAATGTTGATCATCCTAATGTGCGTAGTCGCTTTTATTGTGTTGCTTGCCATTGTAGGGAAATATCTTATGTAGCTTTTTTGCCCTTGTCTTCATAACTCACTCGTTTTTGCCATATGTTAAGAGTAATGAAGCGGTAGGTGAATTCATCATGTGGTCTGAATTTAAACTATTCATTTCAAGGGGGAATGTAATTGATTTAGCGATTGCAGTCATCATTGGTTCAGCGTTTGGTAAGATTGTGGAGTCTCTCGTTCAAGACATGATGATGCCGGCAATCGGAATTTTATTTGGCGGTATTAACTTAGAAGGCCTGCACCTTCGAATTGGAGCAGAGGTGATTGAATTGGGAAAGTTCCTACAAGCCCTTGTAGACTTTCTTCTCGTGGCCATGAGCATTTTTCTGATGATAAAGGTGGTCAACCGCTTGAAAGGCGGAGAGCAGCAATACAAAGTGAAGCAAACGACGAACCTTGAAGTCTTACAGGAAATCAGGGATATCTTGAAGGACGATCATAGCACTTCCCATAGCGATGATTTCCCTAAAACAACCGATCAGCTCACCAAAAGTGGTATGAAAATTCAGATGAGAACCGACAGAAAGCCCAGATAAATTCATCATCATTGACCTAAATCCTACTTTTATAGTAGGATTACTTTGTGTTGTGCGACCTTTTTTAAAAAATCATACGAACAAATGGGGTGATGATCGTGAAAAAAATTCATATTATTCATGAAAATAGTGATTGGACCAATCATTTAACGACTCGTCTCAACGAGCTCCAATTGCCTTATGAGGAATGGTTCCTCGATCAAGGACTTATCGACTTATCCTCAGAACCTCCAGAAGGTGTATTCTATAATCGGATCAGTGCATCTTCCCATACCAGAAACCACCGTTTTGCACCTGAGTTAACGGAAAGCGTTCTTTCATGGTTGGAGAGATATGAAAGAAAGGTACTGAATGGGAGCCGCGCCCTCCGGTTGGAAGTAAGTAAAGTGAATCAGTATATGGCCTTGAACGCTGTCGGCATCAAGACACCTAAAACCATTGCAGCCGTTGGAAAAGAGCAGATCATAGAAGCCGCACAAAAGCTCAACAAGCCATCCTTCATCACCAAGCATAACCGTGCAGGGAAAGGATTGGGTGTTCAGTTGTTTCATTCAGTGGACGCACTGAAAAACTATGTGTACAGTGATGCATTTGAAGAACCGCTAGATGGCACGACGCTAATCCAGGAATACATTGAAGCACCGGACGCGTCGATCACACGCTGTGAATTCATTGGCGGCAAATTCATTTATGCTGTGAGAGTGGATACGTCAAAAGGATTTGAATTATGTCCCGCCGATGTCTGCCAGGTGGATGACTTATTCTGTCCAGTGGGAGAGCAAGAGGAGAAACCTAAATTCCAAATCAGGGAAAACTTTTCCCATGGCATCCTTTCGTTTTACGAAGCATTTTTAAAAGAAAACCGGATTGATGTAGCCGGGATCGAATTCATTCAAGACAAAGAAGGCACCATCTACACGTATGATGTGAACACCAATACAAACTACAACAAGGATGCCGAGGCGAAGTACGGACAATACGGTATGCTTGAGTTGGCAAAATATCTTGGTGAGCAATTGAAAACTGTGTAAGTTGATGACTCTCCTGTACATGTACAGGAGAGTTCTCTTATATAAATGCCCGATTACATATATAATTGTAACGATTTTTATAGTAGTATGGTAGAATTTCTATAAAGTAGACAATATCTGTGAAAGGTCAAAGGGTAAGTATGATTATCTTTAATCAGGATGTTATTAATAATTTCTTTTATATCATTTTGAGTATTTTTTTAATTTTTTTCCTTACTGAAAGAAAGATGATACATGGTTGGTATACAAGGTTAGCAACCCTTGTTTCTTTGAGTATTGCCATTATCCTGTGCATGCTTTCCCCGATTTATCATAATCCATACTGTGTACATGATTTAAGGATGATTCCTTTCGTACTCGGAATCATGTATGGAGGACCATATACAGGGCTCGCACTTTTAGTTGTCTTATTGTTATCCCGGACAATGGTGTATAGTTGGAGTTTAGTAGCATTTGTTATTTATGTGGTGATCTACCTCTTGACGGTTATCGGGATGAAGTGGTTCGATTTTGACCGGTTAACGAGCCGCAAGAAAATCATATTCTCAGTGATTCTCTTTACCATTCATTCCATAGTAGCGGCCCTTATTGCTAATGCCATGACCGTGTTTGTGATTGATGAAAGCTATCTCATTAATTTCATCTTACTCCCTTCAGTGGGAATGCTTATCTTGACATACATATGTGAAACATTGCTTAAACAGATTCAAATCAAACAAGCACTCGTGAAGATAGAGAAAATGGAAGTACTCGCACAACTCGCAGCCAGCATTTCACACGAAGTGAAGAATCCGTTAACTGTTATTAAAGGATTTCTAAGATTACTCCATCAAGAAAATCTTCCAGTCGGAAAGAAAGAGCAATATTTAGCCATCGCATCATCAGAACTGAACCGGGCAGAAGATATTATCAATGACTATCTGACGTTTGCAAAGCCGGACCCTGATCAAGTAGAGAACATCTCAATTTCGGGACAACTCAATAAGCTCGTTGATATGGTAGAGCCCCTGAGCAACCAGCAATCGGTGGACGTACATAAAAGCATCATGGACGCCACTATCGTCGGTAATACACGGAGCTTTCAGCAAGCATTTCTCAACATCATCAAAAATGCGATCGAATCCATGCCAAAAGGAGGTACCCTTACGATACTTTCGAAGGTTCAAAAGGGAAACGTCAGCATCACAATCACTGACACTGGAGTAGGGATGACCTCTGAGCAACACGCCAGACTGGGAGAACCTTATTTTTCTACGAAAGAAAAAGGGACCGGTCTTGGGCTTATGGTTTCCTATCGCATCATTGAAGCGATGAGAGGCGTCATTACAGTTGAAAGTAGAGTTGGAAAGGGGACAAGTTTTCAGATTGTGTTTCCTGTGGATCGTATGAAAGACCCTTCATCTTTATAGGTGGAGGTTTTTTGATTATGATCACTGGATTGGTTCACGGTACTGGGTTTGGAGTTGTCCAGCTCCGGCGGCTAGTCCCTCGAGGTCATAAGTCAAGGACACCAAAAAGGCAAAGAGCGCCTTTCCGGTGTCCTCGCCTTATGCTTGTCGGGCCTGAGCAAGCCGCCTCCGCTTTTCTAAATGTCCAGCTCCGGCGGCTAGTCCCTCGAGGTCATAAGTCAAGGACACCAAAAAGGCAAAGAGCGCCTTTCCGGTGTCCTCGCCTTATGCTTGTCGGGCCTGAGCAAGCCGCCTCCGCTTTTCTAAATGTCCAGCTCCGGCGGCTAGTCCCTCGAGGTCATAAGTCAAGGACACCAAAAAGGCAAAGAGCGTCTTTCCGGTGTCCTCGCCTTATGCTTGTCGCCTCTAGGCAAAGCCCTTCTGCTTTTTTATTGATATTCTCCTAATTATCTGATAATATATATTCCTGCTCCCAAACGCCTACATAAATTATCCGGATTTCGATTTGTCTTTATATTGTCTAGCTCCGGCAGCTAGGCCCTCGAGGTCATAAGCTAAGTCTGGCAAGAAGGCAAAAAGCGCCTTCTCGCCAGACTCATCTTATGCTTGTCGGGCCTGATCGAGCCGCCTCCGCTTTTCGTTATAAACGTGTTCATCCACCGAGAGTCGTTACCTTAGTGGTATTGTTGAGACGTTTTTTTCTCCATTGCGGCTACTAACATTTGGAAGGAGAAATGTATGACGAAGGAATCAACTATTCATCCCGATTTTTCAACTGAATCAGAACGCTTGGAGTTTACGAAGCGCTACATTGATGTAGTCATCAGCACATCCCAGACGAGTAAGGAAAAGTATAAAGAAAACATGGAAAAAGCTTTTGGTGATATTGATTGGGGCGAGTCGAGTGCTGCGTACATCGATATCTTGACGAACTCAAGCTTCTTTGAGATGTCCAAAGAAGAACTTGAGTCCCTAACGAAAGCGAAAACGAAACCGTATTTTGCCAGGATTGATTTTCAACATGAGGGCTCGGACAAGGTGGAGAAGCACTATATTGGGAAGACCTCCCTCTATCAGAGGGAGAATCAAGAACAAATCATCGTGGACTGGCGGTCTCCCATCGCAAACCTGTATTACGAAGGAAGAATCGGCGATGTTTCGTATGAAGCGGAAGACGAGACATATGTAGGAGATCTTTCATTAAAGCGTCAGTACATGATTGAGGATGGTTTGTTAGAAGAAATCAGGGATATAGATTTAACGACCACTGATGAACTGCTTCAGGATTCATTAGCCAAGAGCTCCAGCAATCGTTTAACTGAGATCATTTCCACCATTCAAGAAGAACAAAACCGGATCATCCGTGCCGATTTAAACAAGCCCATCATTGTTCAAGGAGCGGCAGGAAGCGGAAAGACAACCATTGCCCTTCACCGGATTTCATACTTTATTTACAACTACAAACAGCATTTTGATCCGAAACAACTGATGATCCTTGCACCAAGTAATTTGTTTATCGACTACATTTCAGAAGCCCTGCCGGAACTTGGTGTTGAACGGGTAAGGCAAACGACGTTCACGGATTATGTCATGACCTGCCTGGAGAAAAAGCTGAAATTAGTAGAAGATAACAAGCTCATTCATCTAATTGAAACCCACGGGGAAGAAGTAGAGACTGCCTCCTGGATATCAGGGTTTAAAGGCTCCAAAGCATTCAGGAGAATTCTTGATTATTATATAGAAGAAATTGAACAGCGCTTTTATACATCAAAGGACTTCTATGTCGATAAATTCAAGCTCTACACGGCAAAAAAATTCACTCATCTTTTTAAAGATGAATATACGTATATGCCAATCTATCGCCGAATGGAAAAGCTCAAAGCTCTCTTACAGAATTATGTTCGGACGAATAAGAAGCAGATGGTGGAGAAGGTAGAGAAGTTTTTCGATGAACGGATCGAAACAGCGCTTTTTCAAAGGACACAGGCAGCAAACCGGAAGGACTATGTGTCAAAAGCATTGGACAAGAAAAGTGAGCGGGTTGAAGAAATTAAGAAGGCGATCCGAACAAGCGTTACTGCCTACATGAAGCAGTTTGAAAAGAAAAACCTGGATCAATACTTCCTAGAATTGTTCTCAGATCCGAAACGGCTGGCTTCTTATTCGAAAGGTGAGCTAAGCATGCAGCAGGCAGAAAAGCTTAGTCAATATACGTTGAAATACGCTAAGAAGAAACAGTATGAGGTAGAAGATTTAGCCATCCTACTTTACTTGCAAACTCACTTGTTTGGAATCGATAAATTTTATAAGGCAAAAAATATCGTGATTGATGAAGCACAGGATTATAGTTATATGCAGCTTTATTCCCTGAAGAGGGCACTTGAAACCGACATGTTTACATTGGTGGGGGATCTCGCCCAGGGGATTCACTCCTATCGGGGACTTCAGTCATGGGAACCGGTGTATAGAGATGTTTTTCCGAGGGCCACCTATACCGAGCTGCAAAAAAGCTATCGAACCACAATTGAAATCATGGAGGAAGCGAATAAACTGCTGAATCTCTTACCGTATGATTTTCCTAAAGTGAATCCAGTGGTGAGACACGGAGTTTCTCCCAGCTTCGATGAGTATGTGGGATTGGAAGAATTGGCTGCCGTAATCGAGGAGAAGGTGAATACTGGACGGGAAGAAGGACTCCAAACCTTCGCCGTGATCGGAAAAAGCATGAAGGATTGTGTGAAAATCAGCGAAACCCTTCAAGACCGGCAGCCCGGGAAAGTAAAGTTATTAGAAGAACAGGAATCAATCCCGAAAGATCAAATCGTCGTCGTCCCATCTTATCTGTCAAAAGGACTCGAATTCGATGTCGTCATCATCGCAGCGGTGGATGAATCATTCAACGCAGAAAATGAACTCGACATCAAGCTCCAATACGTGGCCATGACACGCCCCCTTCATAAGCTCGCGTTTATCGGAAAGAGAAGAGAGCAATTTATCGGTCGGTAGATACACCCAATAGGTCCGTCCCTCATGGAGAGGGACGGACCTTGATTTAGTATAAACACGAATTTTTCAATCATAACATTAGCAAAAAGCTGAGTGAATTTGTAAAATAATATATCAGGAGGGATGCAATATGTTAAAAAACTTACTGAGCACGAAGACACTACATAACGGAATCGAAATTCCTTATGTCGGTTTAGGAGTTTACCAAATGAAAGATCCGTCTGAAACGGTACAGGCTGTTCGAACAGCGATTGAGTCAGGGTACCGTTCCATCGATACAGCGGCGATCTACGACAACGAAGAAAGCGTAGGTCAAGGTGTGAAAGAAGGTGGAGTAGCGAGAGAGGAACTGTTCATTACATCGAAAGTATGGAATGGTGATCAAGGCTACGATACGACATTGAAAGCATTCGAAACCAGCCTGAAAAAGCTTGATATGGACTACCTGGATCTTTATTTAATTCATTGGCCGGTAGAAGGAAAGTATAATGATACATGGAAGGCAATCGAAAGACTCTATAGCGAAGGGTTAGTGAAATCAATCGGTGTAAGTAACTTCCATCAGCATCACCTTGAAGATTTGATGAAGAACAGCAATGAAAAGCCTGTATTAAATCAAATCGAATTACACCCCCGTCTGAATCAGGAAAAAATAAAAGAATTCTGTGCATCACAAAATATTGCTGTGGAAGCATGGTCACCAATTGCTCAAGGACGTGTACTGGATGAACCAACACTGAATCACATTGCTGAAAAGCATGAGAAATCCGCTGCTCAAGTGATTTTGCGCTGGCACCTTCAGAATGATGTCATCATCATTCCTAAATCTGTGCATGAGAGCCGCATAAAAGAAAACGCAGATCTGTTCAACTTCGAACTATCACTGGAAGAAATGAATCAAATCAACGGATTGAATCTCGACGAGCGCTTCGGGCCAGATCCGGACAACTTCGATTTCTGATCGATATATAAATAAGAGGTCCGTCCCTCCAGATGAGGGACGGACCTCTTATTTTTGCCCTCCTGCCTCCCAAAAACCATTTAAATATAATTTGTAAAATAGTTATTGACAGAGACGAGAAGAGTAGTATACAATTATCTCGAAATCAAAATAAATGCATTCGAGATAACATGCACTCATTTTTTTACACATATATCTCAAATTCAAGATAAATGATTTGAGAATAATTGAATTTGAAATGTTTGAAGCTACATCTCGATGGGAAAACATAAAGGAGGAAGTAAGATGACAGCATTAGCTGCTTTCGGTTTATTGGTCATTCGTTTAGTAGTGGGGTTAACATTCGCTGCTCACGGAGCACAGAAATTATTTGGCTGGTTTGGTGGACACGGACTACAAGGAACAGGTGGTTTCTTTGAGTCCATTGGAATCAAGCCGGGTAAAACGATGGCATTACTTGCAGGACTTTCTGAAGTTGCAGGGGGATTACTATTCGCAGTAGGTTTCCTGACGCCATTAGCAGCGTTACTTATCATTGGAACGATGGTTGTAGCGATCATGAAAGTTCACGGACCAAATGGTTATTGGGTCACACAAAATGGTACAGAATATAATGTGATGCTCATTGTTGTTGCTCTTGGAGTAGCACTGATAGGGGCAGGATCATTTTCCATAGACGCACTTTTATTTTAGTTAAGTTCATTCTTCAATAGAAATTATCTGATGTGGAAATCCAACATAGAGAATCGGCATGCAATCCAACATCACTACTTTTAATTAGGTAGCAAATGAAATGCAGGTGAATGTTGATTGATTTACCTGCAGTCTGATTCGGTGTTTCACTTTTTTACTATATATAAACCATATTTAAAGGAGAGATTTTGATTATGTCTAACGTAAAATTAGCAATCATGTACTACAGTTCAACGGGAACAAATTATCAAATGGCAAAATGGGCAGAAGAGGCTGCGAAAGAAGCAGGCGCTGAAGTGAAGGTACTGCGTTTTGAAGAAACGGCCCCTGAAGGAGCGATCGCTTCAAACCCGGCATGGGAAAAGCACTATAATGAAACTAAAGATATCGTACCTGTTGCGACACTTGACGATCTTGAATGGGCAGACGCCTACCTTTTCAACGTTCCAACACGATTCGGAAACGTTCCTTCACAAGTCAAAGCCTTCCTGGATACTACTGGAGGTCTTTGGTTCAACGGAAAACTTGCAAATAAAGTAGTAAGTGCCACTTCTTCTGCAAGCAACTCACACGGTGGCCAGGAGCAGACGGTACTGGCTCTATACACAACCATGATGCACTGGGGTGCAATCATCGCAGCTCCTGGATATACAGACCAATCAAGCTTTACTACAGGAGGAAATCCTTACGGAACGAGTGTAACGGTCGATCAAGAGGGCAATATGATTGAATCCGTAGAGCCTGCAGTGAAACACCAAGCTCGCCGTACGATCCAAATCGCTGAAGCGGTGAAAAACGGATTGAAATAATCAACATATAAAAAAAACGAGTCGCTCGGGAGTGGCTCGTTTTTTTTTGTTCTCATAGCCCAATATCATCGGCACAATCAGCCTCACACTCAATCCATTCGCCGGTCAGGGGATGAGGAAATGAAATCTGTGCTGCATGCAACGCTTGCCTATTAAATATCGGCTTTCCTCCATATAATATGTCTCCAACTAAAGGATGACCGATGTGACTCATATGGACGCGAATCTGGTGGGTGCGTCCCGTATCAAGCTGGACCTCTACTAATGTATAAGGACTTTTATACTCCAGCACCTTGTAGTGGGTGACTGCATCCTGACCAGAAGGTGAAACTCTTCTTCTAGTATTGTGATGGCGGTCCCTGCCAATCGGTTCAGAGACGGTGCCTTTTTTCTGCTTCAATCGACCATGGACGAGAGCGTGGTATGTACGCTTGATTTGTCTCTCAGTGAGAAGGCGGTCAAGAATTGCTTTACTTAACGGGTGCTTGGCGAAGATGATCGCTCCCGATGTATCATGATCCAAGCGATGAATGTGCTGGACGCGGCAGCTCTCTCCCCGGGCTTGATAGTGAAAGGACACCAGATTTGCTAGGGTATCGGTCTCATTGGGATGGTTTGGGTGAGTATCTATTCCAGCAGGTTTGTTGACGACAATCAGATGGTCATCTTCAAATAACACATCGATCTCTCCGTAGGCCGGGGGGACATCGTATTCTACTTCTTTAAATAAATGAAGCTGAAGCGTATCTCCCGAAGAAAGGGGATGGGTCCATGAAATCGATTCCCCGTTCACTTTAATATCACCCGCCATCCTCATGGAATGAATTAATTTTTTGGGTGCTTGCCAGTGATTTCTAAGAATTGTTTCAATCGTTACATTTTTCCATTTATCTGGAATGACTAGTTCAAATAGTTCTCCTTTTTTCTGTGTTTTCATCAAAAAACTCCTTCAAATGACAAAAATCTTATACACTGATGGGTATTTAAGCCTAATTTAACTCCTATTCAACCCAATTCATGGGTATAATTACCACACAGTGGGTTCTACTTCTGTGTTATCCTTAATATATCTATTACAGAGAGATTACAACCATTACAAAGGTGGGTTATGACGGTGAAAGTTTTACTAGCATCAACACATGAACAGGAAGACAAAATTCAAGAGCTCATACAGTACATGTATTGTACTATTTTCCCTGATTATTTCACAGATGATGAAATTGAGCAATTTGATGATATGCAAGTATTACATACGACGACGAGAAACTTTGAATACTTCGGGACCCTTAAGGAAGCGTTCCAGGTGATTTCAAGCTTACAAACATTGATTGCCATTGTCGAGAGCGGGTCAAAAGAAGATGTGTATGAAGAAATGTTTTACCACAATGCTGAAATTCTTCAAGGCTTTGGTATGTTTTTCCCACTGTCTTATGATCAATTCAGTGAAGAATCGGATTGTAAGCATAGTTTAAGTATTTATTCCAGAGCAGATAACCAGCTGCTTGTTTAGAAAAATCGCGTCAAGAAAAGTTTGATACTTTAGAAAATTCATATAAAAATGTTTATAAGATTGTAGTGAGGGGAAAATAGCTTGTAATAAGTTGATTTTGAAGATACTCAGTGTCTTCATCTTGAAATTCCTCCTCACTTGAAAGGGGCTGACTCGTGGAAAAGTCAGCCCCTCTTTTTTTGCTTTACTATTCTTCCGTAACGTTCTCTTCAAAAAACTTCTTAAATTCTTCTTCAGACTGTTCTCCTACGATTCTCGCTACTTCTTTTCCATCTTCGAAGTGTACCAGTGTTGGAGTGGATTCGATTCGGTATTGATCCCATCCTTGTTCAAATTCAAGTAGATTGTACTGGACCATATCGACTCCCATGTCTTCGGCAAGTGGAGCAAGTACAGGAGTAGTCCTCTTACAATGAATACACGATGAGCTGTAGAAATATACAGTCACATCTTCGTTCTTCTTTAATTTCTCTTCTAATTCTTCTGGTAGGATCACATTCTGATAGTTGGGATCGTCAAGCAGTTCGACGGTGGCAGGGTTAAGGTTCGCTTTTTTAAACTTATTTCCCTCTGCCTTTTGACTGTTTTGCATGCTTGTGATGAGCGCGATGGCAGCAAATAATGCGACAATCGCTACTAGAAATATAATGATTTTCTTCAATCTATTTGTCCTCCTTTAATGCTTTTAATACCATTACACTTGCGATAAAGATGATGATGAAACCGGTCAATGCCAGGAATGGGATGGTGATAAAGCCGAACAGGTTGATGTATTCTCCTGTACATGGGACACGTCCGCAGGCAGGTGCACTCTCTGATAGGAATGATACTTTTTGAAGAGAGTAGTGATACAAGGAGACGAGAAGGCCGATTCCGGATAAAATAGTAGAATATAATGCCGCTTGAAAATCTTTGCGGACATAAGCCACTCCTAATAGAATGACCATCGGATACATTAAAATACGCTGATACCAGCATAATTCGCATGGTTCATATTTCATGATCTCAGAGAAATATAAACTCCCCAGAGATGCCACAAGAGAGGAAGCCCATGCCAGGAATAACAGAGAATCTGCTTTTTTATTCATATAGAATTCCTTTCTACGTATATTCTATCAAATTATAGTATGTTATTATTATAAATGTAAAATGAGAAATCTTTATGAAGAAATATGATATTTTTTTAACGATTTGTGCAAACGCTTGCAGAAATCGTTCTATTCTTTGAATTGATCTAACAGGAGGAAAACACATATGACGAAACAATGGTGGAAAGAATCGGTCGTCTATCAAATTTACCCTCGCAGCTTCATGGATTCAAACGGGGACGGCATCGGGGATATCAGAGGAATTATTTCTAAATTGGATTATCTGAAAGAACTGGGCATCGATGTAGTCTGGTTATCTCCTGTGTATGAATCTCCAAATGATGATAATGGTTATGATATAAGCAATTATAAAAAGATTATGGACGAGTTTGGCACAATGAATGATTGGGAAGAGATGCTTGAGGAAATGCATCAGCGTGATATGAAGCTTGTGATGGATCTAGTGGTGAATCACTCTTCCGATGAGCACGGCTGGTTTGTGGAATCAAGGAAATCAAAGGACAATCCATATCGTGATTATTATATTTGGCGTGAAGGAAAAGACGGGAAAGAGCCGAATAACTGGGAGTCTGTATTTAACGGTTCTGCTTGGGAATATGATGAAACGACAGAGGAATATTTCCTGCATCTTTTCTCGAAAAAACAGCCGGATCTAAACTGGGAGAATCCGAAGCTGCGCCAGGAAATCTATGACATGATGAAATTTTGGCTGGATAAAGGGATCGATGGTTTCCGTATGGACGTCATCAACTTCATTTCGAAAGTGCCAACATTACCAGATGCGCCGAATCCTGAAGGCAAAACGTATGCTTCCGGTCATGAGTACTTTATGAACGGTCCCCGTATTCATGAATTTCTCCAGGAAATGAATCAAGAGGTCCTTTCACAATATGATGCGATGACGGTTGGGGAAATGCCAGGTGTGACACCGGATGAAGCCGTGCTTTACACAGGTGAAGACCGAAATGAAGTGAATATGGTATTTCAGTTTGAGCATATGGATGTGGATTCGGGTCCAGGAGGAAAATGGGACGTCATTCCTTTCGACCTTGTAAAATTGAAAACCATTTTAACGAAGTGGCAGACAGAACTTCACGGAAAGGGCTGGAATAGTTTGTACTGGAACAACCACGATCAGCCAAGGATTGTGTCACGACTTGGTGACGATGGAGAGTACCGCGAGAAATCTGCCAAAATGCTGGCAACACTACTTCATTTGATGCAGGGGACGCCTTACATTTATCAAGGGGAAGAAATCGGAATGACGAATGTTCGATTCTCTTCCATTGATGCGTACAAAGATATTGAAACCCTCAACATGTACCGTGAAAAAGTAGCAAAAGGCATGGATCCGGAAGAAATCTTGAAGGCCATATATGTAAAGGGAAGAGACAACGCAAGAACCCCCATGCAATGGAACTGCGGGGATCAGGGAGGATTCACTGAAGGAGAACCATGGATTGCCATTAACCCGAACTACAAAGAAATCAATGCCGAAAAGGCACTGAATGATTCCGAGTCCATTTTTTACTACTATCAGAAATTGATCGCTCTTCGTAAAGAGCATGAAATTATTCCATACGGGTCATTCGAGCTTCACTATGCAGATCATCCCTCCGTATATGCCTATACGAGAGCATATGGAAACGAGAAGATCCTGGTACTTTGCAATGTATCCGGAGAAAGACAAGTCATTGATAACGTGGCCTCCTTTGATATCACACAGGCTGAAGTCCTTATAACAAACGAAGAAAAGCAGGAGAAAGATGGATTTACTTTAAACCCATGGGAAGCAACGGCATATTATTTTAAAGGGTAAAATGAAAGGAAGCACCCATATGATCGGGTGCTTCTATTTTTAAGGACTTTTTTTTGTAAGATTTGTTTAGTGTTAATGATCTATGGAATAAACGATAACCAAGTTGATTGGAGTGGAAGGTGCTTCTGCGGGAATAGCGGGAATGTTGAGACCCACAGGCCGAAGCTCGAGGAGAATCAACTCACGCCCCGCGGAAAGCGAGCACCTCTCGCTGTAATCAACCACTACTGGCTATATTAAGAATATTTAAAGCCAAATCAAATTTCTTCAAATCATACAACCCCCTTTGCTAAAATAAAAGGGATGGACTGTCATGAACTTCGTTTCAACAGTGCACTATAAGGGTATATAATTCAGGTATTTTATGAAGGAGTAGATCATAGATGGCAGAAAAACTAGACTTATCACAGTTCGAAAAGAAAATGATCATTCGTCCAATGGAACATAAGGACATTCAAGATATCATCAACATGCAGTCTGTCTGTTTTCCAGGGATGGACCCCTGGAAGGTTGAGCACCTGGAAAGTCATTTGGACGTGTTTCCGGAAGGTCAGCTTGTCGCCGAATTAGAAGGGGAAATTATTGCATCATGCTCAAGTTTGATCATTAACTTTGACGAGTATGACGATCGCCATACATGGGATGATGTAACGGATAATGGTTACATAACGAATCACAATCCCGATGGCTATAACCTGTACGGAATCGAAGTCATGGTGCACCCTGAATACAGACGCATGAAGGTAGGGCACCGTTTATATGAAGCGAGGAAGGATCTGGCCCGACAGTGGAATTTAAAGAGTATCATCATCGGGGGACGCATCCCGAACTACCATAAACACTCAGAGGAGATGTCTCCAAGGGAGTACGTGGATTCAGTTGGGCGTCATAAGATCTACGACCCTGTATTATCATTCCAGTTATTAAACGGCTTCACCCTGATGCGGATCAATCCGAACTATTTACCTGATGACAAACGATCACATAAATACGCCACACTGATGGAATGGAATAACGTCGATTACCGTCCGTCCAGCAAGCGGCATTTTAAAACCAGTTATCCTGTCAGAATCTGTGTTGTTCAATACATGATGCGTAAAATCAATTCCTTCGAGGAGTTCGCGAACCAAGTTGAATACTTCACAGATGTAGCATCAGATGCAAAATCTGATTTCGTCGTATTCCCTGAAATCTTCACCACACAGCTCATGTCATTCTTGAACATCCAGTCACCGAGCTTAGCAGTGAGAAAGCTGACGGATTTTACCGAGGAATACATCGAATTATTCACGGATTTAGCGGTTCGTTACAACGTGAATATCATTGGGGGTTCTCACTTCGTTAAGGAAGAAGACGATGAAATCTATAACATCGCATATTTGTTCCGTCGTGATGGAACGATCGAGAAACAGTACAAGGTTCATATCACACCAAATGAACGAAAATGGTGGGGAATCAGTCCAGGAGATTCAGTAAGGGTATTCGACACGGATTGCGGGAAGATCGCGATTCAAATCTGCTATGATATCGAATTCCCAGAGCTTGCCCGTATCGCAACTGACAAAGGGGCGAAGATCATTTTTACTCCATTCTGTACAGAGGATCGTCAAGGATATCTCCGTGTCAGATACTGTGCACAAGCCCGTGCTGTCGAAAACCAGATCTATACGGTCATTTCCGGTACAGTCGGTAATCTTCCTCAGACAGAAAACATGGATATTCAATACGCTCAATCAGGTATCTTTGCTCCGTCTGACTTTGAATTTGCCCGTGATGGAATTGTCGGAGAGACGAATCCGAACATTGAAATGGTCATGATCGGAGACGTCGATCTCGAAGTGCTTCGACGCCAGCGTCAATCGGGTACGGTCCGCCAGCTGAAAGATCGTCGCCATGATGTGTATGGAGTGAATTATAAGAAGTAATCCAGAAAAAGCCTCTCTGATTTGTTCAGTGAGGCTTTTTTGAGAAAAAAAAGACAAATTCTTTGTAGAAAAATTATGCTAAAATAAGGTCTGAACGAATCTTGTCGACATGTGACGGATTGTTTTAGCAGGATTTCTACAATATGTGATAGAATTTAATATTATACAACATTAGGAGGGGATCGTTTTGAGTTGGAAAACATCTTGGGAAAAATGGAGCGACTACTTGCATCTGGATGAAGAGATCAACGAGCTTTTAGGAGCAATGAAAGACGACGAGAAAACCTTAGAAGACGCATTCTACAAAAACCTGGAATTTGGTACTGGTGGAATGAGGGGAGAAATTGGTCCGGGAACCAACCGAATGAACATATATACAGTTAGAAAGGCCTCTGAAGGATTAGCGCGATACATAGAAGAACAAGGTGAAGAGGCTAAAAATCGCGGAGTTGTAATCGCTTACGATTCCCGTTATAAATCTCCTGAATTCGCCATGGAATCAGCTAAGACGTTGGCTACACATGGTATTCAAACATATGTGTTCGACGAACTGAAACCAACTCCGGAGCTTTCATTTGCCCTTAGACAATTAAAGGCATTCTCTGGAATCGTGGTCACAGCAAGCCATAATCCACCTGAATATAATGGTTACAAAGTATACGGTGAGGATGGAGCTCAGCTGCCTCCACACGTAGCCGATGCCGTTATCGATAAAGTGAATGAAGTGGAAAATGAGCTGGAAATTGAAGTGAAATCAGAAGAAGAATTGAAATCATCCGGCCTGATTAAAATGATTGGCGAAGAGATCGATCAATCTTATCTTGAGCATCTGATTTCGATTTCTGAAAAACCGCAAATCGCCAAGGAAGTCGATCTGAAAATCGTATTTTCTCCATTACATGGAACAGCCTTAAAGACGGCTGAAAAGGGGCTGAAAGCTTTAGGATATGAGGCTGTGCACATTGTAAAGGAGCAGGCCATTCCAGATCCTGAGTTTACGACTGTGAAATCACCGAACCCGGAAGATAAGGCTGCCTTTGAATATGCCATCCGTGACGGAAAGGAAATCGACGCAGATATCCTGATTGCGACAGATCCAGATGCAGACCGATTAGGTGTAGCCGTTAAAGGTGAATCAGGCGAGTATATTCTTCTCACAGGAAACCAGACAGGTGCGATTCTGCTGGATTATATTCTGGCACGTAAACAAGAAAAAAATATGATTCCTGAAAATGGACGAGTATTCAAAACCATCGTTACATCCGAATTAGGCCGTAAAGTGGCAGAACATTACGGAGCTTCAGTGGAAGATGTACTGACAGGCTTCAAATTCATCGGTGAAAAAATCAAGAAGTATGAAGAGACAGGTGAATACTCATTCTTATTTGGTTATGAAGAAAGCTACGGGTACTTAATCGGCGACTTCGCCCGCGATAAAGATGCGATTCAAGCCGTGCTGATGGCAGCAGAAGCCGCAGCTTTCTATAAGAAGCAAGGCAAAACCCTATATAATGTCCTGAATGATTTATTTGAACAACATGGCTTCTATCAAGAGGGATTAAAGAGTTTAACTCTTAAAGGAAAAGAAGGCGCTGAACAAATTCAGGGGATTCTGAAGGACTTCAGAAACGAGCCTTTGAAAGAAGTGGCAGGTATGCAGGTCGTTTCATCGGAAGATTATAAAGTAAGTAAGAAAGTCGATTTACAATCAGGGGAAGAATCTTCCATTCACCTTCCATCTTCCAATGTTTTAAAATACTATCTTGAAGACGGATCCTGGATTTGCTTACGCCCATCTGGAACCGAGCCGAAAATCAAGTTCTACTTCAGCGTGATCGGTGAGACACAAAGCGATAGCGATAATAAATTACATGCTCTGCAAGAAGCCATCATGGCGAAAGTGGAAACGATGGTAAGTTCGTCAGTAGGAGAGGCGTAAAGCCTTTACCGCAGTATTGCATTGGCTAATACAAAACAAGAGATGTGATGGCACATCTCTTGTTTTTTTGTATGGGATTGGAACATATGTTTTCAGTCAAAGGTCGTAGAACGTTTCATTCTTTTTGAGAATACCGGTTTTGTGTAAAATCTATATAATGGTAGTGAAGGATCGGAGAGGACGATGAAGATGAATCAAGAATCCCTTTCAAATATCGGGCTTTTAAAAGAGATAGCCGAATTGCTGAACAATGAAACAGAGCTTTCTTCCATGCTTTCAGGTGCAGTGAAGAAGTTGATCAGAGGAACAAGCTTCACGACTGGATGGATTTTCTTTATTGAAAAGGAAGGCAGGCACGAGCTTGTCTCCTATGAGAATCTCCCAAAGTCACTATCTGACCGGAAATGTGAACTGATGAAAGAGGGCGGCTGCTGGTGTGTCAATCGCTTTCGAAATGGGAAGCTGACGAAAGCATCCAATATCATCGAATGTCAGCGGATTGAGCAGGCCATCGAAGAAAACAGGGGTGATACGGATGAAATAACGTATCATGCAACCGTCCCTCTTCAGTCTGGAAATGAATCCTTTGGGTTATTGAATGTCGCAGCTCCGAATAAGACCCACTTTTCTACTGATGAACTGGCTCTTCTTGAATCGGTTGCCTTTCAAATCGGTTCGGCCATTAAGCGCATTATGCTGACTAAGAAGGAGCAGGAAGTCGCTCTTATCGGCGAAAGGAACCGATTGGCAAGAGATCTTCATGACTCTGTGAACCAACTGTTGTTTTCCCTTACGTTAACGGCAAGAGGCGGAGCGGAGATGACCAGGGAAGAGGAAGTAAAGGACACCTTCAAGACCATACAAAGTCTTGCCCAGGAAGCGCTATCGGAAATGCGTGCCCTCATCTGGCAATTAAGACCCCATGGTTTGGAAAACGGAGTGGTGGAAGCGGCTAAAGGATACGCAGACATGCTCGGTTTAACCCTTGAAATGAAAGTAGAGGGAGTCATTTCCCTTAGCTCTAAAATTGAAGAAGTATTGTGGCGTGTCAGTCAGGAAGCATTGAATAATTGTAAAAAACATTCGGGTGAAAATAACATATTCTATACATTAAAAAGTGAAGCACAATCGATTCGATTAACGATTGAAGATAGAGGATACGGATTTCAATATGACAGCAAACAGTCCCTGCCGTCAGTGGGGATCCAAGGTATGAGAGAGCGTGTGAAAAGCATTGGCGGGGAATTAACGATAGATAGTGGTCTTGGGAAAGGAACGACGATTTCAGTTCAAATACCGTATTAGGAGGTGTCATGCATGATCAGAGTGTTAATAGCCGATGACCATCACGTCGTACGAAGAGGTCTCGTCTTCTTTTTAAAAACACAAAAGGACCTGGATATCGTGGGGGAAGCAAAAAATGGGGCAGAAGCCGTCCGGTTAGCTGAAACACTTGAACCCGATATCATCTTGATGGATTTAATGATGCCGGTCATGGACGGCATTCAGGCAACAAAGGAAATAAAGAAGAATCATCCCGCCATTCAAATTCTGATGCTCACCAGCTTCTCTGACCAAAATCACGTCATTCCTGCCATTGAAGCAGGAGCAGCCGGGTACCAATTGAAGGATATTGAACCAGATGAATTAGTGAATAGCATCAGAAAGCTTTTATCCGGAGAAAATTCTCTTCATCCTAAGGCAACCAACCATTTACTTACCCGGATCTCCAGAAAAGAGCCACCCCACAAAATCCATGAACTTACCAAACGGGAGAAGGATGTTTTGATTGAACTTACGAAGGGGAAGAGTAATAAAGAGATTGCTTCCAGTCTCTATATCACGGAAAAAACCGTCAAGACTCATATCTCAAACATTTTTTCCAAGCTGGAAGTAACTGATCGAACCCAAGCGGCTTTGTATGCCGTTAAACATCAATTGACATCAAACTAAACCGGAAAGGATTTTTAGAACATGAGTATTGTAATTATTAACGGAAGTCCAAGAAAGCGCGGGCGTACTGGAATTGCATCACGATTCATTGCCCGGACGTATGACTGTCACCTTATTGACTTGAGTGATGGATCATTGCCACTGTACAACGGAGAGCAGGATCAATCAGAGCTTGAAACCGTTCAATCACTTAAACAAAAAGTGAAGGAAGCAGACGCCGTCATTTTAGCTTGCCCGGAATATCACAGCGGTATGAGCGGGACCTTGAAAAATGCACTCGATTTCCTGAGCAGCGAGCAATTTGCCCACAAGCCAGTGGCACTTCTTGCATGTGCCGGTGGAGGAAAAGGCGGGATCAACTGTTTAAACAACCTTCGTATCGTCGGCCGTGGAGTGTATGCAAACGTCATTCCGAAGCAGCTCATCCTTGATCCACACTGCTTTGATTATGAAGGGGACGGACTCTTAGAAGAACCTGCTAAGTTAGTCGATGATCTGATGAGGGAACTGAAGGTGTATGTGAAAGCGGCTAAAATAGTGAAAAGTGAAATTTCGTCTTAATCGGGAAAATCGGCATTGTGCCGGTTTTTTTATTGGGTTCAATTTTGTGGATGAATGGAGAGTCTGCCAGGTGAGAAAGCTGAAAATGTACCTGGCACAAACAATTGCGGCTCTATACATGCAAAATAATAAAAGCTGATCCAATAGTGCATACTAATTGGATCAGCAGTAGGTGGAATTCTCTATTTGTTACATCTCTGCAAAGGTTTCCTCAAGTGGTTGCTCGACACTATAGGTGAAGTTTGCATGTTCAATATATCGTAAAAGCGTATATAGGTTACGCTCTACAACCGTGTAATCATTTGAAAAATGATACGCATGTAAGAAGTGTTCAATTCTTTTCGAAAGAAGGTCATCCTTCGTTCTCACCATGAGGATCAACAGGTTATCCCATTCTGATCGGTGAGTGTAATACAAGGCCCGATCGTAATCGACTTTGTTCACTTGGTTTCCCTCCTTTTGAAGGGGTAATCATATTGTATGGAGAAAACCGCTTTTATTTCTCTGTAAAAGTTGGTTATGTTGCAAATGCTTGCTTTCCTACTTTTGGGTGAATAAATCAGTTAATTTAATTCATCCTATTAATGAAACGCAAACAGAGGTGATGATAATGAAGAAAGCAATTGTGATCGCATCAACCGTATTTTTTCTTTTATTCTCAAGCAACGCATATGCTCAACCAACGGATTATCAAAAATTTGGCCGGATTGCCACAGCCGTCATTAAAGAGGACTATCCTGGTCAGCCTGTAAAGGATTATCAATACCAAGGTCGAAAGAAAATGACCGAAAACAAAGTGGCTGATTCATTTGAATTTACCGTTCAAGAGAACAATGCAGAAAAGAAGGTACTTGTAGTCGTCGTACACGATCTTGATAATGAAAAAATATTGAACATTACGGTTCAGGAATAGGTTCAACAGATAAAGTCTTCTTAAAGGGAGGCTTTTTTTGTTCGGATTGTGAGCGTACTACCAAAGGCATGTCACTGCTGCTCCGTATGGATAATAAAATAAAGTATTCTCTGCAAAAATTGAAACTATTTGCTAAAATAAACCTATATATAAATCTTTTTTAAGTTTTGAAAGGGGTTCTTTGATCCAATGTGATACGATCTTTCTCACCTAATTAAAAACTGAATAGAGGGAGGAAGAGATATTGCATTCCAATGCATTTAGAAATCTGTGGTTCGGTCAAGCATTGGCGAATATGGGGGATGTGTTGTATATCGTAGGATTAATCTCCCTTGTTTACAATTTAACAGGATCAGCCATTTACATGACGGCCGTTCCTTTGGTGATTACGTTTTCGAGGTTCATAAGCAGTATGGCTGCACCCCTTCTGCTGAATCGCATGCAAATGAGGAGTTTAATTGCCTATTCTCAAATGGGGAAAACATTCTTTCTATGCTTCTTCTTATTGTTAATGGTACTCGCTATTGAAAATGTGTGGATCTTTTTAGGGTGTGCGAGTATCATTTCATTTTTGGATGGATGGGCATTGCCTGCACGGAATTCGTATGTCCCTTTCCTTGTGAAACGGGAAGAGTTGATGGGAGCGAATGGGTTTTTATCCACCGTCGATCAGACGATACAATTTTCAAGTTGGGCATTAGGAGGAATCCTATTATCGCTCATTCATGAAACAAATCTTTTTATCGTCATCATCGTCTTGTTTCTCGCCAGTACGCTCTTCATGCTGAAGTTGCCTGTGATTCCAACCACTAGCCTGGAAGTTCGAAAGGTTTGGTGGCAGCAGCTTGGAGAAGGGTGGTCAGAAGTTAGAAAGAGAAAGGGATTAGTCCATGTGTTTTGGATCTATGGGTTAGAGTCGATTTCAGGCACCGTTTGGATTGCGGCTGTTTTGTATTTGTATGTTGATCTGCAATTGCAGCGAGGAGAAGAATGGTGGGGGTTCATCAACTCCAGCTTCTTTATCGGCTTGGTTCTTGCCTCGTATTTGATTTTTAAGCTCCACGGCTTGTTTTCAAAACACAGGCATAGATGGCTCCCGATTTGCATGGTCTTTACGTCAAGTGTGACACTCGTCTTTGCCTGGAATAAGGCTGCGCTGCTTGCACTCGTTTTATCCTTTGTGTTCGGTTTGTTTGATCAAATTAAAAATGTCGTTCTTCAGACGTATTTGCAGGAGAGTGCACCACCTGAAGAGCTGGGGAAAGTCTATGCTGCCCAAGGTGCGTTAACCACATTGCTGTTTGGGTTATCCTCTGTTGGAGTAGGGCTGCTTCTTGAAGTACTTAGTATATCAATGATTTTCACCCTGTCAGCACTCTTACTGCTGGGCACTCTCATTCCAGTTATGCTGCTTCAAAAGAATTTCCGGACATAACATTGATAAAAAAGCTGTTCCCATCTCGTGGTTGGGGGCAGCTTTTTTTGTGCTCCTCTGACCAAGCCGCCTCCGCTTTTTTAAATGTCCAGCTGCGCCGGGTAGTCCCTCGAGGTCATAAGTCAATCTGTCATGAAGGTGAAAAGGCGCACCTTCCTGCCATCTCGCCTTATGCTTGTCGGACCTGCCCAACCCGGCTCCGCTTTTCTTTATGTCCAGCTCCAGGGGCATGGGGCTCGAGGTCATAAGTCAAATCCACAAAAAAGGCAAAGAGCGCCTTTTGTGCGGATTCGCCTTATGCTTGTCGCCCCAGTGCGAGCCCCTTCCGCTTTTCTTCATGTCCAGCTCCAGGGGCATGGGGCTCGAGGTCATAAGTCAAATCCACAAAAAAGGCAAAGAGCGCCTTTTGTGCGGATTCGCCTTATGCTTGTCGCCCCCAGTGCGAGCCCCTTCCGCTTTTCTTCATGTCCAGCTCCAGGGGCATGGGGCTCGAGGTCATAAGTCAAATCCACAAAAAAGGCAAAGAGCGCCTTTTGTGCGGATTTGCCTTATGCTTGTCGCCCCAGTGCGAGCCCCTTCCGCTTTTCTTCTCATCAAATCCCTATTCTCTTCATACATTTAGATAAGAGTATAAAGAGGGGGATGACGATGAATTTAGAGGAACAGAGGCAGTTACAAAATGCGATAGGGGAAATTACTGAGATTGCAGCCGGGTTTGGTCTTGATTTTTATCCGATGCGTTATGAGATTTGTCCTGCTGAAATTATTTATACATTCGGTGCTTATGGGATGCCGACCCGCTTTTCTCACTGGAGTTTTGGGAAACAATTTCATAAGATGAAGCTTCAATATGATTTAGGTTTAAGCAAAATTTACGAGCTCGTGATCAACTCGGATCCTTGCTATGCTTTTTTATTGGATTCGAATTCACTTATCCAGAATAAGTTGATTGTTGCCCATGTGTTGGCCCATTGTGATTTCTTTAAGAATAATGTGCGGTTCCAGAATACGAAGCGGGATATGGTAGAGAGTATGGCGGCTACTGCGGAACGGGTGCGAAGATATGAGATCGAACATGGGAAGCAGGAGGTTGAAAACTTCCTCGATGCCGTGCTTGCAGTGGATGAGCATATTGATCCGTCATTGATGCGTCCGAAGCTGTCGTGGACGATGGATGACGTGGAGTGGGTGGAGGAAGAAGTGAGTCATGCGACTCCTTATGATGATCTGTGGTCGTTGGATGAAAAACCGAAGAGCAGAGAGAAGAAAAAGGTGAAGAAGAAGTTCCCTCCACAGCCTGAAAAAGATATTCTTCTCTTTATTGAGCAATACAGCAGGGAGTTGTCTGACTGGCAGCGGGATATATTGACGATGATGAGAGAAGAGATGCTGTATTTCTGGCCGCAGCTTGAAACGAAAATCATGAATGAGGGTTGGGCTTCGTATTGGCATCAGCGCATTATCCGTGAAATGGATTTGACGAGTGGAGAATCCATAGAGTTTGCAAAGCTGAATGCAGGTGTTGTACAGCCTTCACGTACGCAGATTAATCCATATTATTTAGGATTGAAGATTTTTGAAGATATTGAAGATCGTTTCGACAACCCTACTGATGAAATGAAAAAGCGTGGGGTGAAACCAAATTCTGGCCGTGAAAAAATGTTTGAGGTTCGTGAGATTGAGTCTGACATTTCCTTCTTAAGGAACTATTTAACGAAGGATCTTGTTACGAGAGAAGATATGTATTTATTCCAGAAGCAAGGAAAGGATTACAAAATCGTCGATAAAGAATGGACCCATGTACGGGACCAACTGGTGGGGATGAGGGTCAATGGAGGGTTCCCATACATCACCGTAAATGATGGGGATTATATGAAGAGCGGGGAGCTTTATCTGAAGCACTGGTTCGAAGACGTGGAACTCGATATTAAGTATTTAGAAAAGGTTTTACCTTATCTGCATCAGCTTTGGGGAAGACCGGTTCATATCGAAACGCATGTGGAGAACCGTGATATGTTGTTTACGTATGATGGGCGAAGCGTGCAACGAAAATATTTGTAAATGGGCAGAGCAGTTCCAGGTAAAATCCTGGAACTGCTGTTTTTTTAAGGCTCTATTCGTAAAGTTTGTGGCTATTGTAGAGGAGAAAGTAATAGTTGATTTCCGCTCCAGGATGCTCGCTTTCCGCGGGGCTGGCGGTGAGCCTCCTCGGCTGCGCCTCCGGGGTCTCACCTGTCCAGCTATTCCCGCAGGAGTCGAGCATCCTTCCGCTCCAATCAACTTTCTAAGCATGTATCCTTAATGGAAAACAATAAAAACAAGAATTTTAGCAAACCATCTCATTTAAGGTAAGAAGAGATTGATCTTCCTTTTAAGAAAAAGAATATTTTTTCTCGTTACATTGTTTTCTTGGACACCTTGAAGCTCTGTCATGAAAATCCTATTAAAGATGGTGAGCGGAGCAGTTCCCCTCACCATCCAGCATAAACCTGGTTGACAGAGCCCTGGCAGATTCTATTTTAGAAAATAACAATCTTTGCGAAAAGAGCCTTTTTTAAAAAGCTAAAGGGGTTCTAAATAGATGGACTGGCTTATACGATAAAAAGAGAGATTATTTTAAACTTTAGGAGGAGACGGGAATGGCAGATGTTGAAGTCTTTATCGGTGATTTAACAGACCAGACATTTCATTATGAAGGGGGAGACTGGAATCATAATTACCCGAAAAGGATCAGTCCGTTTTTTCCGAAAGGGTATGAACTCTTTTTCTCCCTGTTGGATGGCATTTACTATAAGAAAATAGAAGGCAGGCAGACAGACTGGGGAAGTCATACCTGTTTGATGTACCCGGATGAAATGCTGTCGGTCTTGGAAGAATATTATAAGCGGGATATGGACAATGAACAGGTGCAGCAACTATTTCAGTTTATAAAGGAATTAAATCCCCATCAACAATACGGCTTAGTGGCATGCGAGATGTCATAACGTAGAAAAGGACAAACTGCCTCAGGCATTTGTCCTTTTTACATACTTACATTATTTCTCGTGAAACGGGTATTAAGTCTATCGGTGAAAAATAGAAAGGATTTTTGAAAGATGGGACTTTGAATAAACGTATAAATAAAAGTGAAAATGAAGACTGGACCGGAAAGAAGCAGTCCGATCAGTAACACAGCACACTCACACATGATCCGGACTCTGCTGATTGAAAGGTTCGTTAAATCCGAAATGGTAAGCATAAACCCGTCCCGCGGACCCGTACCAAGGTGTGCCGCTGAATACAATCCCCCGCCGACCCCCATTAAAATAATCGCTGATAATAGAATCAGGATATCTACGACTATATTTGTTTGAGGCGGAAGTAGGTCGTAAAATAGAAAGAAGTCGACCAACATGCCAACCATCACACCGTTAAGGATCGTCCCGACACGAACATACTTCCCTTTCAAAACCAGGGTGCCTCCAATCAAGGTGGCGCCGACAATTATATTCCACGTTCCAATCGTTAAGCCGAACTTCTCAAATAGGGCAAGGTTTAACACATCCCATGGATGGATCCCCAAGTATTGCACTTTGATGGACATACTGATCCCATAGCTGAAAATAAGTAACCCAATTACAAAATAACTTATTTGCCAATAGATTTTCATATTGTCTCCTTTGAATTAACAGTCAACACTCTATAACAATATTTTACAACGAAAAGGTTTATGAAGATATGGTTTGTTTTTCGTTTAGTAGAGAGAGGGCGAAGGTCCTTAAAGAGATGCACAACCTTTGAAGGAGAAAGCATAAGGAGAGTAGGAATAAAGGGGTGAATATTCAGATATTTACATTATTTGGAGGTATTGTGATTGACAGCGCTTTTGATGGTCGATAGAGTTTTAGTAAGACGAGTAATGGGGGAATGAGTAGATGTTTACAGTGAAAAACGCATGGGGGACACTTTGGAAATGGCACGGAGATGTGATGAATACTTTGCAATTTTTCACTTCCGGAAGTACGCCTGCTGCTTCTCGCACGGTGGATACAAATCTTGTTCCGGAGCCAAATGCAAAACCAAGACAGAAAATCGGTTTTATCTTGGGTCCACTCCTGTTTATTCTTATCATGTTATTTTTCTCACCTGAAAGTTTGTCAAAAGAGGCTGTGGCTGTCCTTGCAGGTACAACATGGATAGCAGTATGGTGGATAACAGAGGCGATACCCATTCCGGCAACTGCTTTGTTGCCGATCATTTTGTTTCCCCTTACGGGAGCTCTTCAATCCGGTGATGTCACGTCTGCCTATGGTGATAGTACGATTTTTCTTTTTATGGGTGGGTTTATCATTGCGATTGCCATGGAAAAGTGGAACTTACATAAGCGGATTGCCATGAACATCATTTTGTTGATTGGTACAGGCACTGAAAGAATCGTCCTTGGATTTATGCTGGCTACTGGTTTTTTATCTATGTGGATCTCGAATACGGCAACGGCTATGATGATGCTTCCGATTGGAACAGCCGTGATTTATCAAGTTAATGAAAGTCTAAAAAAGCAGGGGGTTAATAGAACGGGGCACTTCAGTAAAGTGATCATGCTGGGAATTGCCTATAGTGCATCGATCGGAGGCTTGGGAACGTTGATCGGAACGCCTCCGAACACGATATTTGCTGCAGTAGTGAAACAGTTGTATGGTATTGATTTCTCGTTTGCGAAGTGGATGCTTTTTGGTGTTCCACTTGCCACTATTCTTCTATTTGTTACATGGTGGTATTTAATCAAGGTAGCTTTTCCATTAAAGATTAAAGAATTGCCGGGGGGAAGGGAGATTGTGGAGAAAGAGAACCGGTCTCTTGGTCGCATTTCATTTGAAGAAAAGCTTGTTCTTACGGTCTTTGTCGCTACAGCCTTATGTTGGATCACTCGATCGTTTCTATTGAACCAATGGGTTCCGTCATTAGATGACACAATCATAGCAATCACAGGGGCCCTCGTTTTATTTCTTCTTCCAGGAAGAAAAGAGTCCCGATTGATCAATTGGGACGATGCGAAGAAGCTTCCATGGGGGATCCTGCTCCTATTCGGTGGAGGTCTTGCCATTGCCAAGGGTTTCAAAGAGACGGGATTGGCAGAGTGGATTGGACAGCAATTAACGATTCTTGAAGGAATATCCTTCATTATCATTCTTCTTGCAGTGACGGCCTTTGTTATTTTCTTAACGGAAATTACGTCCAATACGGCGACAGCCACGATGATGTTTCCGATAATGGCTGCCCTTGCAGCTGCCTTGAATATTCACCCTTATAGTTTGATGGTGGCGGCGGGCTTGGCTGCTTCATGTGCTTTCATGCTGCCGGTGGCTACACCTCCGAATGCTGTCGTATTCGGATCAGGTTATATCAAAATGGGAGACATGGTCAAGGCGGGTATATGGTTAAATCTGATTAGTATCGTATTTATTACCCTTTTGATTTATTTTTTCATGCCACTCGTATGGGGAATCGATTTAGGAGAATTACCTGTAAATATGAACTAAAGAAAAATCGGATCAGGGTCCTGATCCGATTTTTCTGTGCTTATTATTGAGCAGTATATCCACCATCTAAAACAACTGCCTGACCAGTTACACCTTTTGCTTTGTCACTGGATAGGAAAATGGTGTAGTCTGCTATTTCTTCCACTGATAGTAATCTTTTTTGTGGAACAAGAGGGTAAATGACATCCTCCAATACTTTTTCAAGCTCCACACCACGAGTGGTTGAAATATCCTTTAACTGGTTACGGACAAGGGGGGTATCCACGTATCCGGGGCATAGGGCATTGACGGTAATCCCATGCTCGGCACCTTCTAAGGCCGATACCTTTGTCAGACCAATGACACCATGTTTAGCGCTGTTATATGCGGCTTTACCGGCAAATCCGATCAGTCCATTGATGGATGCCATATTAATGATACGACCGAATTTTTGTTTCTTCATATGGGGGAAAGCAAATTTTGTTGCGATAAAGGGAGCGGTTAGCATAATTTTAATCAGAAGCTCAAATTTCTCAATAGGGAATTCTTCAATTGGAGCTACGTGTTGAATACCTGCGTTATTGATTAATACGTCTATGCGTCCATAGTGGTCAACTGTTTTATCAATCCCGGCTTTCACTTCCTCTTCACTGGTAACATCACATTTAATGCCCAGGCAATCGAATCCTCTATCTTTCAGTTCTTCAACCGCTTCATCCAGTCCTTCTTGATTTATGTCGGATAGGACGACCTTCGCGCCGTTTTGACCAAAGTGTTCCCCTATTTCAAACCCGATTCCCCTTGCAGCACCTGTAATGAATACAACTTTATCATTTACCATCTTCTTTTCCTCCTCTAGTTAATTAATTCCCATATTGGCCAGGATGATTGAAACGATTTCTGCAATCGTAGGAATAAGCAACCCGACAACAGCTACATCCAAATACGAATCTTTATGAGTGAGCCCTGTTACGGCAAATAGGGTCAAGAGTGCACCGTTATGAGGTAGAATGGAAGCTCCTGATGAAATGGAAGCGATTCTATGGAAAGCCTCTGCACTGATCCCACTCGTTTGAGAAAGCTCATAATATTTATCTCCCAAAGCCTCAAGGGCAATTCCCATTCCACCTGAAGCAGACCCGGTTATTGCAGCTAACGTTTGGACAGCGATGGCTTCAGAGATGACGGGATTTCCTTTGATGCCAAGTATCAGTTTCGTTAATGTTTTGAAACCGGGTGCCGCTGTGACAACTGCTCCGAAACCAACGGCAGCGCTTGTGTTAATGACTGCCATGACTGAGCCCTTTGCTCCGCCATTGACAGCAGGGATGAATTTTTTGTAATGTTTGAAGTTAATTAATAATATTGAAAGTATTCCTACTAGCAGAGCGGTCAGTATGTTCCACTTAAAGACATTCAGTGTAACGACGACAATGACAAGGGGAAGAAACGATAAGTAGAAGTTAGGAAGCTCTGATTCTTTAATTTCCTTTACATCGTTTCCACCTTTAGGCTCGGTAAACGTATCTTCTTTATTTGTAAATTGTTTTTGACGCCATCTTAAGTAAAAGTACCCTCCAACCGCCATTATTAATCCGCCGACGATACCAATGATCGGAGCGGCAGTGGGGGAGGTTTTAAAATAATCGATCGGTATTAAGTTCTGTATCTGAGGTGTACCGGGAATGGCCGTCATCGTAAAAGTGAATGCCCCTAATACGAACGTTGGCGGCAATAGTTTCCGTGTGATATTCGCTTCTCTGAACATGGCAATGGCAAGAGGGTAAATAGCAAATACTACGACGAATAAACTGACACCACCATATGTTAGAACGGCCGCGGCAATTAATACGCCAAGAATTGCACGGTCTTTTCCGATGATATTCGTAATTTTGTATGCGACGGATTGAGCAGCTCCCACGTCTTCCATCAGCTTTCCGAAAATGGCACCGAAAAGGAACACAGGGAACCATTCTTTTGCAAAATCCACGAATCCGGTCATATACGTTTCTGTATAGGCAGGAAGCAGGTCAAGTCCACTCATTAGTGCCACTAAACCGGCGACCAGGGGAGCGATCCAAATGATTGACCAGCCTAAATACGCCAAGACCATAAGCAGGATTAATCCAACAATGATGCTAGTCATAACTCACCTCTCATAAATGTTTGTAGTTATTTTTCCATTTATGTAAGGATTTATTCTTTGGGAGAATCTGTTTTAACCGTTATATGTCATAAAAATAGAAAAAAACAGTCACCGTGAATAGGCGACTGACGCTTGTGAAATTCCACATCAAACAAACTTTTCTTTCTTCCTCATTTCTTTGAATACCAAACCACCCTTAGAAAGGGAAATGACAGTGTCCGATACTTGGGCAAGTCTTTGATCATGGGTGACGACAATGACACATTTGTTTTCTCTATGAGCAAGGTCCCTGAACAAATCAACGATTCCACTGGCGGTATCTTGGTCTAAGTTTCCTGTAGGTTCATCTGCCAGAATGAGTTCTGACTGACAAGAAAGTGCCCTGGCAATGGAAACCCTTTGTTGTTGTCCTCCACTGAGCGTTAACACTCTTTGTCGGGATTGTTCCTCTGAAATGCCAACTTTCTGAAGCATATCAAGGGCGAATGCTTTTTTATTTTTATTAGTTGATTTCGTGATCTCCATTGCAGTGATGACATTTTGCAGTGCTGTCATATATGGCAGGAGGTTATAGGATTGAAAGACAATGGAAACATGCCGATTTCGAAATGTTGATAACCCGATTTTCTTGATATCTGTTCCTTCATATAAGATTTGCCCGGAAGCGGGTGTATCAAGTGCACTAGCCAGGGAGAGGAATGTAGTCTTTCCCGAGCCGGATGGGCCGACACAAGTGTAGAAGGTTCCCCTCTTAAATTCGGCTGTAACGTTACTCAAAATAGGCTGTGACGTGGATTCTTGCTTATAGCTGTAACTCACATTTTCAAAGTGTAATAATGTACTCATTCTTTAGCCTCCTTTATTCCTGTTTCGTTAATATTGTTTTAGGATTTAATCTCAACACGGTTAGTGATGGAATCAGTGTGGAAAGTAGAACCACCATCAGTCCGATGCCGAACAATTTTATCAAGTTTTCTACTGTCGTATGGATGGATAATTCATTCACTGTTTCTACATCCTGGACGTTTGGTGTTTGAAACGGCATACGGCGTGAATTAAAGGAGGCTGGAGTACTTGGTGTTTCCTCTGATTGAGTGATTTCCTGTTGGAGAAGCTGTTCACCCATTTTGTTTGCAACCAAATTCCCGGATAATGTTGAAATACCCATTGCGAAAACGGCCACGATCAAAATCTCAACTAGAAATTGACTGACGAGTTTTCCTTTCTTCTCTCCGATGGAAAGGAGTACGCCCATTTCATATTTCCTTTCCCGGATCGTCATCATAACAATCAGGGCCAAAATGATGGCTCCTGCTATCGTCACAAGAAACACTACATTATTAGAGAAAGAGGCTACACTTTCAATCGGTCCCATCATTTGCTGGTACAATTGATCATTCGCATCCAGTTTAAATTGATCAAAATCAATGGAGGAGCTACTTTCTGCATTTGAAATAAAGGTTTGGACATCTGCGGGGTCCTTCATGTAATAGACAGCCCGATCAATCGTTTCAGAAGTTCCTTTTAATTCATTTGCAACAGTATATGGAACGAATAGCTGATTATAGGGATTCAGAAAAGCAAAATTTTGTGCTCTTTCATCTATATTTGCAGTGGTTTCATAAATACCCACAATTTCAAGAGTGGATTCTGTGTTATCAGTATTCGATATGGTGATCGAGTCTCCAACCCTCAAATCATTTTCCGCTGCCAGGTTTTTTTCAACAAGTGTAACTTCGTTGTTTATATCCTCATCCGTCAAATGGCGTCCTTCCACTATGGACGCATCCCCATTCAAAAATGAGCTGGTTGAATCTGAGAATAGGATTCCTTCTACGGAAACATCACCGGCCATCATTCTACCACCGCCACCAAAGCCTTCCTGCTCTGTACCTGCTGCTGTTTCTTCACTTCCTACAGCGGTAAAGTCCTTGGCAAGGGCAGAGGTGGTTGAATAGTAATTGTAGCCCTTTACGTAAGAGGAATCAGTGAGTTCCTCAGCAGAATCCAATGGGATGGGGACAGGCTGGAAACGGGCTCTGCCACCACTTTCCTGGTTCTGCTGGCCGGACATTAATTTTTCCCGGTCAACCATTAACGACACTTCGCCGCCTAATTTCTCACGAGCCAAAATACTTGATTGGTCAGCAGCTGTTTGGATCGTTAACCCCGACAAAACGAGAACGGATATAACGGTCAAGACAAACAGCAAAAGTATGCTTTTCCCCTTGCGAGCTTTTACACTCCAAAAGGCACGTTTCATAAAATTCATTTTTCTCTCCTCCTGGTCAAAATAATGGGAATCTAGTTTATTAAATCCCTCTGGCATCAGTAAAAGCTTAGCCATCAGATGTGTCCAAACTATGAACGAATAATGTCCGATCGATTAAAAGTAGTGAAAAAGAGATCAAGTCACACCGACCTTGAACTATGCCTGTTAAATATCAAGAAAGAAAAAGAACGAGCCATTAATTCGACTCGTTCTTTTCACCATGGATGCTATGCCATTTTTGTAACCTCTAAATATTGAATATGATGACCATCGATTTCTTTCACTCTAAAGCAATATCCTTGTTCCTCGATCTTGTCATTCAGCTTCACTTCATACTTCTGAGTCAGGAACCAGCCGCCGATCGTGTCGACCTCATCTTCTTCAATAGAAATGCCAAGAAGGTCATTCACATCCTCAATGAGCATCACGGCGTCAAAGATATAATGATTTTCTTTCACCTTCTGCACTTCAGGAATTTCATCGATATCAAACTCGTCCCTTATCTCTCCGACGATTTCTTCAATGATGTCCTCAACCGTGACAAGACCTGCAGTTCCACCGTATTCATCCAGGAGTACGGCCATCGGCGAACGTTCTTTCTGAAGTTTGACGAGTAAAGCTTGAATAGGGATGGTTTCGATGACGCGGATCACAGGCTTGATAAAGGAAGTTAAGTCTTCATGTTCCTCTTTGTGATTCACGAGTGTTGTCAGCAGTTCTTTCACATTCACTATACCGAGGATATTATCTTTATCACCTTCTACGACAGGATATCTCGTATAGCGCTCCTCTTTAATGATGGTGAGTACTTCATCAATGGTGGAATCTGAGGATAGAGTCA
Organism: Rossellomorea aquimaris; assembly: GCF_035590735.1. Taxonomy (NCBI): domain Bacteria; kingdom Bacillati; phylum Bacillota; class Bacilli; order Caryophanales; family Bacillaceae; genus Rossellomorea; species Rossellomorea aquimaris. Next base: position 1,412,018 of record NZ_CP141595.1, read on the forward strand.
CGATATTCGTTCTAGGAACCATGATTTCCTTTGCGATTCGTTCGTCGAATTCAAAAATTTTATTTACGTACTTGAATTCGGATGAATTGATTTCCCCACTTTTGTAACTGTCGGAAAGAATGATCCTGAGCTCTTCCTCGGAATGGGCAATTTCATGTTCAGAAGCGGGTCTTAAACCGAATAACCCCGTGAACAACCGGGCAGATCCGTTTAATGTCCATATGAATGGATAAGCGATTCGATAAAACCATATCAATGGCCGTGCAAATAATAGAGTGACTTTCTCTGCCTTTTGAATGGCAAAGGTTTTCGGTGCCAACTCTCCAATCACGACATGCAAAAAGGTAATGACGGAAAATGCGAGTCCAAATGAAATAATACTTGTAATGGAAGCATTTAGATCAAACTTCTCAAACACGGGGTGAAGCAACGTTTCAATGGTCGGTTCCCCTAACCAACCGAGTCCGAGGGCTGTGATGGTTATGCCTAATTGACATGCAGAAAGGTATTCATCTAAATGGGAAATGACTCTTTTAGCAGCAATGGCTTTTTGATTTCCTTCAGAAACCAGCTGATCGATCCGAGAGCTTCTTATCTTGACGATGGCAAACTCTGATGCAACGAAGAAGGCAGTCAGAGCAATTAAAACAGCAACGAGAAATAAATTAAGTAGAATGTCCAAATGAGCAGAAGCTGTAGAATGGGAGTGAATATGAAGACCCTTCTCAGCTTCAAACACCTCCTGAATAGAAAAGTCATGGTTCCGTAAAAAAATGAAGCAAGATAGCACTTGAAATCCGGGTGCAATGAGTATATCCTTTTAAAAGTATCACATTCTTATCCGTACCCGAAGTTCGTTGCAATATGCGGGTCATTCGGTTATTGTTAGAAATAACAATTTTCATCATAAATAATAGAAATTCAAGGATACGAATCAATGGATAGATGGAAAGGAGAACGATTATGGCAGACGTATTTAACCAAGGATTTGTTGTAGCCCTTATCATTGCCTTTTCGGTTTATGTCATCTTAAGAGGAATAGCTATTTTCTTTGGCAAAGCAGGAAAAGGCTATCTGGAAAACATTCAATCCCAAACAGGGCGTTTATATCTGCAATTAATAGGTGGCTACTATATATTATCAGGCGTACTTGGCCTGCTTATTCCACGATTAGACTGGAAAACAGAAGAGATATACTTTGCAATTGCAATCTTTGCGATTTCATCTGTTGTTTTCTGGGTAACACTGGATCTCTTTATGAAACGTGATCGGAAAAAGCTTCAACAAAATTAATATGTTTTTTATAAGTCCAGGAATCATTCCGGGGCTTTTTTTATACTTTTTTTACTGGCAGTTATCTAAAGACTTTTTAATAAAGCTTTTTGTTACTTTAGATTAGAAAGTCCTGCGGAAGAACGGGCGTGCCGAGACCCCGGAAGCGAAGCGGTTCCCCTCACCATCGAGCACAACTGATTGACAGAGCCCCTGGCACATCTATGTTATAAACAACAAACTTCGAGTAAAGAACTTTTCTGAAAGATTTCCTGAAAATGCCTGGTAGGCAGAATATCATTACTTAGAAATTTCAAATAACCCCATACATTCAAAAGAATGTTTGAACATTATTAGCAATTCTTCTATACTATATTCAAAAGAACATTTGAATGTAAGAGGGGTGACGAGATGAAAGAGACGGATGTATGTGAAGTGGCGTGTGTGGAAGATGAAAAGGTCAATCGCTTAAAATCAATGATTTTATCACAAAATACCTCTAAGGTAGCTGAAATCTTTAAAGCACTTTCTGATCAAACAAGAGCAAAAATTGCGTATGCACTGACCATCGAAGAAGAACTATGTGTATGCGATGTGGCAAATATTGTGGATGCTTCAACAGCGACCGCATCCCATCATTTGCGTTTATTAAAAAAACAGGGGTTAGCCAAATTCAGAAAAAAAGGCAAGCTCGTTTATTATTCCTTAGACGACCATCATGTGAAACAGTTAATTGAAATTGCGTTGACTCATCAAGTGGAGGTGGAGGAACGTGACCGGTAAACCAGCCCATAAACAAACCTACCGGGTCGAAGGGTTTACGTGTGCGGGTTGCGCTGCGAAGTTCGAGAAGAACGTTCAGCATCTCGACGGAGTGGTAGATGCAAAAGTGAACTTTGGAGCAGCGAAGATTACCGTATACGGAGAAACCACGAAAGAAACGGTTGAAAAAGCAGGAGCATTTGAAGGACTTCGCTTAACAGAAGACGGAATGAGAAAACAAGAGGGAGAGAAAGAACCTTTTTACAAGAAATATAAGCATTTATTTTTTTCAGTTTTCTTTATCCTTCTTGCTTATTTCTTTCCGTTTACAGAAATCGATAACAATCAAATCCTTTCTACTCTATCGTTTTCTACAGCCATTGTTGTAGGGGGATTTCGATTATTTCAAACAGGATTCAAAAACTTACTCAAATTAGAGTTCGATATGAGAACCTTAATGACGATTGCCATTATTGGAGCAGCGTTTATTGGTGAATGGGGTGAGGGAGCCATTGTCGTTCTCCTATTCGCCATCAGTGAAGTGCTGGAGTCGTACTCCATGGATAAGGCCCGTGAGTCGATTCGTTCACTCATGGATATTGCGCCACCACAGGCCATTGTCATCCGGAATGGAGCAGAGCTGTTAGTTGATGCAGAAGAGATTGAGGTCGGTGACATGATGATCGTGAAGCCTGGTCAGAAGATTGCCATGGATGGTGATATCGTTGAGGGCTCGTCTTTTGTCAATCAGGCGGCGATAACAGGAGAGTCGGTCCCAGTGGAAAAGCTTCATGGTGATGCTGTATTTGCAGGAACGTTAAACGAAGAAGGGTACTTAAAGGTCAAGGTAACGAAGCGAATTGAAGACACGACTCTCGCCAAAATTATTCATTTAGTTGAGGAAGCTCAGGGAGAGAGGGCACCTTCCCAAGCGTTTGTGGATGTATTCGCTAAATATTATACACCGATTATTATGGGCATCGCTTTACTTGTGGCCATCATTCCACCGTTGCTCTTTGCAGGGGAATGGTCAACATGGATCTATCAAGGACTATCTGTATTAGTGGTGGGTTGTCCATGTGCCCTGGTCATTTCGACTCCGGTGGCGATCGTAACCGCTATAGGAAACGCTGCGAAAAATGGCATTCTTATAAAAGGCGGAGTGTATTTAGAGGAATTAGGAAGATTAAAGGCCATCGCCTTTGACAAAACTGGTACACTCACAAAAGGAACGCCCGAAGTGACTGATGTCATTCTAATAGGTGATGAAGAGGAAGAAGAGTTGTGGATGAAGATGGCTGCACTTGAATTCCACTCCCAGCATCCACTTGCTCACGCCTTTCTTAAAAAGGCGAAAGAGCTGAACATTGAGTATGGGGAATGTGAAGTGGTTGAGTTCCAATCCCATACAGGTAAAGGAATCAGTGGCCGAATCGGTGAGGATAGGTACTTCCTTGGAGCGGAAAGCCTTTTTGCTAATACACCTTCAACAGAAATTGAAAACCTTCAAAGTGAAGGGAAAACGGTCATGGTGTTCGGAATTGACGAAACTCCATTAGCTCTTGTAGCCGTGGCAGATGAAGTGCGGGAAACAAGTCGCGAAATCATTGACAGCCTTCATCACTTGGGTATTGAGCAAACGATGATGCTGACAGGAGATCATGAAAATACGGCCAGGTCGATCGGAAGAACAATAGGGGTCAAAGAAATAAAAGCTGGCCTGCTGCCACAAGATAAATTAGACTTTGTCAAACGCTATATGAACAAGTATGGGAAAGTCGCAATGGTAGGGGATGGTATTAATGACGCCCCTGCACTTGCAACCTCAAATGTAGGAATCGCCATGGGTGGGGCAGGAACCGATACAGCACTTGAAACGGCAGATATCGCGTTAATGAACGATGACCTTACAAAACTGCCATATATCATCCGCTTAAGTCGAAAAACGCTTACCATCATTAAACAAAATATCTCGTTTGCCATTGGGATCAAGCTTCTTGCTTTATTACTTGTCATCCCCGGCTGGCTTACGTTATGGATCGCGATTTTTGCCGATATGGGTGCAACATTACTCGTAACATTGAATGGTCTAAGGTTATTAAGAGTCAGAGACCGGAAGTGAGGGAAGTCATGTGGGTCACGAGCACAGTCATGGACACAATCAGAATAAGAAAGCATTATTAATCAGTTTCCTATTTATTTTTACCTTTATGATCGTCGAAGTCATAGGTGGAATCATCACAAATAGTCTTGCTCTTCTTTCCGATGCTGGACATATGCTTAGTGATGCAGCCGCTTTAGGTCTTAGTTTGGCCGCCTTTTATATAGGTGAGAAGGCGTCGGATAAAGGGAAGACGTATGGGTATAAGCGATTTGAAATATTAGCGGCGTTCATTAATGGCATCACGTTAATTCTCGTTTCCCTCTATATTTTCTGGGAGGCGTATCATCGTTTTATAGTTACTCCTATGGTTTCACCAGGTATGATGGTGATCGCCATCATAGGTCTGGCTGTAAATATTATCGTGGCATGGATTTTAATGAGAGGGGATACGGAACATAACTTGAATGTTCGGAGTGCCTTCCTTCATGTACTTGGCGATATGTTGGGGTCGGTAGGGGCCATCGCAGCCGGACTCTTGATTTATTTCTTTAATTGGAACTTGGCTGATCCCATTGCATCTGTCATGGTTGCCATTTTAATCGTAATTTCCGGATGGAGAGTAACAAAGGATTCCATTCATATCTTAATGGAAGGGTCACCAAAAGGTATCGATACAGAAGAAGTGAAGAATAGCCTGGCTTCCATCCCGGGAGTCATTGAAGTACATGATCTTCATGTATGGTGCATCACGTCGGGATTCACAGCCCTAAGCTGCCATGTGGTGGTGGGAAACGAAGTGAATCGGGATACGATTCTATTACGACTCTCAGCCTATCTTGAAGAGGAATTTGGCATTCATCACTCTACCATTCAAGTTGAGGGGAAAAGTGCCACGGAGGGTCATCATCACATTTGTACGTAACAGCTCTCACTTTCTCCTTTTCCTTCCAATGTGTAAGAGAATGTTTAGTTCACTCTGGATGTGGGGTATATCCTCAACTGGAGGGATGAACATGTTACATCAAGAAAATAAATCACAGCAACAAAAGACACCCGAATTTAAAAAAGATTTCTATATTCAACAATTATTAAGGATTGGCGTATATAAATATTATGGGAAGCAGCTTTATGAGCTCTCAATGAACGAATTACAAGATGTCTATCTGGAATATTATGTTGGTGGAGATATAGCTCAATAAAAAAAGACGAACCTTTTGCAAGAAAAGGATCGTCTTTTTTGTTGTTGAAAGCTTTAAGGAACATCATGCCCCATGGAGGTTTGCAGGATTTCAAACCATTGATCGTGATTTAATGTAATGGACAGAGAGTCGATTGCATGTTGAATGCGTTCCTTTTTACCTGAACCGACGATGGGCATAATGTTTGCCGGGTGATTAAGAAGCCATGCATATAGAACCTGGTCAATTCCCTTAGCACCTGTTTCTTCTTTTACCTTCTTTAAAGTATGTTGAAGACGAACTGCTTTCTCATCTTCTCCTCTGAAAATCGCCCCGCCTGCCAGTGGAGACCAGGCCATCGGCGCGACCCGCTTCTCCTGGCAAAGGTTTAACGTACCGTCTTCAAAGTTTTCTAAGTTGTATGCAGATAGTTCGATTTGATTTGTGATCAATGGAAAAGGTAAGTAGGATTGAAGCATATTCCATTGATGATTTTTAAAATTGGATACCCCGAAATGACGTACCTTTCCTTCTTCTTTCAATTGAGTGAAGGCTTCTGCCACTTCTTCTCCATTCATAAATGGATCTGGTCTGTGAATCAATAATAAATCGATATAATCCGTTTTCAGATTCTGCAGGGAGTTTTCAACAGAAGCAAGAATATGCTTTTTACTCGTATTGTAATGATGTGTATTATGCTCAGGACGATTGTCAGAAGGCAGGACAATACCGCATTTTGTCACAATTTCCATTTTTTCTCGTAAGGATGGCTGAAGGGTGAGAGCCTCACCAAATAAAGCTTCACACGTATACGAGCCATAAATATCTGCGTGGTCAAAAGTCGTGATTCCGTTTTCAAGATTGTGCTGGATTAAAGAAAGAGTGTCTTCCTTTGATTGATTCCAGTCTGCAAGTCTCCACAACCCATGAATGATTCTTGAGAATGATAAGTCTTCCGTCATTTGTATTCTTTGCATCAAGGCAACCTCTTTTCATATGGTATGTAGACATTCTTTCATAGTCATACTAAACGTATATTACTATGTTTGGAAAGGAATTAAAAATGATTGAACCTCTTCATGATCTATTATTGAACTGGAAGGTTCCCCCTTCCTGCATAGAGACCGTTGGCAATCATAACAATGTTTTTAAGGTGAAAAGTCGGGAGAACACCTTTTATTTAAAAAAGAGATTCAACTCTTCAGTGGAAAAGCGAATAGAGGAGCTGCTCTTAACTTCTTTTTTACTGGAAAACTGGCTTACTGTTGAAAGGCCGCTGTTAACGGTCTCACATCAGCCTTATGTTCGACAACATCAAGTTTTCTACTCCCTGTATCAAGCACTGGAGGGGATACCAGTACAAGTCTATTCCTTAACTTCTTTGAAAAAGGTGGGATCATACCTATCCCAACTCCATGGCAGTCTAAAACAATACGTCTGTAAATTCGAGTTAGAAGAATGGAGAGTTGAAACACATGTGAGAGAGTGGATAAGCGTGCAGGATTCAACATTGATAGAAAGGTGGGGGAGAGGGTTTCTTGGCAGGCTGAATGAATGGTCTTTCTCCTATAGCAAATTGCCCCATCAACTCGTTCATAGCGACTGTCATCCGCGTAATATCCTCATGAAAGAAGAAAGGGTGACAGGAATCATAGATTTCGAGAGGATACGAAAAGCACCCCGTATAGCAGATGTCTGTTACTTTCTTGCAGGGATGCTCAAAGACCAGATCAAGCAGGATGAGGATGAGCAAGTTGAATGTATCCATGCCTTTATGGGGGGCTATCAGTCCGAGGGAGCTTTATCTCAGGAAGAAAAGGAACTGATGCCATTCTTAGTCATTATCTTTCTTCTTCAATACACCTTTTTTTACAATCAAAAAGGGTATTCACACATTGTTTCTACGTACATCCCGTTCATTAACAGATTGGTAAATTCCGGTATTTATGAGCAGGCCTTTCAAATGTAAGACCATTTAAGAGGAAATGCTTGAATATCCACCTTTTCTATGGCAAAGTAGGGAAGAAGATAACGTTTAATTTCATAGAACAAGTGTAGGGGGACCGGTGTGGCCGGTTGAGATTGTGTCCTGATAAGATACTGACCCTTTGAACCTGAACTGGCTGATACCAGCGTAGGAAACATTCCCTTAAACATTACATCATCATGTTTAACAATGCGTCCCTCGCTGAAGCTTGGGGCGCTTTTTTGTTGTTGTGTCCTGACGTTCTAAGGTGTTTTACATTCATTCTCTCTCCTAAGTGAAGAATAGAGAATAAACGTTACAACTACATATAAGGATTTGAGGAGGAATCATGATGAAAAAATGGATGTATATCATCTGTTCTGTCTTTCTTTTGACTGCTTGCAGTGGTGGAGGAAATACATCAGAACAAAAAGAAGGTCTTAAAAAGGTTACGGTTGTACTGGATTGGACACCGAATACCAATCACACTGGATTATATGTTGCGAAAGAAAAGGGATACTTTGAAGAGCAGGGGCTGGATGTGGATATCATCTTACCCGGTGAGGCAGGGGCAGATCAACTCGTAGCATCGGGTAAAGCTGAGTTCGGAGTCGGATACCAGGAAAGTGTCACGCAAGCAAGGGTACAGGACGTACCACTCGTATCTATCGCTGCGGTCATACAGCATAATACATCCGGGTTTGCTTCACCTAAGGATAAGGGTATAACGACTCCAAAGGATTTTGAAGGGAAAAGTTATGGGGGATGGGGATCACCTGTAGAAAAAGCCGTCATGACGTCGATTATGAAACAAGAAAACGCTGATGTAGAGAAAGTGGATTTTGTAAACATGGGAGATACAGATTTCTTTACTGCCGTGAAACGGGATGTTGACTTTGCATGGATCTACTATGGATGGACAGGGATTGAAGCAGAGCTTCGCGGTGAGGATTTGAATATGATGTATGTAAAGGATTACTCTGAAAAACTGGATTATTATACCCCTGTCTTGACGACAAATGAAAAGATGATTGAAAAAGATCCTGAAACGGTTAAAGCATTTTTATCAGCTTCTTCAAAAGGCTATCAGTTTGCAATCGACAATCCGGAGGAGGCAGGTGGGATCCTATTAGATTCAGCCCCGGATCTTGATAAAGAATTGGTCATGAAGAGTCAGGAATGGCTTGCGCCTAAATACAAGGATGACGCTGACAGATGGGGAGAGCAGAAGCTGGAGGTATGGGAAAACTATGCTTCATGGATGTATGATAACGATTTATTAGATAAGGAACTGGACAGTAAAAAAGCATTCACAAACGAATTCTTACCAAAATAAGAGGTGAACAAAATGGGGAACGCACTAGTAAGCATACAAATTATTCCGAAGACGAAAAATGGTGAAGATGTTATACCATACGTGGATGAAGCCATTGCGATCATTGATAAATCCGGTGTCCGTTATGAAGTCCACCCATTAGAAACGACAATGGAAGGGAATCTATCTGACTTATTTAAGGTGATTGAACAAATGAATGAACGGATGATCGAAATGGGCAGCTCAAACGTCATTTCTCAAATCAAGGTATTATATCAGCCTGCCGGGATTGAAATGAATCAATTAACGGAGAAGTATAAAGGATGAAAACATGGATATCGAAAGGATGGAGACCCTTCTTGGTCATCATCCTTTTATTCATCATTTGGGAATTCACCATTAGAGTATTTGAGGTACCGGCATGGCTAATGCCTTCACCTTCAGAAATATGGGCGGAAGGAGTCGCCTCATGGTCCACTTTTACGGGACATCTTGCTTCGACAACCCTCCTTACGATCGGAGGGTTTGTGATTGGATGTACGATTGGAATCGGGACAGCAGTGGGTCTGCACCTTTTGCCTAAGGTAAGAGAAGCGATATATCCACTTATGATTTTGTCTCAGAATATTCCGATTATCGTCTTGGCTCCTTTACTTGTTATCTGGTTTGGATTTGGACTATTGCCGAAAATCATTGTCATTACCTTGATCTGCTTTTTTCCGGTAGCAGTCTCGGCATTGGATGGATTCAGGCAGACAAACTCAGAGTACATCCTTTACATGAAAATGTCGGGAGCCACCAAAGGTCAAATCTTTCGAAAAGTTGAATGGCCGCATGCACTTCCTTCCATCTTCTCAGGATTGAAAATTTCAGCTACCTATAGTGTGATGGGGGCGGTGATTTCTGAATGGTTAGGTGCCCAGAAAGGAATCGGTGTCTATATGACTCTTGCCTCTTCTTCCTTCAGGACAGACAGGGTATTTGTAGCCATCTTTATGATTATGCTGCTCAGCCTGGTTTTCTTTGCAATCATTTTATTATTAGAAAAAATCATGATTAAGTGGAACCGAAAGGAGGACAGATAACGTGACGACTTTATCCATACAAAATATGTCTAAATACTTTGATGGGGAGCTGATCCTCGATGAGCTTTCCATTCATGTTGAAGAAGGTGAGTTTGTCTCGATCCTTGGTCCTTCCGGGAGCGGGAAGAGCACGCTATTTCACGTGATCGGTGGGTTGTTCACACCAGATTCAGGAGATATTCAATTAGATGGAAAATCGATAAATGGTCAAAGAGGGACGATCAGTTATATGCCGCAAAGTCCGTCCCTCCTGCCATGGAGGACTGTAATTGAGAATGTGATGCTTGGCCAGGAGTTACATGGGAAGAAAGATAGGGATAAAGCAATGAGCATGATTGAACGGGCTGGCTTAAAGGGGTATGAAAATGCGTATCCTGATGAATTATCCGGAGGGATGAAGCAGCGGGTGGCATTTATTCGTGCCCTTGTCAGTCCTCAATCCTTTTTATGCCTGGATGAGCCCTTTTCTGCCCTGGATGAATTCACACGATTGGACATGCAGAAATGGCTCCTTTCCATTTGGGAGGAAGACTTGAGTTCTGTTCTATTTGTCACTCACAATATCGACGAAGCCCTGTTCCTGTCAGACCGGATCATTGTACTATCGACTCGGCCTGCCAGGGTACAGAAGGAATTCAAAGTACCGTTTTCCCGTCCCCGCGACAAAGAGATTCTCTTAACTGAGGAGTTTCTGAAATGGAAAACGAGCATTTTTGAGGAGCTTTCTCAATATGTGTAAACCATCCTTGATTGATGCACATATTCACTTGGATTTATACGAAGGATATGAGCGTGATAAGATTCTGCAGGAACTTGAACTGTATTCTGTAGAAGCGCTCATATCTGTATCGTTCCACCTTCAATCGTCCAGGACAAATATAGATCTCTCAAGAAGAGATGCAAGGATCAAACCGGCTGCAGGTTTCCATCCGGAGCAGGAGCTGCCTCCAGAAAGAGAAGTCGAGGAGCTTCTATCATTGATTGAGCTGCATCAACAGGAAATAGTGGCAATTGGAGAAGTAGGACTGCCTTATTATAAAATGGAAGAGCAACCTGAAGTTGAAGTGGAGCCGTATATCGATCTGTTGGAACGGTTTATGATCCAATCAAAAAGGATCAACAAACCGATTATCCTGCATGCGGTATATGAGCATGCACCCATCGTCTGTGACCTGTTAGAAAAGCACTCCATAGGAAAAGCACATTTTCATTGGTTTAAAGGAGATGAAGAGACAATTGAAAGAATGATGCAAAATGGGTATTCAATCTCCATTACCCCTGATGTCCTTTATGAGAAGGAGATACAAGAGCTTGTTAAGAAGTACCCCATAGAAGGACTAATGGTTGAAACAGATGGTCCTTGGCGTTTTGAAGGCGTCTTTCAGGGAAGGATGACCCATCCCGGAATCATGCATCGGACCATTGAAAAAATCGCCGAAATAAAATACATGTCAGAGTCCGATGTTTATAAACAAATATTTAAGAATACAACTGAATTTTATGGGATTTTCTAAATCAGTCATCTCTTGCACCATTTGTGCAGGAGATTTTTTTTTATAAACATCTTTTACCATCATATTTATCAGGGAGATAACAAAAGATGATAGTAATGACGTATAGGAAAAGGTGAAATGAATGGAACTGAATGATCAATATATGCCCTATCAAGCGGGCGATGTCGTGTATGTGATATATCGAAATCCACATACACAAAGTGTAGCCAACGTACAGGAAGCAGCCGTTGTACATGATCCGGAAAATCCGAACGAACTGGCGTTATTTTTATATGAAACCTATTATCCGTTAACACATGAAATTGCGGTTTATTCTTCAGAAGCTGAAGCGGAGCAAGCCTATACTCAATCATTTGGAGACCTGTAGGAGGGATGAATCATGGTGAAACCGTTCGTGCCACAATTGGTCTACTTTGAACCCAATGCCTTGGAATATCCCCTGGGTAAAGAGCTCAAAGAAAAGTTTGAAAAAATGGATGTGGAAATCAGGTACACAACATCGCATAATCAGGTTCGTAATTTGCCAGGGGACAACCATTTTCAGAAATACCGGATTGCAAAATCCACACTAGTAGTCGGAGTGAGAAAAACGTTGAAGTTTGATACATCCAAACCGTCTGCTGAATATGCCATCCCATTTGCAACAGGGTGCATGGGGCACTGTCACTATTGCTATTTGCAAACAACGATGGGGAGTAAACCATATATACGAACGTATGTGAATGTGGATGAAATATTAGAGTCGGCGGACAAGTATATTGCAGAAAGAGCTCCTGAATTCACACGCTTTGAAGCTGCTTGTACGTCCGATATCGTAGGGATCGATCATCTCACTCATACCCTAAAACGAGCCATCGAGCATTTTGGGGAATCCGAGCATGGCAAGCTTCGTTTTGTGACGAAATTCCATCACGTGGACCATCTGCTTGATGCGAAGCATAATGGAAAAACGAGATTCAGGTTCAGTATCAATGCCGATTATGTGATAAAGAATTTTGAGCCTGGTACATCTCCTTTGGATAAGCGCCTCGAGGCAGCGGGAAAGGTAGCGAGAGCGGGATATCCATTAGGATTCATTGTGGCACCTATCTATATCCATGAAGGGTGGCAGGAAGGGTATAAGCGAATGTTTGAACACTTGGAAGCTCATCTGCCGGAAGAAGCGAAAAAGGATTTGACCTTCGAATTCATTCAACATCGATTCACAAAACCGGCTAAAAGAGTCATCGAGAAAAATTATCCGATGACAAAGCTTGAATTAAACGAGGAAGAACGGCGGTACAAATGGGGGAAGTACGGGATAGGCAAGTATATCTATCAAAAGGATGAAGAGCAGGAAATGAAAGATCATCTGTATGCCTACATGGAAAAACATTTTCCAAAAGCGAAGCTGGAGTATTTCACCTAAAAAAAAGGGACTGATTACAATACAATATAAGTTGTAATCAGTCCTCTTAATGTAGTTGTGGTAGAAGATTTTCCAAATCTTTCACTCTCATGGCAATTTCATCACAAATTTCCTGATAGTGCACCCATTCTTCAATGAGTGTCGCAGAACGCTTCCTTGGATTAGGTAAATTCCAATAGATGACTTTATCTTCTAATTCAGATGGTATTTCTATCTTGTCATCATATTCTGTATCCTGAATCGCAATAATAACCGAAGCATTACCGAGTTCATTCATTTCAATGCGTGTAAGTGGGAATGTGCTAATATCAATACATAACTCTTTCATTGCTAAAACGCTGAATTCAGCACGACTCTCAGCAACCCATCCGGCACTTTTGAATGACCAGTCGGACACATCGAGCTTCTCGGCCCAACCTTCAGCTATCAAGCTGCGATGTTGACTACTTGAAAGAAAATAGACTGTTTTATTCATTTTAGGTATGTTCCTTTCTATTTTCATGCTGTTATTACTATTTACCCAATCACGTAGCATTTAATCATTAATTACAAAAAAGAAAAGTTTGGAAGTTGATCTGTAGTCATATAGAATCACTCCACTCCCACATATTGTGTGGGGTGTGAGGAGAAACATAGTAAAAATGTTTTAATTCACCCTGAATCTTCTTCAATTATTAAAAAAATCAGTATAATAGGAAAAGGAGAATGAAGAAGCAGCGAAAAAACGGATGGGAAGGCAGTTCAGGAAGTGATAATAGAAAAATTTAAAAAATAGTAGTTTTGCTAAAAGTAATTAAGGGTAAACATCTTTTAATTATTTTGTATTTAGATAGGGGAGGTACATCTATGAAATTTAATTTAACAACTAAGATTATTATTGCCTTAATACTAGGGGCGATTGTAGGATTACTGCTTAATGTTTTTGCTAAAGATATATTTGATATACTAGATCCATATCTGTTTACCCCGTTAGGGAAGATATTCCTTAACCTCATCAGCATGCTTGTTGTGCCCATTGTGTTTCTCTCCATCGTTCTTGGATCTGCAGGTCTGGGTGACCCTAAGAAACTGGGGAGAATAGGGTTGAAGACCATTGTATTCTTCTTAATGACTACCTGTATTGCCATCATAATTGGATTATCTCTGGCATATGTCATTGATCCCGGTTTGGTAGAGGGGATCGACAAAAAACAATCAGAAGGTTTTGAAACGGAAGATGCTCCTCCTGTGGGAGAGACCCTCATGAACATTATTCCAAAAAATCCACTTACGGCGATGACAGAAGGAAATATGCTGCAAATCATTGCATTTGCCATCTTTATTGGATTTGGATTAACGGCATTAGGGGAGAAAACAAAAGGAATATTGAAACTCGTGGAACAAGGTAATGAACTAATGATGTATCTTGTTACACTTGTTATGAAATTTGCTCCTTATGGTACGTTCGGCTTGATTGCCTCTGCAATCGGAAGTCAAGGTATGAGTGCATTGAAGGCCATGTGGCTTTATTTTGTAGTCGTCCTTGCAGCCTTGATCATTCACGCCATCGTTACCTATGGTGGAACGATTCTATTTCTGGCAAAAAAGAATCCGCTTTGGTTCTTCAAGAATTTCAGTCCTGCGATGAGCGTTGGATTCAGTACATCAAGCAGTAACGCGACGCTTCCCATCTCAATGGATGTCGCCCAGCAGCGTTTAGGCGTATCGAAATCGGTAAGCTCCTTCGTACAACCATTGGGAGCTACCATCAACATGGATGGTACTGCGATCATGCAGGGGGTTGCAACCGTCTTTATCGCTCAGGTATATGGTGTTGATTTATCATTGGAACAACTGATTACGGTTGTACTGACGGCTGTTTTAGCCAGTATCGGTACAGCAGGGGTTCCTGGAGTCGGATTGATCCTTCTTGCGATGGTTTTAAGCAGTGTAAACCTGCCGGTAGAAGGAATTGGATTAATTCTGGGGATTGACCGCCTGCTTGATATGGCAAGAACTTCCATCAATATTTCAGGAGATGCAGCGTGTGCGTTGTTTGTGTCAGAATCTGAAAAGAAACGTACGATCAAAGAACAAAGAGGAGATGCATAATCTCCTTTAGTTTACATTAAATCGAGTCTATGGCCTTTATAGGTCATAGACTCGATTTTTTATATCTATTTTATTTCTTCATAGCGCTCTAAAGCCCTTTCCCTAGCTGCTTTATGATCGACGATCGGATAGGGATAATTTTCTCCCAGGATGACCCCCGCACCTTCCAGAATATCCACGGAAGCTTCTGAAGGTTTGTGGATATGTTTATTGGGAACATCTTTTAACTCAGGAAGCCACATCCGGATATAAGTGCCTTCTTCATCGAATTTTTCACTTTGAAGAGTTGGATTGAAAATACGGAAGTAAGGGGCTGAATCAAAGCCGGAGCCAGCAACCCACTGCCAGCCCATTGAATTATTGGCGAGGTCTGCATCAATCAGTGTATCCAAAAACCACTTTGCGCCTTCTTGCCAAGGAATCAGTAAATGCTTGGTCAGGAACGATGCGACGATCATTCTGACACGGTTGTGCATGAACCCCGTTGCCCATAATTCTCTCATTCCTGCATCGACGATGGGATAGCCCGTCTCTCCTCTTTTCCATTTTTCCAAATGATCCCTTTCCTTTTGCCATTGGAACTCCTTGAATTTCTTATTTACGGGTAGTGTGGTGGACTCAGGGAAATGTAGCAGAACGGAATAGGAGAAATCTCTCCAAATTAATTGTTTAATGAATGGCTCAACCTGCACACCTTCCATTTCAAGGAGCGAATGATACAAACTTCTCACCGATATGACACCAAGCGTTAAGTAAGGAGATAAGGTGGAGTGATGGCCTTCTGCAGGAAAGTCTCTTCCTTCCGAATAGTCCTTGATGCTTTTTTTAACAAAGGCATTATACCTTTTTATAGCAGCTTCTTCGCCGGGGTCCCAAATGCTTTCCATGATGTGAAACCAGGGAATAGAAGGTATGAGACTTAAATCGTCCAGGGATAGACCCTCCTCAGCGAGGTCCGGGACCTCCATTTTCTTCACAGATGGGAGAGGTTTCGGGATTTCCTCCTTCCTTAATGATTTATAAAATGCTGAGTACACTTTATAAGGGGTGTCGTCATCCTTTTTGATTTTCCAAGGCGGAAGAAGAAGTGTTCCTTCGAATGTTTGAACATCTATTCCCTGTGAGGACAAAGAACGGGCTAAGGCGAGATCCCGCTCATAAGCTCTTGGATCATAGACTCTATTCCAGTAAACCCCCTGTGCATTTGTTTTCTTAACCCATTGGGGGAGAATATCTGCTACTTTTCCTTTATCTACCCAAAGTCGTCCGTTAATCGATTGAAGAGATGTTTGAAATGCTTCTAAGTTCTGATGCAGCCACCACTTCTTAGCTTCTCCAGGGAGAAAGTGAGGGGTCTCCTCATCCAGGATATAGAGAGGAATCACCATTCCCTCTTGAGAAGCTCTATAGAGAGCAGGGTGATCGTGAATCCGAAGGTCCTCCCTGATAAGGACAATGATGCGTTTTGTCATGATTTTCCCTCCGATATAGCCGAAATCGTCAATTCTTTACATAAAGTATAGTAAAATAAACAGGGTGATACAAAAATCGATGGGTTTGATCAAAACGTTTAAATATTCTTGAAAATGGAAAATAACTTAGTGTAATATTACACTATAAAAGAAGTAAGGTGTGAATCGATGACAAAAGAAGAGATCGTTCTAATCATTTCAGATAAATTAAGGTTAATACGAACAGAGGCAGGTTATACACAGGATAAAATGGCGAACATTATCGGATTATCCAAAAAAACCCTGGTTCAAATTGAAAAAGGCAGAGTGATGGCCGGCTGGACCGCGGTCATTGCCATCTGTGCATTGTTTAAAGATAGTGAAACCTTATCCACCAGTCTTGGGGGGGAGCCCCTTGAAATAATAGAGACCATTGCTCGGGAAGGCATTGATTATCGGAAGGAGAAAACGTTGGGCGGGAAGGTCTGGTGGAAAGATGTAAAGAAGAATGATGAATACATTCTTCAGCAAAACCTATTCAGTCAGCACTTCCGAATTTTGGACTTTGAGGACTATCGGATTTACAGCAGCTTTGACGAAAAGAATGCCCATAAACGTTTTGATGAGTTAACTGGGAAGTAATACATAATGGAGGGACGGACCTCTAAAAGGTCCGTCCCTCTGTTAGTTCCATTTATTTTACGACCAGGACGCTGGTTTCGCAGTTTTGAGTGACTTTTTCACTGACGCTTCCGAGCACCCATTTTTTCATGCCGGATTTACGGCTGCTCCCGACTACTACGAGATCTGCCTGGATTTCTTTTGCATATTCACATATGCGTTTTGCTTCTGAACCGGATAGGTGAATATAGTTTGCTTCAATCCCGTAAGGAGAAAGTTTTTCTTTAGCATTTTTCAAAAAGTGATGTGTAGAGGAGGGAGTCTTAATTTCATGACGTTCTTCCTCCTTCGAATGAATTTTGTTGTCTGGTGAAACTGAAAGATTCCCCATATAATTGTTATCAAACCCTGGTGAAGTATCTGCCAATGCATGGGTAGGGGTATAGTTGTCATGACTTTCATTTGCTACCTTTTCATCTGATATATGGAGTACGGTTAATTGTGTATCTATAGAACCTTTTATTAATTTTTGTACTTCATCCAATGCTTTCTTGCTTCCATCGGTTTCGTCATAAGCTAACAAAATATGTTTATACATCAAAATCACCTCATCAATAGGATATCTATTATTTACCCAATATTAAGTTTTTTAATCTTTTCAGGAAAACGATGAAGGAATAAAGACCATTTTAATACTGATTCAACAATAAAAAGAAAGAGCAGAACGGGGGGAAGATCCGTTCTGCTCTTTCTTATTGATTAAAACTCATATAATAGCAGGAATAATGTTTAATTTGAATGGTCTTTATTAAAGCATGCTTATAATCCAACCAATGACAACAATTGCTCCAATGACCATTAAGATTGTACGTACCATTAAAATCACCTCGACTTATCGTATCAATGAAATATGTTTTGTATTTCTAACCGGTTAATGTAAAGTTACCCTGTTAACGAATAGTTAAAACCTGCTCCAGATTATTATTTAACCAGGTTACTCCTTCAGGCGTTATTTCTGTTCCAATTCGCCCTCTCTGTATCAATACATATCCTAAATCCTGGAGTTCGTTTAATCTTGTCCGAATTTGTTGAACGGATAGAGGAGTGGAGCTTCGTTGCAAGGAAGAATAAATCTTTTGTCTGCTGGCTCGCTTTCCTTCTTCGAAAAATTCAACTAAAGCGGTAAGGATATTTACATACTCACCGGTTTTAGACATTGAGATAGCAGGAAGGGAAAAGGTACCCTTAGTATGTTCCTTTTCAATGAAATTATAATGATTTTTCGGTAATTGATGAACCGTTAACCGATTTTGTTCTGCAACGGTGATCATGTAAAGAAGTGTATTCTTAAGTTCCCGGATATTCCCGCTCCAAGGTGCTTTCTTCAATGCATCTAATACAACCACGTCGATTTTAGTGATTTTGCTTTGTTCCATACGGAGGAAATTCTCGATGAGAAGGGGGATATCTTCGCTTCGATCACGGAGACTAGGCAGCTGCAATGATAGAACTTTCAGACGGTGATAGAGATCTTCACGAAACGATCCTTCTATTATTAAAGTTTGGAGATCCCTGTTCGTTGCAGCTATGATCCTGACATCAACAGGAATGTTCTTGTTTCCTCCAATCCGTCTGATCTCCATTTCCTGAAGAACCCTCAGGAGCCTTGCTTGAAGCTTTAGGCTAATGTCACCAATCTCATCAAGAAACAGGGTTCCCCCGTCTGCTTGTTCAAATAATCCCTTTTTTCCTCCTTTTTTTGCACCGGTGAAGGCTCCGTCCTCATAGCCGAATAATTCACTTTCTAATAAATCTTCAGGCAATGCGCTGCAGTTTACAGCAAGATACGGACTGTTTTTTCGGGACGAATCATTATGCATGGCACTTGAGAACAGTTCTTTTCCTGTACCGGTTTCCCCATAAATTAAAACCGGAACCTCACTTTTTGCGAGCTTTTGGGCAATCATCTTGGTTTCATTGATAAGGGCACTTTCCCCCAGTATGCTTTCAAATGTGTATTTGGCAATATATCCTCTTCTTTGAAGCTCCCGTTTTCGAACCTTTTCCATCTCGATGGTTTCTTCCATATCTTTAAACGTTGCGACGATGACTCCCTCTGTTTTCAAACGGAAACGATAGACCATCACATTCTGCTGACGGAGAGTGAAATATTGTTGATCTTCATCCTGATGAGACGTCAAAAAGTGATTGAGCTCGATATTCTTGAACACCCTGTTTAGTTTTTTTCCTTTCGCATGGGTAGCTGTGATCCCAACCATTCGTTCAAGCACTTCATTGAATACGGTAATTTCTCCGTCTTCCTGAAAGGCAAGGATCCCATCATTTACACCATCCACTACTTTATTTAAAAATTTATTTAACGTTTTCGCCCTTCGATTAATGGCACCCAGCTTTTGACTGAGCTCGATAATCTTTCTCGTATAGCGATCGGTGATATCGAAGGTCAACTGCTCTGACAATTGAAAGTGGTAGATGATTTTCATAATGGTATTCAAATCGATCAGGCGTACACCGATATCGATTTTGCTGGGAATGGAAGGTGGGATGCTGGCCGTTTCTCCAGGTGAAATGGCAATATCAATTTGTCTAGGGCAGTCACCAGTTGGCGAGTATGGAATGTAATCGACATGATCTATACCTAACCGTTTCAGGGTAGAGACTGCTTCTTTGGCTGTTTCGATGAAATCATTCACATATAGTATCTTTTTTCCCGGAGGTAATTCGAAAATACGATCTATGTATTCGTAATTGACGGTTCGACGTGCTTTAATGATGGTGCATGAATCGAAATCGATATACTCCTTCACTTCTGGTGCGATCAGTGCAGAAGAATAAACAATCAATTTATTGGTGAAAAATGTAGGGATTCCTTCATCACAAGCATAACTCGTAATATTGATCAGTTCTCCGAAAACGGATTGTAATTGCTCCTTAAGAGCTCTTTCTGTTTCCTTTGTTCCAGCTAATAGAATTAATTCACGTTTCATACGTTTCCCCCTTATAGTTTAATTGGTTGATAAATGGTTTAATTGTTAAGTATATTTTAACCGATAATAACCATTAGCGCACCAGAAGTTTGTATTTTCAGATTATTATAGATTGGCACGGAACTTGCATGTACATATGTGAAGTAAATCATACTGTCAAACGGGGGGAAAGAAATGGAGAAAGAACAAAAGGCATGGAAGGTACCACATACATTCATCATTGTGTTTTTCGTTGTACTGGCAGCCGCAATTTTAACGTATATCGTACCAAAGGGGCAGTTCACGACAGAAGAAATCACGTTCATGCAGGATGGAGAAGAACAAACCAAAACGGTATTAAATCCTGATTCGTTCAGTTATTTAAAGGATGATGACGGGAATCTAATTAGAGGAGGAACCAGTCTATTCGAGTCGGGTGGCGGAATTGGATTCCTTAATTATGTATTTGAAGGTCTTGTATCAGGGGATAAATGGGGATCTGCTGTAGGGGTAGTAGCCTTTATCTTAATAATTGGTGGAGCCTTTGGTATCATCATGAAAACAAGGGCCATTGAAGAAGGAATCCTAAAGGTCATTGAGAGGACCAAAGGAAAGGAATCTCTCATCATCCCTATTATGTTTTTCTTGTTCTCATTAGGGGGAGCCGTGTTCGGGATGGGGGAAGAGGCCATTGCCTTTGCCATGATTCTCGTTCCGATCATGATTGCGATTGGGTATGATGCCATCACTGGAATCATGATCACCTACGTGGCGACTCAAATCGGTTTCGCCACTTCATGGATGAATCCATTCGGAGTGGCTATCGCACAAGGGGTATCAGGTGTGCCGGTACTTTCAGGAGCAGGTTTCCGTATTGTTATGTGGATTGTCTTTACACTTGTGGGAATCATTTACACATGGAGATATGCCCAAGCGATTCGGAAGGAACCTAAACGAAGTCTTTCTTATGCTTCTGATGAATACTTCCGTAAAGAAGGCAGAGTACAAGACTTAAATACCAAATTCACTTTGGGTCATTCACTTGTTATATTAACGGTTGCAGTAGGTATTGCTTGGATTATTTGGGGAGTGGTGGAACACGCCTACTATATTCCGGAGATTGCGAGCCAATTCTTTACGATTGGATTAGTTGCAGGGATCATTGGCGTCCTGTTTAAATTGAATGGAATGTCATGGGATGATATAGCAGATGGATTCATCGACGGAGCGAAGGATTTATTGCCGGCTGCATTAGTTGTAGGTATGGCAAAAGGAATCGTCATTATCCTTGGTGGAGATTCCCCTGACGCACCTTCTGTATTAAATACGATGTTATATGGAGCAGGACAGGTGGTTGGGGATTTCCCTGAAGCCATTTCTGCCTGGTGTATGTATGTATTCCAGTCTGTATTCAACTTCTTTGTTGTATCTGGTTCCGGTCAAGCCGCTCTAACAATGCCTTTAATGGCTCCACTTGCAGATATTGCCGGGGTCTCACGTCAAGTAGCGGTCCTTGCCTTCCAATTAGGTGATGGATTGACCAATATTCTTGTTCCGACCTCAGCTGCCTTACTCGGTACGCTTGGAGCTGCCCGAGTCGATTGGGGTATATGGGCTAGATTCATTATTAAATTCATGCTCATTCTATTCGTTCTGTCATCGATCTTTGTGATAACGGCAACGCTCATCGGTTTCTGATTTGATTTATAGTGCCGAACCTCACTGTAAGGTTCGGCACGATTACACGATTATATAATAAGAAGTGAAGGGAGCAAACATCATGCTGACATTAATTCAAAACGGAGAAGTTTATGCTCCAGAATATTTAGGGAAAAAGGATATATTGATAGTTGATAATAAAATAGGTTTTATTGAAGATAAGATTGAACCTCCTCATCAATTTGTGGAAATAAAGATTGTGGACGCAACTGGAAAGTATGTTGTACCTGGTTTTATAGACTCGCACGTACATATAATGGGCGGAGGAGGCGAGGGCAGCTTTCGTACGAGAACACCGGAAATTCAGCTGACTCAGGCCACGCTTGCCGGTATCACGACCCTTGTTGGTGTGATTGGAACAGATGGAACGACAAGAACGATGGCGAGCCTTGTGGCAAAAGCAAAGGGCCTTGAAGAAGAGGGGATCACATGCTACGCGCAGACAGGTTCTTATCAAGTCCCCCTGAAAACGCTTACTGGTAAAATCGAGGATGATATTATATTAGTAGACCGCATCATCGGAGTAGGTGAAGTGGCGATTGCTGATCATCGTTCATCTCAACCCACAGTAAACGAATTAACAAAAATCGCTTCTGCTGCCCGAATCGGGGGCATGTTGTCCGGTAAATCGGGTATAGTCAATGTTCATGTAGGGGATAGTCATGACCACTTAAAACTTCTCCAGGAAATAGTCGATACAACGGATATTCCGATTAAACAATTTTATCCAACCCATATCAATCGAAATGCCCATCTGTTTGAAGCAGGTATTCAATACGCTCAAAGGGGTGGTTATGTAGACTTTACGACTAGTACCATTCCTCAATTTCTCGAAGATGGCGAAGTGAAATGCAGTAAAGCGTTAAAACGAATGCTCGATGCAGGTGTACCGGTTGAGCAAATCACATACACCTCGGATGGACAAGCAAGCTTACCTAATTTTGATGGGGGCGGAGAACTGATCGGATTACAGATTGGTCAGGTGTCGAGTCTATACAGGGAAGTAAAGGACGCTGTTCTGGAAGAAGGCATTCCGTTAGAAACAGCCATTAAAGTCATAACATCAAATCCTGCCAAAATCCTGAAGTTAAAGCAAAAAGGTCATGTTGAGGTAGAAAAGGACGCTGATCTCGTGCTGTTGGATAAGGATACGCTTGAGGTGAACTCGGTGTTTGCCAAGGGTAAGATGATGGTAGAGAACGGGGAAGCGATTGTGAAGGGAACGTTTGAATGATTTTAGGTATTAAAATAGCTTGGAGCCTTGGGGGCTTTGGGCTATTTTTTTTGTTATAGACAGAATTTAAAATCAGCCGAGCAGATAACGGGGGAATCCTCTTTTTAACGGTGAAATCCTAAATATATCGGCGAAACGTCTTCTCCTGAATTTTTTGTTATCTGGGAGGGACTATTCCCATTCCCTATCCGACCACAGACGGAGGAAAAAACCACCAATAGACCCTCATGTTCTTCGGGTATTCCC
Source organism: Rossellomorea aquimaris (assembly GCF_035590735.1). Classification (NCBI taxonomy): domain Bacteria; kingdom Bacillati; phylum Bacillota; class Bacilli; order Caryophanales; family Bacillaceae; genus Rossellomorea; species Rossellomorea aquimaris. Next base: position 1,434,971 of record NZ_CP141595.1, read on the forward strand.
TATACTATAAAGATAGTTAATCATTGATGGGAGACGGTTATTCATGAAAAAAATGATTGAAATCTTTAAGAATCCAATTTTTCTAAAGTTGTTCTTTGCTAATTTCACTTCGCATATGGGAAGTGTGATTGGTTTGACTGCCTTTATGTTTTATCTACTGGATCGGTTTTCGGAGCAACCTATGTATGCTTCCCTGACTGAAATGATGTACTCATTACCCACTCTTCTCGTCTTCTTTCTTGTTGGAGTACTCGCTGACAGAATGGACCGGCAGAAAATTGCCTACCATTGTGATACGATCAGTGCGTTCCTTACACTACTATTATTCGGGGCCATCTACATTGGCTGGCTGCCCCTCATATTTGCCATCCTGTTTCTAAGAAGCGGAGTCCAGAAGTTCTTTTTTCCTGCTGAACAAGGGATACTGCAAGGAGTGCTTTCGAAAGATGATTATTCAACGGCTGCCGGCTTGAATCAAATGGTGATGAGCCTGTTTATGTTACTTGGAAATGCTGTTGCCATCTTTGTATATTGGACGGCGGGGATCTACGGTGCAATTGCAGTCGATTTTGTTACATTCGTTATTTCGGCCATCTTAATCAGGAAATGTATCATTCCCGAAGAGGTTCGACTTCCAAACGGCAAGCATACGTGGAAAGACTTGAACATTAAGTCTGTGACGAAAGATTTTACAGCCGGGATGAACTATATCCTGAATCATAAGCTGCTACTATCCTTAATTGGAGGATTTGTCGTATTTGGAATTGTGAACGGCGGATTTTCGGTCATTCCTATTTTTATATTGAAATATAAATTAGCACCAGAGTCTTATGAAGAATATTCGATTTTATTAGGTGTCGCATTCGGTGCCGGTGTATTGATTGGCAGTATTCTCTCTTCAATGCTTGCTCAGAAGTTTAAGTTTCATGTGTTGATAGTTGCAGGGCTGGTTATTTCCGGAACGTTTATCATCGCAGCATCTTTTGCGCCTGCGACTTGGATCTTCCTCACGATCATCTTTTTCGCTGCACTTGGCTTACCCCTTGTGAACATTGCAATCGGGGGATGGATGCCGAGCATCATTGACCCGAAAATGATGGGCAGGGTGCAAGGGTGGATCAATCCCCTTATGATGCTGTCACAATCCATTACCCTTGGAGTGATTGCTTTGACATTCCCTACCGTCGTAACCGTTGAAATGCTCTACTGGCTCGTTGGAGGATGTTTAATCATAGTAGGTATCTTCTACACCATCATTCTTCCTAAATATGTGAAAGAAGAAAATAATGCTCAGCCTGCTGCTCTGAATGGCTAAGGAGAGCCCCTCTATGAATAGAACATGACTATTCATAGAGGGATATTTTTTTTTGAAATAGAATGAAAATATTTCAAAAAAAGTATAATGATTTTATGAACGATTTTTCCTTTTGTGCGTCTTATTAATGAACTCGCTTGCTGGGGTGGAAAGAAAGGACAGTAAAGGATGGAAGAGAGAGATCTGATCAAACGGGCGAAAAAAGGGAATCATGAAGCCTTTGCCATTCTTTTTCAAGAACATTATCCTTTTCTAGTAAAGTACTTAATGAAAGTGACAATGAATCGGGATCAGGCAGAGGAGCTTGCACAGGATACAATGGCAAAATGTGTAGAGAAGATTCATCAATACAACGGGAAATCAAAATTCTCATCATGGCTGATTTCCATCGCAACCAATCGTTATGTTGATCTTCAGCGTAAAAAGAAAAGAGAACAGAGCTGGCGGAATGAAGAAGTGAATGTCAGAAAATTAAAATGGCAGATGAAGTCTAGGAATGAAGAATGGAATGATGTGCTGGCAGCCTTGTCCACACTATCAGAAGATATCAGGCTCCCTATCATACTGAAACATTACTACGGTTATTCCTATGAAGAGATTGGTCAAATGACAGAAGTGCCACCTGGGACAGTGAAATCACGGGTTCATCATGGGATCATCCGGCTGAGGAAGGAGTTGAAAATAGATGAACAACCATCAGGAACATAACGATGAATTAAAGAAATTACTGGAGGACGGATTCCTGTCAATTAATGAAGACATTGACGAAAGCACCCCGTCCCTGCAGTGGTTTGAGCAATTAGTAGAGGATCAGCAAGTGAAGCTTAAAGCCAGGTTTAAACGGGATATCATCATCTTTCTTCTTCTGGCCTGTTGTATCTTGACTGTGTTTTCCCTTACGTTATTTCAAATGCCAATTCTATTTCTTCTCCTTCAAGTTGCCATCTTTGTGGGAGCCTCAATTTTTACTGGCATAACATATACGAAAAAGGTGAAAAGGATATGACAAAAGAAGAGCTCTATATCTTACCCCTTGTCATTCCGATCCTTCTGACTCAAAGTATTTACCTGTTCATCGATGCCCGGAAGAACGGACATAACTATTGGTTCTGGGGGATCTGGGGATTGATTCAGTGCCCATTCCCACTCATCTTTTATTTCATATTTGCAAAGAAGATTTGGAGGAAATTCAAGGCAGGGGAGAGGGAATCATGATTATAGTGACAACCGATTTTGTACCAGGTATGGAAGTAAAAGAATTAAGAGGATTTGTAAGGGGAAGTACCGTTCAAGCGAAGCATATTGGCAAAGATATCATTGCGGGTCTTAAAACCATCATTGGTGGAGAAATAAGCGAATATAGTGAGTTGATGGAGGAAGCAAGGAAACAAGCGATTGACCGTATGATGGAAGAAGCTTCTCAAAAAGGTGCAAATGCCGTTATTGCCGTTCGTTTAGAAACCTCGGCTGTCATGCAGAACGCTTCTGAAATTATTGCTTACGGAACGGCTGTCATCGTGGAATAATTCTGCCTTTGTGGTTCACTCATGTAGTGGAAAAACATATAGTATATAGAAAATTATCAATAAAAATAATATTGACACAATTCTTGGCGTATAGTATGGTTATTAATGGAATAAATAATAGAAATGAATGGAGGGTTTGTGATGATTAAAGTGTATACAATTCATGGAGTACCAGCAGCGTTCAATACCAATTTCATATCATCACATAACCAGTAACTCCTTAATCATTCTGTCATATGAATATTAATGGCACAGGTTATGCATATAATCTGTGCTTTTCTATGTCCAAAAAAAAGACGGACGTTTTTAAGGCGCAACAGATTGGCAGGGATTCGGAAGGAATCCCTATCGGATCTTGTGATAAATGCCTTAGGCGTCTGTCTTTTTTCGTTTAGGTGTACCCAAGGGCCATCCTTGATCACATATAAAAACCTAATTTCAGAAGGAGGAAATGATTATGTTAATCATTCAAATGAAGAAGATGATGTCCGCTGTGGAGACAGAAGGCGGATAGTGAAGAAAGTCAACAAGAGGAGGTAATGTGGAATGTTTAGTATTTTTAAGAAATTATCTTGGTTTTTTATTGAAAATTGGAAGAGATATACGGTAGCGATCGTTCTATTGACGATTGTCGGAATCCTTGACGTGATTCCTCCAAAGCTTGTAGGGAATGCAATTGATGACATTCACCTGGGTGCGATGACGTGGGAAGTCGTCGGGAAATATCTTTGGCTGATTGGCGGAATCGCACTTATTTCGTACGCAATGACGTATGTGTGGATGTATCAATTATTTGGAGGGGCTTTTCTCGTTGAACGTAAGCTTCGCGGTAAATTTATGGAACATTTATTAAAGATGACTCCGACTTTTTTTGAAAAGAATCGTACGGGAGATTTAATGGCAAGGGCAACGAATGATCTGAAGGCCATCTCGGTTACAGCCGGTTTCGGCGTTTTGACACTAATCGATTCCAGTGTCTTTATGCTAACGATCCTTTTTACAATGGGATTTCTTATCAGCTGGAAACTGACTATCGCGGCGATAATGCCGCTTCCGATCATGGCCATGTTGATGAAGGTGTACGGTGCAAGAATTCATAAGAGATTCACGGAAGCCCAGGATTCATTCGGTGACTTGAATGATAAAGTGCTTGAGTCGATTGCAGGTGTCCGTGTCATTCGTGCGTATGTACAGGAAAGAGCGGATGAGAAGCGTTTCGCTGATATGACTGAAGACGTCTATAGTAAGAATATTGGTGTGGCAAAGATTGATTCCCTCTTTGAACCAACAATCAAGGTCCTTGTCGGGTTGAGTTATTTGATCGGACTTGGATATGGAGCATATCTTGTATTTCACCAATCGATCACATTGGGAGAGCTTGTTTCCTTTAACGTATACCTCGGTATGCTGATTTGGCCGATGTTTGCCATTGGGGAGTTGATCAATATCATGCAGCGCGGGAATGCATCGCTTGACCGGGTTCAAGAGACCCTTGATTATGTGCAGGACGTCCAGGATTCTGAGAACCCTCAATGGATAGATTCTCCTGATCATATAGGATTTAAGGATGTGGACTTTCAATATCCGTCCTCACAGGTGTTGAATCTGTCCAATATCAATCTTAATATCCATCAGGGAGGCACTCTTGGAATCGTCGGGAAGACAGGAAGCGGAAAAACGACCTTTATCAAGCAGCTCCTCCGTGAATATCCTGCCGGAAAAGGGTCTTTATCCATAGGGGGGGTCCCGGTCAGTGATTTGACCATCCAGCAGGTAAGGGATTGGATCGGTTACGTGCCCCAGGATCATGTCCTTTTCTCAAGGACCGTCAGTGAAAACATTCTGTTCGGAAGACATGATGCGACTGAGCAAGACCTGGAACAAGCCATTGAACTAGCTGATTTCAAAAAAGATCTTGAAATGCTTCCGGCCGGATTAACCACTCTTGTAGGAGAAAAGGGTGTGGCCCTTTCAGGTGGTCAGAAGCAGCGGATTTCAATTGCCCGGGCACTGATCAAAAATCCGGAAATCCTGATTCTGGATGACTCGCTTTCGGCTGTTGATGCGAAAACTGAAGCGAAGATCATTGAGAATATACGAAAAGAACGTGAAGGAAAAACAACGATTATTACGACTCATCGTCTCTCCGCCGTTCAGCATGCAGACTGGATTATCGTGTTTGAAGATGGGAAAGTGGTAGAAGAAGGGGTACATGAAAGACTCCTTGAAAACGGTGGTTGGTATAAAGAACAATTCGATCGCCAACAAGTTGAAGATTCCTCACGCGAGGAGGTGGGCGCATGAACGTCGGAAGAAGACTAACCGAATATGCCCTTGTTTATAAAAAAATCATCATTGCTGCCCTCTTGATGTTGAGTGTGTCAGTAGCGGCTGAACTTGCAGGCCCTTTTATTGCGAAGAAACTGATCGATGATCATATCCTTGGAATCGAATCCACATGGTATGAAACGGTAGAGGGGAAAGAGGCTGTATCCTATAAGGGGAAATGGTATAAACGTGACCAATATTTTTCAGAAGGGGAGATGAGAAAAGAAGATATCCGTATCTTACAGGTCGGGAGAGAGTTTTATTTTGTCCCTACCACTGTCTCCTTCGACGGAGAAAGGTCGGTCAAGTCAGGTGAAATGACGATCACGAAAGGGGATGAGTCGGCAACTTATCCCGCTGAGAAGTTGACCGGAGATGAACTGCTGCGTTTTTATAATCCTGAAATCCCGAAGATCATCAAATTGATTGCCTTTTATTTTGGGCTGCTTGTAGTCGCTGCCTTTTTCCAATACGGTCAGCGCTACTATTTACAGAAAGCAGCAAACCGGGTCATTCAGAAAATGCGTAATGATGTGTTCCAGCATATCCAGAAACTGCCGATACGCTACTTTGATAATCTGCCGGCAGGAAAGGTCGTAGCGAGGATCACAAACGACACCGAAGCGATCAGGGATCTGTATGTAACAGTCTTATCAACTTTTTTCTCCAGTACGATTTACATTATTGGAATATACATCGCACTCTTTATACTTGATGCAAAATTAGCGGCTATTTGCTTGATCCTGATTCCGATCCTGGTTGTATGGACGTACCTGTATCGTATCTATGCATCTAAATACAATCATATCATCAGATCGAAAGTGAGTGATATCAATGCCATGATCAATGAGTCGATCCAGGGAATGAACATCATTCAGGCTTTCAGCAGAGAAAAGAAAACGAACGAAGAATTCGAAGAGTTGAACGAAACGCATTTCAAGTATCAAAATAAACTCTTGAGCTTGAATTCCATGACATCCCACAATCTGGTCGGGGTACTGAGAAACATTACCTTTGTCGCATTCATATGGTATTTTGGAGGCGCTTCTATGGGAGTGGGATCGGTTGTCACATTGGGAGTGCTCTATGCCTTCGTCGATTACATCAACCGACTGTTCCAGCCAGTGACAGGAATCGTCAATCAGCTGGCTAACCTTGAGCAGGCACTTGTGGCAGGGGAGCGGGTTTTTCGCCTGTTGGAAGAGACCGGAACCACGGTGGAAGATGAGAAAATGAGCAGGTATGACGGAAATGTCAGCTTTGAACATGTCTTCTTTGGATACAAGGAAAATGAATATGTGCTGAAGGATATCACGTTTACCGCAAGCAAAGGCGAAACCGTTGCCCTGGTGGGACACACTGGTTCAGGGAAAAGCTCGATCATGAATCTATTGTTCCGTTTTTACGATAGCAATGAAGGGAAGATCCTGATTGACGGAAAAGACATTGTAGATATTCCCTATCAAACGATTCGTGAGCATATGGGAATTGTCTTACAGGATCCATACTTGTTTACGGGAACCATCGCATCCAATGTAAGTTTGGATGACCCAAGAATTTCAAGGGAACAGGTGGAAGCAGCACTCAAAGCCGTCGGTGCTGAAAAAGTGTTCAAAAACCTTGAGAACGGCTATGACGAACCGGTGATCGAGAAAGGAAGCACCCTTTCTTCAGGGCAGCGTCAACTGATTTCCTTTGCAAGGGCCCTTGCCTTTAATCCAGCGATCCTGATTTTGGATGAAGCGACGTCGAGCATTGACACAGAGACGGAAGCAGTGATTCAGGAAGCGATGGAAGTCTTGAAAAAGGGCAGAACGACCTTCATCATCGCACATCGATTATCCACGATTAAGAATGCCGACCAAATAATTGTATTGGATCGGGGAGAAATCGTTGAAAGGGGCAATCATGACGAACTGATGAAGCGGAAAGGCCGTTATTATCAAATGTATCAGCTTCAGCAGGGATCTAAAGGTGATATGGCAGGTTAAAGAAGGAAGGCATCTGATGATTGTAGTCGGATGCCTTTTCTTTTTAAATTATTTTTATCCAGAAAAAGGATTTTCTTGACCCGGACAAGAAGAGTAAAAAGATGCACAGATATGAGAAGGGGGAAGTCATGAAGGCGATCCGACAATTATTGCTGATTATTATAGGGTTCATCTTGATTAGCGTGCTGCCCGTTTTGTTTTATGGAGGTGGAAACGCTGAATTATACTATTTGATGATGAATGATGAAGGAAATTCATTTGGCTTTTATCCTAAAGAGTATTTCCTAGGAATTTATCACGTATTTACTCGGATCTTTCAACAGGATCAGTGGATTTTGTTTGTGTTGTATAAGGAATATCCACTTCAGGATGTTCTCGCTGAACGGTATTTCTACTCCATGAAGGTATTCTTATTTTCACTGGGATTGGCGGTGGGGATCTCATTCGCAGTGAGTTTATTCATATCCCTTTCTTCCAAATGGATGCAACATGCATTCTTGAGTCTTGTGAATATCCTCGAATCGCTTCCCGATGTATTCATCATCATCGGTATTCAACTGGCTGTAGTGATGTATTTCCGTAACACGGGTGTTTTAATAGGGGATATTGCGATGACGGATGAAGAATTATACCTGTTGCCAGTCACCTGCTTAACGATTGTGCCGACCGTATTCCTAATTAAAACCATCGTCCTCCTTCTGCAAGAGGAAGACCAGAAACCGTACATAGAACTTGCCAGGGGGAAAGGGCTCAATGCGATTCAAGTGTTAGTGACCCATGGTTTCAGGAACGTGATCTACAGCTTATTCTATCGGTCCAAAATCATCTTCTCCTTTATGTTATCCAATCTGTTTATTTTAGAAAGGTTGTTTAATATGAGGGGAATCATGGATTTATTGATTTGGTCGAGTGGATTCACATTCGTGATTATTTCCACGGTCATTTTTCTGCCCTTCTTTCTGGTCTTTACCCTGATCGAGATGCGAATGAAGAAGAGCATCGGATTAAAGGAGGACGGGACCTATGCTTAAAGATCTCTGGAGGCAGCCGCAGTTTCTCATTGGGTTTATATTCATTACGGGACTTCTGGTGCTGAGTTTTTTGTACGAACCATTTATAGAAGAAAAGGTGAAGATGTATAGTTTCTTTGAATATAACGGCGAAACAGTGGGACCTCCTTTCACACCGGCTGAGTTGCCGCCGTTCGGTTCCGATCGATTAGGTCTTCCACTATGGTCATATGTCATTCAGGGGGCGAAGTTTACCATCGTCATAGGATTGATCATCAGCCTTTTTCAAGTCATACTGGCTTTTTCATTGTCAGTGCTCTTTATAAACTTCTTTCAAAAAGTGCAACGGGCATTTGAAGAATTGGTAGAGTCCATGGTCTATATCCCTATGGCTGTCATAGCCTTCATGCTCCTGTCACCAATCAGTTTCGTCATCGATGAGCCCGAGAAAGCGTTCGTGAAAGTGTTGTGTATTCAAGTCTTCATCCTGACGCTGATCGGTATCCCGCCATTGATCGTAGTCCTGTCTAAAGAAATCAAGAAAGTGCTACAGGAAGAGTTTGTTCTGAGTGCTAGAACGTTGGGGGCAAGTGGCTTATCTTTGTATCGGAGGCATGTCCTGAGAAACTTATTACCGCGTCTGACCCTGTTGTTTTTCCAGCGGAATGTGGCGGTACTGATTTTATTCGCACATCTTGGCTTCCTTGAAATATTCCTTGGGGGTGCGGTAGAGAGGGAAATCATGATGGGAGTAACCCGGTTATTTTCTCTCTCCAATGAATGGGCCGGCAATATCGGGAAAGCCTACTTTGAACTGATGGTGGCTCCATGGATCCTGTTTGTCCCACTCATAGCCCTATCATTCACCGTGCTTTCCTATAATCTCATGGCAACCTCCCTTCAACGGGTCCTGTTGGGAGACAAAGGGAGGGTGAAGAGAAACTGGAAAGCGGATGAAAAACAGAAGGTATCCGTGAAGGGTATGGAGAAAGAAATGTTTGTGATGGAGTCCCGGGAAACATATAAGGGTTAGTAGGAGCAATCGGATAGGCCCATCATTTAAACGAAAATACAATTTTCTGCAAAGAATACAGGACTTTTGTGGGATTTTGTCGTTTTAAATCGAATTTCTCTCTTAATCAATGTATAATTTAATTGATAAAAAAGTTTCATAAAGGGAGGATCCTATGATGGGATGGGCAATAGCCATTTTATTTGGGACAGCAGTCGTGCTGCTCATTTTATCGTTTATTAAAACGACACAATCCAACTCGCAACTTGAGCAACAAATAGAGCATGTTTCAATTTCAGTATTGAATGAAGTACATGAACTGGAGAAGCAGTTACGGAATATTCAATTAGATGCTGAAATTACAGCACAACAGTCTGGGGCAGCACCAGCGGAATCGGAAGAAAGGTTTATGCTGCGTGAGATGATTGACTTACATAAAAGAGGGTATTCCATTGAAAGCATTGCATCCAAAAAACAGCTCACACCGAATGAGGTAGAGCGCATGCTTGCTCCCTACGTGACAAGGAAGACTGAAAGGAGCTTAGTAGCACAATGAGAGTGACGCCTAATTCATTGCGCAGTTTTGCTGCAGGTCTCTTAATCGCAACGACGTCAATCGGTGCCGTTTATATGTTTGGTCCTTCGGAAGCTAAAAGCACAGAGAAAGTGGAAACCGTTAAAACGGAGAAGCTTTCAGAGGAGGAAATGGTGAAACAGCTGACTTCAAACGGTTTTGTTATACATACAGAAGCAGAGTGGAACAAGCAGCTTTCAGCCATGACCGAGAAACAGGAAGGGAAAGCGGAAGCTGAAGATAATAAAGAGGAAAAAACGGACGATAAGGTCGTTTACCGGACCATATTGACTGTTTCTACCGGTATGACAAGTATTGATGTCGGAAATGCCCTGGAAAACGCAAACATCATTAAAAGCGGCCTCGACTTCTACAAAGAAGTTGAGAAGCGCGGACTTGAGAATGATTTGCGTCCTGGTACTTTTGAAGTCGAGAGCGGAATGACAACAGACGAAATCATTTCAACGATCTTTCAATAACCTGAAACTGAAAAATTAAGATACAACTAGAAAAACTTCCGGTTGTATAGAAAACAAAAAACCACCTTAATATTTGGTATGACCAGAGCTGCAAAGAACTGGTTACCAAAATAGGAGGTTTTTTGTTTTATACATATTCATGGTTCCCTGTAGATTATTCTGTATTAGCATTTAAAAGACGGAGGATTTTTGTGTTCTGTTTTTTTAGCTCATCTAATTTCTGTTGAGTATTTACAAGTTCATTTTCCAGGGAACCGATTGATTTTAATAGGCTTGATGTTCCAATGCTGGATTGATGTACATCGGAAAGCTTGCCTATGTTTGAAAGGAAAGATAGGGAAGTGGGGTTGACCAGATTTTTTAATGATTTGTTCAGGGAAGAAAGAGTTTCCTCCTTCATCAGCTTACTGCCTTCAATTTCATTTGTATTTCCCTTCGTTTGTTTCATCTCTTTTTCATTCACCATCGTCTCAGCAAGGTTCATGATGCCGCTTATATCCAAATTTTCCAATTGTTTTATTAAATCATCATTCACTGACATCTTATACTCAAAACCTTTCTATTAATATTTGTACTCCCCGTCAGACCGGTCTGACGGGGAGTGAGTAAGGATTCAATGTTGAATTACAGGGGACCATTAAGCCCTTCCTGCACTAATAACTTCACCGATGCAGCTATACAGGACATCAGCAAGAGCTTCCTGCCCTAATAGAATAGCCACAACAAGAGCGAGTGCGAGTAATAGCACAACCAGTGCTGTTATAATCATTCCCTCACCCCCTTTCTACTTGGAAGTCAGGTAAAATTCGAACCTTACACAAGCATCTTATGTGAAGTGGTAGGACAAGCTTCAGCTATACCCCTAAATATAGAAAAAATGGGCAGCCCTTTTGTATTGATATAGTGAAAATGTGTGGTAGAGAGAATTTAAAGATTATTGAGTGAAAGTAGGGCTTACGGGGCTAAAGGTAACGTTTTACAGGAGCAAATAGGAAGAGGATAGCGGGCATTCTATCCTCTAATTATTTAACTGAACTGATATATGGATAAGAATATTCTTAGGGGAGACTGCCAATGAGGCGGCAAGTATCCACTCTTAATTTTAGTAACAAATCCCCACGCGAGCTCTGATATAGCGATCATCCTCCAGCTGTTGGCAGATAAAATCACCCGTGTCATACATGGAGATGCTTTTTCCTTCTTCAGGAAGGACATCACCCTCTGTACGGTATTTCCCAAGACGCTCTCCATCAGGTAAATATGTAGGACAAACAATCGTCCAATCCATTTCTGAAGCTTTTAAGATTAAATAGGCTCTTAAATGGTCCTCGGCAGCAGTCGTGCTTCTTCGTTTAGATTCACTTGACTGGAATCGATACAGACTGGACTCTTTGCGTGCTTGAAGGATCCCTGCTGTACCACAGGTAATGATTCGTTTTACTCCATGATGCCTCATTGCTTTTAAGAGGATGGGCATGCTCCTTGATAGTACGTCATTTTTATCCGTGTTCAAGCAGCTGATTACCGCATCGCAGCCCTCTAGGGTTTTCATTACATCTACTTCATTCAATACATCACCAGCAATATCCTTACCAGACGCTTGTCCATCATTTTTTTTTCGAACCAAGCGATTCACTTCATGTGTGGAGTTTGTTTGTTGAAAGACAACAGAACCGACCCTCCCCGTACTTCCAAATAAAGCGATTTTCATCATTATGACCTCCCATTTCCCAATAGTAATAGTTTATCGCAAAATCGTTATTCTTTACATGATTGAGCCTATCAGAATACATACTAATAAGTGTGAAGAATGAAAAAGTCTCGAATTGAAAACTTTTGTATTGACTTATTCCCTGTCACGTTTTATGATGACATTCGTAACAGTTTTAAATCCGATAAGAATAGTGGGGGTTTTACAATGAAAAAATGGAAATTATCCATCATCATGCTAATTTCTTTATCCATGGTATTAGCTGCGTGTGGTCAATCTAATGATAAAGAAGAATCCAGTGGTGACTCTAAAGAAGGTTCTGAAACATCACTTTACGATCAAGTGATGGAAGAAGGAGAATTACTAGTTGGAACGGAAGGTACATATCCTCCTTTCACATTCCACGACGAATCCGGGGAACTGACTGGGTTTGACGTAGAGATTGCCCGTGAAGTAGCAAAGCGCCTGGGCGTTGAAGCTAAATTCCAGGAGACTCAATGGGATGCTATGTTTGAAGGTTTGAATTCTAAGCGTTTTGACGTAATTGCAAACCAAGTGGGAATTCGTGAGGATCGCCAGGAGAAATATGATTTCTCAATACCATATATTGAATCAAGTGCAGTAGTGGTTGTATCGAAAGACAATAAGGATGTTACATCATTTGAAGACATCAAGGGGTTGACTTCTGCTCAATCTCTGACAAGTAACTATCGCGACATCGCTGAAAAAAATGGTGCGGAAATCCAGGGTGTAGAGGGACTGTCACAATCCATCCAACTCCTTGAACAAGGCAGAGTGGACGTGACAGTGAACGATAAAATCTCTATCCTGGATTATTTAAAGAAACAGCCGAATGCCAATGTCAAAATTGCGGCTGAAGCCGAAGATGCCGGTCAAAGTGGTCTCATGTTCCGCAAAGGTAACGACAAGTTAGTGGAAGAAGTAAACAAAGCGTTAGAGGAAATGAAAGAAGACGGTACGTACAAAGAGATTTCTGAGAAATGGTTCGGAGAAGATGTATCTCCTAAGTAGTATCTATCAGGACCCTGAAGCAATGATTGATATTTTACAAAGCTCCCTGCTTCCTATGCTAGAGGGAGCTTTGTATTATTCTATCCCTCTGACGCTGATTTCTTTTGCTTTAGGAATGATCCTGGCCGTCCTTACAGCCCTTGCCCGATTGTCCAATGTATCGATTCTAAGAGGAATTGCACGATTCTATGTATCTGCCATCAGGGGAACACCTTTACTCGTTCAATTGTTCATTATTTTCTACGGCTTACCGACACTTGGAATAAAGTTTGATCCGTTCCCGTCTGCGATCATTGCTTTCTCATTAAATAAAGGTGCCTACTCCTCTGAAATCGTCCGTGCAGCGATTCAATCGATTCCCAAGGGACAATGGGAAGCGGGCTATTCAATTGGTATGACGTATTCACAGGCACTAAAGAGAATCATCCTGCCCCAGGCAACCAGAGTATCCATCCCGCCGTTATCGAATTCTTTCATTAGTTTGGTGAAGGATACCTCGCTTGCTTCTTTAATTCTCGTAACGGAAATGTTCAGAAAAGCACAGGAAATCGCTGCCACAAACTATGAGTTCCTGCTCATGTACATGGAAGCTGCCTTGCTGTACTGGATCATTTGCTTTATTCTATCCATCATTCAAGGGCGTATCGAGACAAGACTGGACCGATATATTGCCAAGTAATATTAAAGGAGATTGAATATGATTTCCATCAAAGGATTAACCAAACGATTTGATCAATTAGAAGTATTAAAAGGAATGAATGTAGAAGTCAATAAAGGACAGGTGATTGTCCTCATCGGGCCATCGGGCTCAGGAAAGACAACCTTCCTGCGTTGTTTAAATGCACTGGAATCACCGAATGACGGTACTGTTTCTATTGGCGGTACTTCCGTTGATTTCAATAACAAGGTTTCCAAGCAAGAGCTTATTAAACTTAGAAGGAAAACAGGCATGGTGTTCCAAAACTATAATCTTTTTCCCCACATGACCGCACTGGAGAACGTAATGGAAGGACCGACAGTCGTCCAAAAACGCAACAAATCCGAAACAAAGCAAAAAGCGATCAGACTGCTTGAAAAAGTAGGACTCGGTGACAAAGTGGACTACTATCCATTCCAGCTCTCAGGAGGACAGCAGCAGCGGGTCGGAATCGCAAGAGCATTAGCGATAGAGCCGGAAGTGATGCTCTTCGATGAACCAACCTCAGCACTCGATCCTGAATTGGTAGGGGAGGTTCTAAAAGTAATGAAGGACCTTGCTGAAGAAGGAATGACCATGGTTGTCGTGACTCATGAAATGAGATTTGCCAAAGAAGCAGCTGATAAAGTCATCTTCATGGATGGTGGATATATCGTTGAAGAAGGCTCTCCGCAAGAAGTGTTTGAACATCCTAAGAATGAACGTACGAAACAATTCCTGAACTTAATACAATAAGTTGTAAAAGATGAATGAGACTCATGCTCATTCATCTTTTTTTAGGTTTGTGGTCATAATGTGATGTGAGACTAATAAACTTTTCAGAAAAAGGTTAGATCAACCGGATTAGTGGAAATATGGTAATAGAAGAGTCATTTAAGGGAGGAACTAGAATGGAATATCGTATAGAACGTGACACAATCGGAGAAATGAAAGTACCCAAGGAAAAATATTGGGGAGCACAGACGCAGCGAAGTAAAGAAAACTTCCAAATCGGTACAGAGAAAATGCCCATTGAGGTTACATATGCCTTCGCACACTTAAAGAAAGCCGCGGCAGTCGTCAACCACTCACTTGGTAAGCTTTCAGATGCCAAGAAGAAGGCGATTGGACAGGCATGTGATGAAATCCTCGATGGAAAGTGGGATGCCCATTTTCCCCTGGTTGTATGGCAAACTGGAAGTGGTACGCAATCTAATATGAACATAAATGAAGTCGTTTCCTATCGTGCGAATGAAATTCTCAAAGACAAGGGATCGGATGAAAAAGTCCATCCGAATGATGATGTGAACATGTCACAAAGCTCCAATGATACATTCCCTACAGCCATGCACATAGCAGCGTATCAAGAAATCGAAACAAAGCTGTTTCCAGTCATTCAGGAATTCACTGCGACATTAAGAGAGAAAGAAAACCAATTCAGTGACATAATTAAAATCGGCCGTACACATCTTCAAGATGCAACACCATTGACGCTCGGTCAGGAAATCAGCGGATGGCGTGCCATGATGGAAAAATCCTATAGTATGCTGAGAGAAAGCGTTCATCAATTAGTCAATCTGGCTATCGGGGGGACGGCTGTAGGTACTGGAATTAACGCCGACCCGGAATTCGGTGACAAAGTGGCAAGACAACTAGAAGCTCAGACAGGCATCAAGTTTATCTCATCTGATAATAAGTTTCATGCCTTAACGTCCCACGATGAAATCGTGTACGTACACGGAGCTGTAAAAGCACTGGCAGCAGATCTGATGAAAATAGCCAACGATGTAAGGTGGTTAGCGAGCGGTCCCCGTAGCGGGATTGGTGAGATAACGATACCTGCCAATGAACCAGGAAGTTCGATCATGCCGGGTAAAGTGAATCCGACCCAAAGTGAAGCAGTGACGATGGTAGTGACACAAGTATTTGGGAACGACGCGGCCATCGGATTTGCCGCCAGCCAGGGAAACTTCGAACTTAATGTATTTAAACCAGTCATCATCTATAATATGCTGCAATCTGTACGCCTGCTTACAGATGGTATAAAGTCATTTAACGATAAGTGTGTGAAAGGACTTGAAGCGAACGTGGAGGTAATAGAAGACTTTGTTCAAAGGTCCCTTATGCTCGTAACAGCACTAAATCCTCATATAGGATATGAAAAAGCGGCTGAAATAGCCAAGAAAGCTCACAACAAGGGCTCTACATTAAAAGAAGCAGCCATCGAATCAGGATACCTGACAGAAGAGGAGTATAATAAGTGGATCGATCCGGCAAGCATGGTTCATAATAATTAATATGAAGAGCTTGCTCCTGCTAGTGTCAGTTCTTTTTAAATAGGAGAGACAGCCAAAATGAAAACCCCCGGCCAAGGACCGGGGGCTTTATCCATTCATATGAAATTGCTGATTATTTTTGGTACCCGCCACCGATTTGTTGTTCAGCCATTTGAACCAGGCGTTTAGTGATTTCTCCACCTACAGAACCGTTAGCACGAGCTGTAGCATCTGGTCCTAATTGTACGCCAAATTCAGAAGCGATTTCGTACTTCATTTGGTCGATTGCTTGTTGAGCTCCTGGAGCTACTAGTTGGTTAGATGAATTGCTGCGAGATTGTTGCTGTTGCATAATCTGTCATCTCCTTAAAATGTATAAGATTTTTTTTGGTTGGGTTAGCTGGAATTGCACCAGCCCGCTATTCCATGAGCGACCATCTTAGTATGGTGTAACCCATCGAGTGGGGTGAGAGAATGCTTGTTGCTGCCTTGTTACTAGGTATTATGGTTATTTTGGGACAATATATTCAACTTGGTTACAGGGAATTTATTCCTGTTAAATACCTATAAGTTTTCTACATAAATCATCGTGATTGTAAAAAAGATACCACTATACAATGAATTAGATTGAAAGTATGGTGACACAGCATGAAAGCTTGCGCATTATGTAATGGGATTGTTGAATACAGGGGACTTTGCCGGAAGTGCGGGGACTCAACAACAGATCAGGGAAGGTATTATGATTTTTACGATGAGTACAGTGCGTATATGGATATACAGCATGTACAATTAGCCGATGGTATTCCGAATAGCAGCTGCTCTGATACTTGCCTTCATCTTTTCACATGCAGACGATGTGGGGAAGAAGAGGGGAAAAGCATAGATTTGACAGAGTTTTAAACGATGTAAAAAATGCCGCACTCGTGTATGAGTGCGGCATTTTTTAAAATTAAGTAATAAGCGCTTTTATTTTATCGAATTCTTGACTCAGATTCAGAATCAAAGAAATGGGCTTTGTTCATATCAAAGGCAAGTTCAATTGTTTGACCGGCAGCGATATCGGTACGAGAGTCAACCCGGGCTACAAACTCTTGTCCTTCTAATTGAGAGTAAAGCATTGTTTCAGCACCTGTTAACTCAGATACTTCAATTTTCGCAGTGATTTTCGCACCTTGTGCAGTATCTAAGAATAGTGGCTCATCATGAATATCTTCAGGACGCACTCCCAGAATGATGCTCTTGCCTACATGACCTTGTTCACGAAGCACTTTCATTTTCCCTTCCGGTACAGATACCTTGGTATTTCCAATTACGAATTTACCATCTTCAAGGGAGCCGTGGAAGAAGTTCATAGCAGGTGATCCAATGAATCCGCCTACGAAAACATTTTCCGGCTTATCGTATACTTCTTTAGGAGAACCAACTTGTTGTATGACTCCATCTTTCATGACAACAATACGTGTTGCCATTGTCATCGCTTCTGTTTGGTCATGTGTTACGTAAATAGTAGTAGTTTGTAAACGTTGGTGAAGCTTGGCGATTTCAGCACGCATTTGAACACGAAGCTTAGCATCAAGGTTGGATAATGGTTCATCCATCAAGAACACTTTCGCATCACGAACGATGGCACGGCCAAGTGCTACACGCTGACGCTGACCACCTGATAATGCTTTCGGTTTACGATCAAGCAGTGCTTCCAGACCAAGAATCTTTGCCGCTTCTTGAACACGACGGTCAATTTCTTGTTTATCGAACTTACGTAATTTAAGACCAAAGGCCATATTATCATATACGCTCATGTGTGGGTATAGGGCATAGTTCTGGAAAACCATGGCGATGTCGCGGTCTTTTGGTGCAACATCGTTTACTCGCTTTCCATCGATAGAGAAATCTCCTTTAGAGATTTCTTCTAGTCCGGCAATCATACGCAGAGTCGTTGACTTCCCGCAACCTGAAGGTCCTACAAATACGATAAACTCTTTATCCTGAATATGAAGATTAAAGTCATTTACTGCCGTAACCTTACCATCATAAATTTTGTGGATGTTTTCTAATTTTAATTCAGCCATTTTACCTTCTCCTCCTTGAAATGCAATCGTTTTCATCTATAGCCCTATTGTAGAGAAAGCGGATTCAAAACGATATGGTCAACTTGCACAAAGTTCTTTATTCCTTTTTATGCAGATTGTCTGATTGAAAGTTCAAGCACGCGAAATAGGCTAAAATTCCACCTTGAAAGGTTTTAATATCAATATTGGTTTTTTCAATGAACTTATCAATTCGATACTGTACGCTATTCCGATGCATAAATAGTTTCTTGGCAGTCTGACTGATATTTGATTGATGTTCGAGAAAAGCCTTAACAGTGTGAATCAATTCAGGATCTTCTTGAAAGGTGTCAGCCACCTTTGTGAAAATTTGTTTTTTCCATTCCTGAGGTAGATGATGCAGAGCAAATTCAGGCAGAACCGTCACCACGGATTGAATAAATGCCTGCTTCTGCACCGTTCTGGAGAATGAAAACAATTCCCGTTCATATTTAAAGGTGAGAGGGAATTGTGAAACCTCATGAAATTGTCCTATGAAATAAGAAAGACTGACGAAGAAGTCCGACTCAATTACATGGGAAATCGACAGTAATTGCTCTTCATCCAAATTCCAATCATTCTCCTCTTCAATGAGCAACCCCATATTATCATCTTGCAATACAAGAATTGTGTTGAGGGGTAAAAGATGTTGAAACGCCTCTTTTAATAGAAGCTGGTCCAAACTCTCCTTCATTGAGAATTGAATGATACGGAACTCGCTGGCTATATTTGAAGGCATTGGTCCATTCTTATATAAATAGGTGAACCATTCCATTGAAATGGGTGAATCATTGATCGATCCGGATGGATTTATTATCTCTTTGAACAAGCAGTGTAATAACGCCATTTCCTCTTGAGTGATCTCACTTCTATCAATGCCTATGTATTCATCTTCTGCTTCATTTGTAAACCAAATCTTTGTAGGTTCAAGATTGGTTGGATAATGGTTTTGGATTATGGCAGCAGGAAATTTTTTACGTAAAGGTGTAAACATGTCATCCCTCTTTGTTCATTATTATAGTAAAAAAGGTTATAATGACTATTGTACTCAAATAGTTGGATTAATCAAAGTGTGCATTATTGCAAAAAATCGCTAATTTTAATACTATTGAAGAATGAATAAATCATTATGGGGTGTCCTAAATGGAATATACTAAAGAAGTTACGAATCGAATGAAACGTCTTGAAGGTCAAGTGCGCGGCGTATTGAAAATGATGGAAGAGGAAAAACACTGTAAGGATGTTGTAACTCAATTATCTGCCGTACGTACTGCCGTTGATCGTACATTAGGTCTCATCGTTGCGAAAAACTTGGAAGCCTGCATACGTGAATCGGAAGAAGAGGGTATCAATGCAGAAGATGCTATTCAAGAAGCCGTCAATATGCTTGTCAGAAGTCGATAAATACTAAAAGCTGCCGAAGGATGATGATCCTTTTTGGCAGCTTTTTTGTTTGTCCAGCTCCTGCGCCTAGCCCCTCGAGGTCATAAGTCAGTCTTGCTAAAAAGGCAAAAAGCGCCTTTCCAGCAAGCCCGCCTTATGCTTGTCGGGGCTGTACAAGGCGCATCCGCTTTTCTATTGCCCAGCTCCGGTGGCTAGAGGCTCAAGGTCATAAGCCAAGAATGCCAAAAAGGCAAAGAGCGCCTTTCCGGCATTCTTGTCTTACGCTTGTCGCCTCTGGGCAAGCCCCCTCCGCTTTTCTATTTTGGCGGTTCTTCATGTTCAGTAATCTCTATTGCTTCTTCGATGTTGGTTGTGTTTTCCCTCATGTGGACGGAACCCCCGGACATGCCCTCGTTGATAAAACGGTCCACATCGAGAAATACTTTTTCTTTTCCTTCGTAATTGGTATCTGGAAGGAATTGATCATCTTTTTTCATGCTCATCAGCCTCCTTACTTTAGTTTTGGAAAGGAAGCTGAAGTTATGCATGAAGGATCATTAATTTCTCTTTTTCAGGTGAATTATGTGCGTTCCATCAATCATAAACGTGGAATAGCATCAGTTCATGAAGTTGCTTCTTAAGGGTGTCTTCCTTATCAGCCGGTGGAGTGGCGCCGGTCCATTCGATTTTACCATCTTTATGGTAATTACCTTGATATTTAGTCCCGCTGAAGTAAAAGGAAAACGTCCAGCCGGGGAGCTGTTTATTTTCGAACATGCTTTTATATTGAAAATGTTGAATCATTTTTCATCACCTCCACTATTTATTGTAAACGTTTTAATACATGCTGTGTAGGTGTGGGTGTTAAATGTATCATAAATGGAATTCCCCTCTAATAGAATTTATTGAAGAGATAGAGGAGGGACGAAGAATGAATTCGTTTATTCGTGATTTGCAAAAGGCGATCAGTGATGAATGGACAGCCTATTATTTCTATAAAGAATTAAAAGGGCGGACGAATAATCCGTTATATGTAGAGTTTATCGATCATGCCCGGAAGGATGAAAAAGTGCATTATGAAATGTTCCAATACCTCCATTATTTATTGACGGGAGAGTATTACGAACATAAGAAAGAGAAGGTAGGTTTTACTACATTTAAAGAAGGAGTCCTGAGGGCACTGAAGGATGAGCTTGAGGCTGCAGAATTCTACAGGGACATGCTGCTGGAAATTCCGAATCAACAAGCCTATAAGCCTCTTTTTATTGCCATGACTGATGAAATGGAACATGCTACGAGATTTTCTACTATCTATAATTCATTACGGTAAGAATGAAAAAGGTTGAACCAATGGATTCAACCTTCGTTATTTTTAGCACTGAGTGTGAAGAATGTTCGGACAAGCTGTTTACGCCGTTTGTTTTCAATTTCTTCTTCATCAAAGCTCATGGGCTTTGAATTGATTTCAAATAATACAAAGCCCCCATGTTCCCGGGGGGCTAAGTCGATGGAGAACTCTCCAACATAACCAAAGGATTTAGCAAGCTCTTCCCCACATATTTGAACGATCCGTGAGATTTCCTTTTTGGTATGAGCGTCATTGACTTCTTTAAGTGAAATAATCTTCCCACCGGTAGGTACATGGGTGGTTACTTCCTGTCGCTGTGACATGCGGACGCCGATGCCTATTAAACGAAAATCTTCTCCCGTGTGAAGGACTAATATCCGGAAGTCATAACGATGATCATGCAATGTTTTACAGGAAACGGCTTCCTGCATGATCCACTGGTTACTATCAAACCATTCGCTGTATGATTGAAACAGGCGGGAAACATTTAAGAACCTCTCCATTTTTTTAATGCTTTTACAGAGGATACGTCCATTGTCATCGATCTCGATGAGTCTGATTCCTTTTCCTTGCGAAGCGAGAGAGTGTTTCACATACACTTTTTTATGTGTCGTAAGAAAGTTGATGAAGGACTCTTCATTTGTGACAAGTTCAGTTTGAGGCAGGTATGGATCGAGTTCACGATTTTTGGACAGAAGCTGGTATATTTTCCATTTGTTAAAGAAATGAGGGTTGAAAAAAGGAATTTTATGTTCCTTGATAAAATGGAGGAGCTTCTCATAAGCCAGATTTTGCTCAGCATGCCTCGAGGGCACGCGATTGTATATGACGTTTGGAACAGGAAATAGGCATTTTACCCATTTGTTTAATGGCTGATTGTACATGATTCCGGAAATGGAATCACCGAAAACATCTTGAGGAGAGAAGACAAAACAGATTCCACCTGCCTGTTCAACGTCCAGTTGAATGGATCGAAACAATTCAAAATTCCCTTTGTATTTATTCCTTTCCTCCTTACTTGCTACGATTCCGATCAGGGGGACCGCCGGAATATTCTTCTGATGGGGTGAGATGGTGAATTGATAGCAATCTTTTGAACCCTTAGAAGAAAGCAGAAATGAATTCTTCGCAAACCCATATGTCGTTATGGATTCTTCCACATGAAAAAAGGTTTTCTTCACCCGATCATAAAGGATGTTCATGGAATCATTTCCTCAGGATGATTCAAGCTTTGCTGAGTGAGAAAGATCCCGAATGATAAGGCAAGTTTTCTTGTTAATAAATCAAAGCTCTTCAAATGTGGGTGGGAAAAAATAGATCTTCCCGGCTTAGAGTTTGCTTCGAACATCCAGATGCGGTGATTTTCGTCCACTCCGAAGTCAAAGCCGATTTCTCCAATGTATCCTTCCAGATTTCGTTCGATGGCATGTGATAGTGTTAACGCTGAGTCCTTTAGTGCACCTTCAATAACTTCTCGAACCGCTTCGTCTGGAAACAGCTCCGATAATATTTTCACTTCTCCACCGTTATTCGCATGGGTGGTCACACTTCCTGATCCTGCCACTTTCCCAGCTATTGCACTTACTTGCCAGGCCCCATCCTCATCTTTATTCGTATGAACCCGGAAGTCGAATGGCCGGTTATTTTCCTGCAACAGGGAAATTCCCTGCTGGACGATAAAAGTATCAAGATTTCGACTCTTAAAGATCGTATTGACAAGTTGCTCCAAGGACTTAAATTTCAGTAAGCGATTTTTACGATCTGCATCCCTGAACCGGCAATAATATTCTTCGGAAGAGCGGTTATACGTAATCTTGTAAATGCCGTTGCCGAGACTGCCATTTTTCGGTTTAAGATAAATATGATGATACGAAGAAAGCATTCTTTCCATCTCGTCAAATGATTGAAATGAATGTGTTTCCGGCAGCAGATGCTGTACTGAAGAATCGTTTTCCAGTCGTTCAAACAAATCAAGCTTATTAAAAAAACCTGGATTGTACCAAGGAATACCGTAATCCCTCTGAAGTCTTTCTTTGATGCTCTGGTACGTTTTCCGCTTTTCGCTGCGGCGGTTCGGTAGTCTGTCGTAGATAACATTGGGAAAAGGGATCTCCTCGATTTCCCAGCCTTCTCCAAAGTGAAGATATCCTTTTATCAGTCCGTTCTCCCAATTAATATGACGCTCTCCAAACACAAAGGGAATGACTCCAAGGGATGATTGAACAGATAAGAGCTTTTTGAAGAAATAGGAGCGCTCACCAATCGGGCTTAAGCTAAAGCTTGTGAACCCTGAGGTGAATATGCCAATGAGCACCCCTACATATAAACATTCCTCTTTACAAAAGAGAGAAAGGGAATTCACTTTAGGTGGAAGGTGTAACTTCCCGGCTAAACCAGAGCTAATGCCAATCACGTTACGTCCATTCGGATGTCGCTTACATTCCGCGGATTGCCGTGCAGTTCCAAGGATTACTGTATGAGGGAACTTTTTTTCCTCCAGCTTAAAACCAGAGGGGAGGTAGAGGAGGCTTCCTTCATCTTGGAATT
The DNA here is from genome assembly GCF_035590735.1 of Rossellomorea aquimaris. Taxonomy (NCBI): domain Bacteria; kingdom Bacillati; phylum Bacillota; class Bacilli; order Caryophanales; family Bacillaceae; genus Rossellomorea; species Rossellomorea aquimaris. Next base: position 1,458,266 of record NZ_CP141595.1, read on the forward strand.
GTTCTATTTTGTACGTTTTAAGCATTAGAAATCACCTCGTCTTAAGGATGTTAGCGATTGTGATGCCAAGAACTCACAATAATCTAATGGAGCTTTGTATAAGGATGGCAGTTTCTCATGTCCCAATGCATCTACTACCTTATGTCCCGGCTTGGAATTCATATCCAGAATCCATAGTGATTGATCCTCAGCAATAATAATATCAACCCCGATTTCAAACAGGGCTGAAAAATGTTCTTCAAGTATTAAAGGCATTTTTTCCATAATGTCAGAGAGTTCTTCTTCAATATAGTCCCAGGAAGAATCATGAAGGGTCTTCCAATCGCTGTAGGATTTATATGAAGCCCCCCGACTGATATTGGTCAGAATGGCCTTTTGTTCCCCCACGCGAATCGCCCGCTGAAACTCTCCCCATTCTCCATGAGCGTTTTTATTCAATAGAATGCGCAGATCAAAAGGAGCTTCCTCTTTCGTCAGATTGAGAATCCGCTTTTGACAAATGAATGTATGTTGCAGTAGGATTCGGTTCACCCACTTGATAAAGATCTCTTTCCTTTGGAAGGATTGTTCCATGATCCCTTCCTTTTTCGTTGTTCGAACGACAATGCCCCCCTGGATTTCTACAAGATGATAAATGGCAAATCCATGAGCCCCATCAACTGGTTTGATGATTATATCTTTATGTTCAGTAAGTAGATTTAATAAATGATTTCCATCGCTCACAAGATATGTTTCAGGAATATAAGGGGAGATTGGCGTCTTTTTAAGTTTTTCGTAAAGATGCCATTTGTTAGGCAACCCATATCCGAGAAATCGAATGTGTCTCTGGTTTTTTAACCACTGAACGACGGCCTTTGCCTGCTGGGACTGTATATCCTTTTGGTAATAAGTACGGTCGTAGATATATTCTGGAATCTCAAAGACTTCATTTTCCCATGATTGTGACTCTTTATTGAAATAGAATCCATCCACCGTTTCATTTAATGGAGAGATTCCTTTGGGGGAGAACAGATAAAGGTCAATAGGATAAGAGAGGGATTGTTTCGCTATTCCAAGAAAGTAGCTGTTCGTTACTTGGGGAGTAAGGGTCATAATGCCCAATGATTGGTTCATCGTTTTAATCCTCCTTGTTCATCCATTTTGTGAAACTATATTCATAGAGTGCTTTAACCGACGGACGAATCCGGTCGTTTTCCAAGTATGTTCGTTTAGAAGGTTTGGAATTGACTTCGATCATCCATGGCTTCCCGTTTTCATCAATGCCGACATCAATGCCGAGCTCGGCGAAATGCCCTTCTACCGTGTCAGAAAGGAGTCGGGCAGTAGACGTACATAACTCCTTCATGTCATTTAGAATCCGTACGCTTTTCTTAGGTGAAAAAAGAAATTGAAGGATTGGAAGAGGTTTTGCGATTCGTCCTCCCTGATCGACATTTGCCACGAATTGATCATGAGAAGCAATCCGGGCAATAGAAGAAACGATTTCCCAGTTTTTCTTTCCATTCAAGTGACAAAGAAATCGAAAATCTAATGGCTGCTCTTCCACTGTAAGAAATGGAATGGTTTCCTGAACCAAATAAGAAGAAGGGTTGCACCAGGATCGAATTTGCTTATAGAGTGCAGAGAAGGTTGAGAAAGAAAGTGGACTCTGTGATGAGAAAGAATTTTGGTACATGATAAACTCGTTCTCTCTTTTTTGGATACGCATGATGTAACGTCCCTTGCTCCCGTTTACCCCCTTAACGAAAACATCCTTATATAAGAAAAGCATTTCCTCTAATGAATCGAATCCCTGCACGGTTCGGGGCAAGTGATAGGCTAAGGTCGGGCTGTCTTTCAGCGCATTGTAAACCTCGTCTTTCGATAGAAACCCGGAATTGAAAACATGAATGTCCCGTTCTTCAGATTGAGTGAGCGCTTTTTCAAAGGGAGGGGTTTTTTCTACCTTTCTTGAATGACATCGATTGTAAATGATGTGAGGAGCGGGAAGCGTTTTTAGCTCCCAGTCTTGATCAAGAAATACAACCCCTTCAGAGAGGTCTCCAACAAAAGAAGAAAGCGGAATAAGATAAAAGAATCCACCTTTTCGTTGAAACCAGCTCTGACACTCTGTAAAATATTCTTTTAAAGAGTGTGAATGTAATGTATTGAGAGCGAATTGATTGATTAATAGGGCCACAACCGGTCCCATATGAATGATGTTATGCCTTGAATCAATGGATATCCATATATTTTCCAGATTTGGTATGGAGGAGAATAATGAATCACTTGTTTCTAACATAATCTGTAAAGAATCAGATGATGCCTCCCTACATGTGACGTTAAGAGAAGAGTTGCCACATTTCAGCGTCATGTTTCGTTGAAATGGATATCGATTCATCATCTGCTTCGGTATATACAAGTGATGATGATCATGATGATGTTTATGTGAACTAAATGAACATTTTATCTTCATAAGGCATTCCCCGTTTGCATAACCCGTAAGAATGATTCTATAATGATTTATTGGGCTAATGTTGATATAGCATTCTATGTAAACCCGGGAAAAATGTTCAAACGAGAGAAGTAGAAAAGGAAGGTGCAATCATGCTGGATGCTTTCATCCTAATACTGTTCATGGTTTTGATTGGGGCCCTCATTGGAGGAGTCACCAATTCATTAGCCATAAAAATGTTATTCAGACCTTATAGGGCTTACTATATCGGGAAATTTAAAGTACCATTCACGCCAGGGTTGATCCCAAAACGCCGGGGAGAATTAGCGGAACAACTCGGGAAAATGGTGGTCGATCATTTAATCACTCCTGAAAGTCTTCAGAAAAAAGTGATGAACGATGATTTTCAAAGGGATGTAACCCATTGGCTAGCGGAAGAATTACAGCCTGTCTTCACATCGGACAAAACGGTGAATGAGTGGTTGGATATCCTGCAAATCCCTGTGTCCTCCGATCGTCTTAATGAATGGCTTGAAGAGTGGGTAGCTGTAAAGATGAAAGATACGAAAGCAGCCTACACCTCTAAAAAGCTGGAAGAGGCTCTTCCAGAAAAATGGCAGGAAAAAGTCCAAGAAAGTATTCCTAAGCTTGTTGACTTTATCGCAAACCGAGCGGAAACTTATTTCACAAGCCCAGAAGGAAAAATGAAAGTGAAGATCATGATCGACGATTTTCTGAAAGAAAGAGGCATGCTCGGAAACATGCTTGGAATGTTCCTCGGCAACACGTCTGTTGCGGATAAAGTACAGCCTGAAATCGTAAAGTTCATCAAGCATGAAGGAACCCAGGAAATCCTGTTCAATCTTCTGACAAAAGAATGGTCCAAACTTAAACAAATGCCTCTTGATGAGTTCATCGATCGATTACCGGAAGAAGACTTGATTCAATCCGTCCAGGCATCACTGATCAAACTCATCAACATCGAAGGGCACCTATCCAAACCGCTAAGCCACTTTCTTGAGCCACACAAGGATTCCTTCTTCAATAACCAGCTTCCAAAATGGGTGGATAGAGGGACGGACCTCTTATCGAAGAAGATTCCGAACCTGATGGAGAAGATGCACCTGCAACATATTGTGCAGGAGCAGGTTGAATCATTCTCAGTTGGAAGATTGGAAGAATTGGTTCTCGGCATTTCCCGTCGTGAATTCAAGATGATTACTTACTTAGGGGCATTACTGGGAGGAGTGATCGGAATCGTTCAAGGGGTCATAGCCCTCTTTATCTCTTAATTCAGCAGAGTCTAAGGGTCCTTCCTAGAATTTCACTCTATAGTTTGTTATAGTGGTGTAGGAAACAAAGAGTGAATTTATAGGAGGTACGTATTTTGGCTATTAACTTATACGATCAAGCGAACGAATTGGAAAGTGCTTTACGTCAAAGCGATGAATTTCTACAACTGAAGAAGATGTATGACGAAGTAAACAATGACGAATCTGCTAACAAGATGTTTGAAAACTTCAGAAACATCCAAATGACACTTCAACAAAAACAAATGAGCGGTGAAGAAATCTCTCAAGAGGAAGTAGAGCAAGCTCAAAAGACTGCTCAACTTGTTCAACAACACGAAATAATCGCAAAGCTTATGGAAGCTGAGCAACGCATGAGCATGGTCATCAATGACTTAAACAAAGTCATCATGAAACCACTTGAAGAACTTTACGGTTCAATGCAGAAATAATATGGGTACCAAAGGGACTAACTTCCTGATAGGGGGTTAGTCTTTTTTTAGTGGATATAGTAGTGGAATGGACAGGACAGGGTATTGAATTTTGGTGCATGTCTTTCTGTGTTTTACCAAATGCCGCATAAACTTGTCAAAACGACGCAAAAAATGAAAAAAAGACGCATAAAAAATAAAAACGACGCATTAACCATCAAAAACGACGCATAAGTTTGAGGCGGGCATTAATGAAAGTGAATTATCGATGAAATGAAGTGAATAATCCACCACGATGCACGTGAAGATATTCGAAAATGTAAATAACAAGGTGCTTTTTCCATAAATTAGCTAAAATAAGAACACTTTCAGTTCTAAGCGACACTGCAGCGAGAACTTCTCATCTAGTTGATGAGTTCTACCAGCTGCTCCATAGAATTTCCGAATTGCTCCCACCCCTTGTCATATTTGTCTCCCTTCCTTCATAAAAGTAAAGAAAGGGAGTAGACAACATATAGGGGGGACACCAATGATGATCTATAGAATGTTAGCGTTAAATATTGATGGAACGATTGTAAATGAAAACGGAAAAATTGCGAAGGAAACAAAGGATGCAATTGAGTACGTTCAAGATAAAGGTGTACCGGTCACATTGGTTACAAGCAGAAGCTTTGCTTCAGCAAAGAAAGTAGCCAAAGCCCTTAAGCTCAAAACCCCGCTAGTCACACATAGTGGTGCGTACATTGCTGGAGAGCTTGAAAAACCGATGTATGTAAAAAAAATTGCCGAGGACATTACGTATGAAATTGCTCAATTCCTTGAAGGGTTCTCAAGCCAAGTAGCTCTATCCCATGAGAAGCGGTCAATCATAGGCAAGGCCAATTCCCAGGCAAGGGATATGGCAAAAGTCTCTTGGCAAAGGGAGTCAAGATTACTTTATAGTAAGCAGTTTGTGGATCGGGTGAGTGATCACCTCTTGGAGAATCCAATGTCGGTTCCGAAGATATCGGTTGTCATGGAGCATCGGGAAGATGTGTGGGACGTTGTCGCTTCTCTAAAAGGAATGTATGAAGAAGTGGACGCCATTCCGACATCCGACTATAAACTGGATATCGTGCCAAGGGGAGTGTCAAAGCTTCGAGGGTTGATGTATCTTTCTGAACGCCTCGGAGTGAAAAAGGATCAAATCGTGATGGTCGGATCAGGGCTGGATGACATCGACTCGTTGGAATGCTGTGGTCTTGGGGTTGCTATGGGAGATGCCCCAAGACAGGTGAGAGATGCAGCGAACTGGATTACACGGAGCCAAAGTGAAAAAGGCATCCCATATTTTGTAACAGAGCTTTTCCGCAAGCAGCACCCGATTCCATTCCTGAAAAAAATGAACATCATTAAATCATAAACCGATACACCCCGCATTTCGATTGGAAAGCGGGGTGTTGTATTTATATCAGTGGGCCACCCTGCCATTGACCATTCCCACCACGTTCTGTACACTTATAAAAGCTTATTAGATTTGGTGAAAGGTGATTAGAACGTGAATGTTTTGATAAAAGGAATCGAGGATGAGCGTTTTGAGCGCCCTCTGCGATTGATTGCGAATTTATTTTTTGAAGAGTCCGTGATTCACTTTGGCTTTTGTGATGACATGGATCTTCAAGTCAAAATAGAACTTTCAATAGAAGAAAAGATAGAAGCGAAAGCCGTGTTGACAAAACCGTCTACTGACAAATCATACACTGCGACCTATGAACGTGGCTGGACATCATATGAAAATGAAAAAGAACGCTTCAAACAGCTGAAAACAGCAGTATCTCATGTGTATCTGAATGTTCTTCAAGACCTGACGGGAATCAGGCAAAAGTGGGGGATTTTAACGGGGATCCGTCCTACCAAGCTTTTACATAAGCAGACTCAGCTGGGGATCCCCCAGGAGGAAATTCAAGCGAAATTGAAGGAAGAATACCTCATTACCGATGAAAAAATTCAGCTGATGCAAAACATAGTGGACCGTCAGTTATCGGTTGTACCGGATCTCTATGATCTCCAGAATGAAGTGAGCATCTATATCGGAATCCCGTTTTGCCCTACCAAATGTGCGTATTGTACATTTCCTGCATACGCAATTCTCGGTAAACAAGGGCGGGTCGATTCGTTCCTGGCAGGGCTTCACTACGAAATCCAGGAAATGGGACGCTGGCTCAAAGAGAATCACGTCAAGATTACGACGATTTACTATGGTGGAGGTACACCAACAAGCATCACGTCAGAAGAAATGGATGCCCTATATGAAGAAATGTATCGATCATTCCCGAATGTGGATGCGGTAAGGGAAGTGACGGTAGAAGCAGGGAGACCGGATACGATTTCCCCGGATAAACTAGAGGTATTAAAGAAATGGAATATCGACCGTATTTCCATCAATCCTCAGTCGTATACACAAGAAACATTAAAAGCGATCGGTCGTCATCACACCGTGGAAGAGACCATCGATAAATTTCATTTATCCCGCAACATGGGAATGAACAACATCAACATGGATCTCATTATCGGACTACCGGGTGAAGAGCTTCCAGAACTTCAGCATTCTTTGGATGAAACCGAAAAGCTCATGCCTGAATCGTTGACCGTCCACACTTTGTCCTTCAAGCGGGCATCTGAAATGACGAAAAATAAAGATAAGTATAAAGTGGCAGACCGGGTGGAAATCGAGAAGATGATGGACCTTGCTGAGGAATGGACAAAGGCTCACGGCTATGAACCCTATTACTTATATCGTCAGAAAAACATTCTGGGTAACCTCGAAAATGTCGGGTATGCTCTCCCTGGACAGGATAGCCTCTATAACATCATGATCATGGAAGAAGTCCAAACCATCATTGGCATCGGCTGCGGGGCTGCCAGTAAATTCATCGATCCGAAGACTGGAAAGATCACGCATTTTGCCAATCCAAAAGAGCCAAATGCCTACAACCTGGGATTCAAAGAATATACCGATAAGAAGATCAAGATCCTTAATGACTTATTTTCATAAAAACAAGCTGTTCAGAGAACTTCTGGACGGCTTTTTCTTTATTTCTAAAGACGTGTTGGTATATGTATATTAACGGAATTTTTCAATAATACTTAAAGGATTACTTCTGAAAAGGTCGAATTAGTAAGGTAGACATAGAAATTCAGTCAATATTTTTGTAAACGCTTACCGAAATTGAGGGGAGAGATCGAATATGATGCAAACACCTCTGCTTCTGACACAAATGATTGAACGAGCCGAAAAGTATTTTCCTAACAAAGAAATTGTTTCACGTACTGAGTCCGGAATTAGCCGCTTCACGTATAAACAGTGGGGAGAGAGAACACGAAGACTTGCAAGCAGCCTATCAAAACTTGGGGTTGAGGAAGGGGATAAGGTCGGGACACTTGCCTGGAACCATCATCGACATCTTGAATCCTATTTTGCGATTCCTTGTAGTGGGGCCGTCCTACATACGATCAATATTCGCTTATCACCTCAGCACATCGTATATATCATCAATCATGCCAAGGACCAGGTATTGCTGATCGATTCAGACATCGTACCGCTCATCGAAAAAATCAAAGACCAGATACCGACTGTCAAAGCGTTCATCGTAATGACTGATGGTGAATTGCCGGAAACCACTTTGGAACCGGTTTATCATTATGAGAGATTGCTGGAGGAAGGCGACCCTTCTTTCCAATTCCGGACTGACATTGATGAAAATGCTCCTGCCGGAATGTGTTACACCTCAGCCACAACCGGAAATCCTAAAGGGGTCATTTATTCTCATCGTGGAATCGTCCTGCATGCCATGGCGCTGGGGCTTGCTGATACCACTGGTGTCTGCGAAAGAGACGTGGCCCTTCCGGTCGTACCGATGTTCCATGTAAATGCATGGGGACTTCCGTTTGCCTCGGTGTGGTTCGGCACGAAGCAGGTTCTGCCTGGACCATATTTCACTCCAGGATTGCTGGCTCAGTTAATGCAGGATGAGAAGGTAACAATCTCTGCAGGGGTCCCGACCATTTGGCTTGGCTTGCTCAATGAATTAGAGAAAAATGAATATGATCTCTCCAGCCTTCGTTCCGTCCTATGTGGGGGTTCAGCGGCTCCTAAAGGGATGATCAGGGCATTTGAAGAGAAATTCGGCATTCCGTTCATGCATGCATATGGAATGACGGAAACAAGTCCGCTTGCCGTGATTGCTGCATCAAAAAGCTATCATGATGATCTTTCCGCTGAAGAAAAGCTTGATCTGAAAGCAAAGCAAGGGATCCTCGTCCCTGGATTAGACATGAAAATCGTCGGGAAAGACGGAGAAGTGGCTTGGGATGGAAAGGAAATGGGAGAGCTTGCCCTGAGAGGTCCATGGATTGCTTCTGAATATTATGAAGATGAAAGAACACAGGAAGCATTCCGGGATGGCTGGCTGTATACAGGTGATGTGGTCACGATCGACGAAGAGGGCTACATTAAAATCGTTGACCGCACAAAGGACTTGATCAAATCAGGTGGAGAATGGATTTCTTCTGTAGATATTGAAAATGCACTCATGGCACATGAACATATCTTCGAAGCAGCAGTAGTTGCCGTTCCCCATGAAGAATGGCAGGAACGTCCGATCGCTTGTGTAGTGTTAAAAGACTCGGGAAAAGGAAATGTGTCCAAAGAAGAAATCATGGACTTTCTGAGCCCACAGTTTGCCAAATGGTGGCTGCCGGATGAAATCCTGTTCCTTGATGAGATTCCCAAAACGTCAGTAGGGAAATTCTTGAAGAGAGCCTTGCGGGATCAAGTGCAGGATAAAATGAAACAAATATAAATCGTATGAGAGGTCGGTACGAAGTCGACCTCTCTTTTGAATTATTATACTATTCGAAATAATGATTCCTAAAAATAGGATATTACGCTATGCTAGAAGAAAGGGGAGGGATTTTTTTGACAGTGTCAAATCAATACGAAACAGTAAAATTACATAAAGAAGGTAAGGTGGCAAGACTTCAGCTGAACCGGCCTCAATCACTGAATGCGTTGGATGCAGGACTTATGGGAGAGCTCCTGGCTGCGTTAAAAGAAGTGAAAAATGACCCATCGATTTCTTTATTGGTCCTGACAGGGGGAGGAAAGGGATTCTCTTCTGGAGGAGATATTAAGTCAATGCTTTCATTAAGCGGAGAAGAACAGTTCTCAAGTATTATGGATACCATCAGTGAACTCGTGATGACGCTGTACACCATGCCGAAAATTGTTCTAACAGGTATACATGGTGCTGCTGCAGGTCTTGGTTTCAGCCTGGCGCTTTGCTCTGACTATATTTTGTGTGAAGAAGACAGCAAGCTCGCCATGAACTTTATCGGCATCGCACTGATTCCGGATGGAGGAAGTCATTTTCTTCTGCAGGAGCGCCTGGGAACACATAAAGCGAAACGATTGATTTGGAACGGTAAAGTATTAGAAGGGCAAGAGGCCCTTATGAAGGGTCTGGTTGACGAAGCGATTCCTTCAGGGAAATTGGAAGAAGGCATCGAACGCTACACAAAACAAGTATTAAGTGCACCGACGAAAGCGATGCTGAAAACGAAAGAAGTATATGTCGCATTAAACAAAGACAGACTTCAGCGTGCACTTGAGCTGGAAAAAGAAGGGCAATGGCTCGTGCGTCAAACCTCGGATCACCAGGAAGGCATTCGCGCATTTGTGGAGAAAAGAAGACCTGAATTTAAGGGAGAATAATAGTTGAAGAGAACTAACCTGAAGGGGTTGGTTCTTTTTTATTATACATTAAGCCTTTTAATTAGCCCTTTCACAAAGATTGTTGGTTTGTAACATATGATCAGCTGGGAGCTCTGTCAACAAGCGTGTGTTGGATGGTGAGGGGAACCGCTCCGCTTGTAGCTAGCGTTCGGCCGAGCCTCCTCAGCGTCGCTTCCGGGTTCTCGGCACGCCCGTACTTCCGCAGGAGTATACGCAGTTCCCCTCACCATCTTTAATAGAATTTCGTGACAGAGCTTAAAAGAAACAAAAAATGGCTGAAAGAAAACGGATCTTTTATTATATACAAGCAGAAAACGGCTTTCATTATATAGTTAATGAAATTGAAAGAGGACAAGCTGAATCCTCCGTGAGTAATTATGACGAATAACTGATTTTTGAGCTATCATAATGGTGTTAATTTGATACTCCTTTGTAGACATTTTGATTTAGGGAACAAATGTGTTTTGCCTATCCATCATTCGGCAGTCAGAATAAAGAAGCACAGAGCGGAAAGGAACGGTAGATGTTTTCACACTACCACTCATCTAAAACAGAAATTCACTTTTTGGCAGTTATGCAAAGCTTCATTGTTTACGAAAAGAGCAAATTTAAAAATGCATTACAGGCCACTGAATGTGACCCGTAATGCAGGATGTATGCCTTACACATGAAACAACAACAGTTTCCCCAGAGGAGAAGTACAGCGGTGAGTATGATCGGAGTATCCTTTTTCTTCTAACATGGATTCTCCCATTTTCTTTGCGTCACTGTCGGATGAAGCTTCGAATGATTCATCCAGAATCTTTTTTCCGTCTTTTTCAAAAACCGTTAATTTGTATACTTTCATAATGATATACCCCTTTGTATAGAATTCATGTACTCTTTTATTTTTTCATATTATCATTTTTTTGGAAAGTCTAAATAGTTTGATAAAGAAAAAGGGATGGAAAATGAAACCTTTTGTGGATAAAACCGTAGAGTACTAGAGAGAAAATAGATGCTCGTTTATGGGTATGGGAGGGAAATGCTGAAATGGGTTTGAGTATACAACAAGTAACCAAACGGTTTGGACAATTTACAGCAGTTGATCAGCTGTCACTGGATATCCCACCGGGTGAAATGTTTGGGTTCCTGGGAGCGAATGGAGCCGGGAAGACGACGACATTTCGAATGGTGTTAGGGTTGTTAGATGCAACGGAAGGGCAGATTACGTGGAAAGGGAAACGGATCGATTATTCCACAAGTCCGGAAATTGGATATCTCCCTGAAGAAAGAGGACTATATCCGAAAATGAAGGTCAGCGATCAGATTGTCTATCTGGCACGTCTTCGTGGGATGGAGAAAAAGATCATCCTGAAGGAACTGGATTACTGGCTGGAACGATTCAATGTTCCTCAAAACGTGAACAAAAAAGTAGAAGAACTTTCAAAAGGAAATCAGCAAAAAATACAGTTTATCGCATCGGTTATCCATAAGCCCAGTTTACTGATTCTCGACGAACCGTTCAGCGGTCTCGATCCGGTTAATGTTGAACTGTTAAAAGATGCCGTCCGGGAAATCAAGAAAAATGGAACCACAATCGTGTTCTCCAGTCACCGCATGGAGCATGTGGAGGAGCTCTGTGAAAGCCTGTGCATCATGCATAAAGGGCGTCCTGTCGTGCATGGTGGTTTGAAGGAGATCAAGCGTTCCTTTGGGAAGAAGAATGTGGTGATTCACTCCGATTTTGATCTTCTATATCTAAAGGATATGAAAGGTGTGACGAAGCTGAAAGAAACAACGGAAGGAGTTCTTCTTCAGGTCGAGTCTGAGGATGCTGCCCAAAGTGTATTTCATGACGTTGTTCAAAAGGGATTCCTTCGTAAGTTCGAATTAGAAGAACCTTCCCTGAACGATATCTTCATAGAAAAGGTGGGAACTTCTTATGAATAATTTTTTCTTGATCCTTAGTCACTCCTATTTATCAAAGCTTAAGGCAAAATCATTTATCATATCAACCGTCATCATTGCCGCTGCCCTTGTATTACTGGCCAATTTTGACAGTATCATTTCGAACTTCAGTGATGATGATACGAGTAAGATAGCGGTTCAGGACGAATCGGGCAACTTGGATGGTCAGCTTCAGCAACAGCTGGAGATCATGAATAGCGAAATTGAGCTGGTATCAGCCACTCAATCGATGGAAGAAATCGAAAAGAAAATTGAATCTGAAGAAATAAAAGGATTACTCATTTTGAGTGAAAGCCCTGAAGGTCTTCCACAAGCTCTGTATAAATCCAATTCATTATCTGAGTCCAATGTGACCGGGGAATTACAAGTCGCCCTGCAAAATGTGAAGTCTTCACTGGCTGCAAGTAAATTAGAGCTTTCAGGTGATGAACTGGCACTGTTAAGCGGTCCTGTTGCTTTTGACAAGGAAGCCCTTATTGAAGGAGCCAAGTCTGAAGAAGAACTTAGTCAGGCGAGGGGTATAGTATATGTTCTATTATTCTTTATTTATTTCTCTGTCATTGCTTACGCCAACATGACGGCCATGGAAGTAGCGACAGAAAAAAGCTCGAGAGTAATGGAAATCCTAATATCCAGTGTGTCTCCGGTTAAACAAATGTTTGCCAAGATCATCGGGATCGGCCTTGCAGGATTAACACAGTTAGCCGTAATCCTGGCAGTGGGCTATTTTACAATGATTCAAAAGAAAGATGAACTGGTCGGAGGGTTCTTTGAAGGATTCGGATTTGAATCTTTATCTGTAGGTGTCATCATCTATGCGGTCATCTTCTTTTTATTAGGTTATTTCCTGTATGCAACACTGGCTGCCTTACTGGGATCACTTGTCAGTAGAATCGAAGATGTACAGCAGATGATCATGCCGATGACATTCCTGATCATGATTGGATTCTTCATCTCCATGTTCGGTCTTGGGAATCCGGAATCCAGTTTTGTCACGATTACTTCGTACATCCCATTTTTTACACCGATGGTTATGTTCCTTCGTGTAGGGATGCTGAATCTTCCGGTGTATGAACCAATCATAGGAATTGTGGTCCTCCTTGTGACGATTATTATTCTTGGGGTATTTGGTGCAAGGGTGTATCGCGGAGGAGTGCTCCTATACGGGAAATCTAATTCATATAAAGATATTAAAAAAGCAATCGATATAACATCGAAAAAATGATTCATAAGAGCAGGCTGTCTCCGTCGTCCGGGGCAGCCTTTCTCTATGAATCGCGTAAAATGTTGAATATATACTGAAATTATCGCCGGTTTTAGGATATAATGAAAGAATATAAGAACGTATATTCGTAGTGCAGGGAGGGAACTTCATGGGGAAGATTCGGTTTTTTCATGTAGCAGATCTACATCTTGATAGTCCTTTTATCGGACTAAAACATTTACCGAAAGAAGTGTTCGAACGAATACATAATAGTACCTTTGCCTCTTTTGAAAAAGTGGTAAGGGAAGCGATTCATAGACAAATTGACTTCATGATCATCAGCGGGGATCTGTTTGACGAAGAAGATCGCAGCATTCGTGCGCAGGCGAAATTATTGAAGCAATTCAATCTGTTACATTCAAACAACATTCCTGTATACGTTGTTCATGGGAATCATGATCATCTTGGAAGCTATCGATTAGAGCTCGATATGCCGGATAACATACATATCTTCAACGCAGAAACAGAAGTGAAACAGCATACTGTAAAAAATGGGACAACTGTAGATATAGTCGGATTCAGCTATGGTACAAGACATATCCAGGAAAGAAGGATTGCTGAATATCCCAAACGTTCCGTTGACCGCTATACGATAGGCATCCTCCATGGAAGCGAAGGAAGTGTGCATTCTTCACATGAAACGTACGCGCCTTTTTCGATAAGGGAACTATTGGAGAAAAATTATCACTACTGGGCTTTGGGACATATCCATGAGCGGCAGATTCTGCACGAAGAGCCTTACATCGTGTATCCAGGTAACATCCAGGGAAGACATCGAAAAGAAACAGGTGAAAAAGGATGCTATGAAGTGGTGCTTGATCATCACCATACAGAATTGACATTTATCCCGACTCACGACTTGATGTGGAAGACGTGCACCATATCCCTTCAAGGTGTTCAGCGCTTTGGGGAAGTTTTTCAGCGTATCCAGCAAACTATGGAATCTCTTGAAGAAGAGGATGTGTTAATTGAGGTGATCTTGACGGATGATGAATCACTCCCTCAAGACATGTCGGGCAATATAGAAAATGGTGATCTACTGGAAGCATTACAGTCAGAATACGAGAGTCACCAGGGTTTGAAGTGGATTCATTCAATACGATGGAATCATACACAAGCGAGTCGGAGAATGGAACAGGATCCATTCAAACAGGAAGTAATGGAGACCCTGGAAAACATGGGTGAAGAAGAATGGAAGGATGCCCTTGCAGAACTTTATGAGCACCCTTCTATTTACCGCTTTCTTGATCCCTTGAAGGAAGAAGAGAAGAAATCTCTAATAGAAGAAACCGAGCACTTGTTAAAAAATAAAGGCTGATCGTGGAGGTGAATGGGGTGAAACTGCTCGAACTTCATATTTATGGATACGGAAAAATAGAAAACAAGCACTATACGATTGGAGACCTTCAAATATTCTTTGGGGAAAACGAAGCTGGTAAATCAACGATTATGTCGTTCATACATAGCATTTTGTTCGGGTTTCCGACGAAACAGCAATCCCTTCTCAGGTATGAACCGAAATCTTCTACAGAGTATGGCGGAAGAATCCTATGCAGGATAGAAGGACAAGGACTCCTCAGTATCGAGCGGGTTAGAGGGAAGGCCACAGGGGACGTGACCGTTCAATTCGAGGACGGAAGAACCGAAGGAGAAGAAACCCTTCAACAACTGCTCGGAAATATGGACAGGACAACTTACCAAAACATATTCTCATTCAACCTCGAAGGGCTGCAAAACATTCAGCGGCTCAAAAAAGAAGAACTGAACCGCTACCTATTCTCTGCAGGCTCTACAGGGACGGACCTTCTGTTACAGATGGAACAGAATTGGCAGAAAGAAAGGGAACAGCTGTTTAAGAAATCGGGAAGAAAGCCGATGGTCAACGCAGTGATGACGCAATTAAAACTACTTGAAAAACAAGTAAAGGAAGGAAAAGAAAAAAATGATCAATACCGTCCTCTCATAGCAAAGCAAACAGCTTTAGAAACCCGGATTTCATCCTTGGAGACAGAAAAGGCATCTTTTGCTGAAATGAAAGAGAACCTGATTTCAGTTAATGAAAACTGGGATACACTCTCTAGCTTCAAAAGAGTGGAGGAGCGTCTTTCCCAACTGGAAACTATTGAGTTTCCTGCAAAAGGATTAGACCATTTAAACGAGCTTAAAACGGAAGAAAGACAAGTGTCGGCATATCTTGAAACCTTGGTGACGAAACAAGAGAAGCTCCACAACAAATTAGAATCAGAAATGATTGATCCTTCCCTAGTTGAAGACCTTCCTTTTATAGAAAATATATTGTCTCAACAGTCTTTTTATATGAAATGGAAAGAAGAAAGCAGTGAACGGAGCAGAGAACTAAAAATGGTGCGTAGTAAGATCAACGATACGATCCGTGAATTGGGATTAACAATAGAGATGGAAGACATCCCTGCCCTGGATACTAGCTTAATGATGTCTGACCGTATACAAAACGCACTGGATCAGCAATCAAAGCTCCTTCATGAACGGGAAAGCTTCCAGAAGCATTACGAAGAGGAGGAAGAAGAACTTCACAACATCGAAAGGAAGTGTGATAGCTTAGAGGATCGGCTGATGGAAGAAGATGAGTATCAAGAATTGCAAAGAACGGTGAAAATTGAATCTACCCGGCAAGCTTCAAGGGACCAGGCACATTGGATGAAGCTGCAAGTGAAAGAGGCAGAAGAACGTTTCAGCAGAAAAAAGTCCTCCTTCTCCCGGCAGCTCCTCATTATGGGTGCAGCACTCCTTCTTTTATTCGGGATTGGGTCATGGGCAATCGTGACCGGGAATGGGCTCTTTGTCGGGATCAGCTTGCTTCTTCTCATTGTAGTGGGTGCATCGGGAATGCAGGCGAGGGCTAATCTGCGAGAAGAATCCAGCATTCTTCAACAAACTAAAGCAAGAGCAAAAGAGTTTCAACCCGAAGGTCAAATGGAATTTCACTCTTTGGATAGGGCTGAGCAAAGCCTAAAGCAGCAGATGGAGTTGAGGAACGAGTGGAAGCAGCGAATTCTTTCCTTAGAAGAGCAACAGGCAAAACTCCAGAAGCTCCATGAAAAACAGAAGGAAGTAGAGAAAGAAATTGTTTCAGGAGAACAAAGGTTATCCGGTCTAAAATCAGAGCTATGTTTACCTTCTGATTTTCACTGGAAGTGGCTGCCTGATGCATTTGTCAAAATGAAAGAGACCGTCTCGAATCATGAGACTTATATCCATCTTAAAGAAGAACAAGACTATGTGGTCCGAAAATTGAATGAGTATAGGGACCAGTGTCAGGAATGGTTCCACCGCCACTCTCTTACTTTTACCACAGTTGATGAGGCCATGATTAAACTGAAGGGAATCATGCAGGATATTGAAAAGAAAAACCTCATAATCAATAACATCCAAACGGAGCTCGAGCCTCTTTCTTTTGAGATAGAGAAGCTAAGAATTGAGGTTGGAAAGATCCGTGAAGAGGTTGGAACCCTTCTTCAATCTGCAGGGTGCAAGGGAGAAACGGAATTTCGTAAAAAGGCACTTCACGCCGAAGAGAGAATTGACCTATCCGCTCAATATAATGGAATGAAAACGAGGCTGACCGAACGAACACTCAACACGTTTCTTCGGTTTGATTCAGAGGAAGATAGCAGAAAAGAATTAACACTAGTATCGTTAAGAATCGAAGAGCTTTCAACTGAGCTCTCTTCTCATCAAAAAGAGCTCGCTTCCATTTCGTATGAAATAAAAGTGCTGGAGGAAGGAAAGAGCTACTCCACAATCCTTCAGGAGTTTCAAAGCAAAAAGGCTGAGCTTCAAGAACTTGCGTATGACTGGTCCAAATATACGTTAGCGCAAGTGGCTCTAAGGAAAACAATGGATCTTTACCAGAAATCGAAGATGCCTAAAGTGATGGAGCTTGCAGAAGAGAACTTTAGAGAGCTGACGGAAGGGCACTATCTACGGATTTTCTTACGAGATGATGAGATGATCAGGGTAGAGAGGAAGGACGGTGCAGTTTTCCATGCAGTAGAACTCAGTCAGGGAACGAAAGAACAGTTATACATCTCCATTCGCTTTGCCCTCATTCAATCTTTCCGGGACAAGTACCCATTGCCGTTACTGATCGACGATGGAGTAGTCAACTTTGATCAGGTAAGAACGAACGCATTTCTAAAGCTCTTGAGGAAAATGGCAACGCATCATCAGACTCTGTTCTTTACCTGTCATTCTCATATAAAAAATGAGTTTACCGGGGATGAAATGATCGTATTAAAGCGAATGGATAAGGAATCGATTCGGAATGCATGATTCTTTAAAAAATTTGAATTGGCAATAATTTCTCAGATTCGTTACAATACTACAAGGAGTTAGTTTGCACGAG
The DNA here is from genome assembly GCF_035590735.1 of Rossellomorea aquimaris. Classification (NCBI taxonomy): domain Bacteria; kingdom Bacillati; phylum Bacillota; class Bacilli; order Caryophanales; family Bacillaceae; genus Rossellomorea; species Rossellomorea aquimaris. Next base: position 1,475,791 of record NZ_CP141595.1, read on the forward strand.
CACGGGAATGAAATGAGAGTCAGAAAGAAGGAACACATAGTATGACAAAAACAAAAGGGTCCAAACGAAATCGGGGACCACTGGCACTACTGAGCTTTAACTTATTTATCGTCATGGTTGGAATCGGGCTGGTCATCCCCATTCTTCCTTTCTACGTCGAAAAATTCAACGCCAATGCTCAAACGCTTGGAGCGTTGGTGGCTGTATTTGCCTTTATGCAATTTTTATTTGCTCCTATCTGGGGACGGTTATCCGATCGAATCGGGAGGAAGCCATTAATCACCATCGGCTTGGTTGGCTTTGCTATAGCTGAATTCATTTTTGCCTTCGCTGTAGGATTATGGATGTTATTTCTGTCCAGGATCTTAGCAGGCGTTTTCGGCTCAGCATTAATGCCGACTGCCATGGCCTATGTATCAGATGTTACGGATGAGGACAATCGGGGGCAAGGGATGGGGATCCTTGGTGCCGCCATGGGCCTTGGAATCGTCATCGGGCCTGGAATCGGAGGATGGCTGGCAGAAATCAATCTCTCCTATCCATTTATCTTTGCCGGGATCGCCGCCTCCATTGCAGCCATCGTTTCGGTCATCATATTACCGGAATCCTATCCAAAGGAAAAAAGAACCTTTGACCCTAATGAGAAACGTGAAAACCGCTTCGTGGTCATGAAGAATGCGGTGATGAGTCCGGTGGGGTTTCTGTTGGTACTCGTATTCATCATGAGCTTTGGATTGGCGAATTTCCAATCAATCTTCAGCTACTATGCCCTCGAACGATATGGATATGGTCCACAGGAAGTCGGGATCATCATTTTGATCATTGGTATCATCGGTACCGTTGTCCAAGGAGTGGGTGTGGGAAGGGCGACGAAGATATTCGGTGAGGAAAAAGTCGTAACCGGCTCATTGCTCCTCAGTGCACTGGGATTTGTCATCATGACATTTGCCACTAACTTTGTAGGGGTCTTGATCACAACCGCCGTTTTCTTTGTCGGAAACTCGATGCTACGTCCATCGTTGAACTCCCTTATCTCAAAACTGGCGGGCGAACGACAGGGGACCGTCATGGGGCTGAACAACTCGTTTCTCAGTCTTGGTAACGTTGCTGGACCATTACTTGCCGGGACGCTGTTTGAGTGGAATATACATATTCCCTACTTCTTCGGAGCATTCATTATGCTCGTAGGGCTGATAGCGACGAAAGTTTGGATAAGCAAGAAACAAAAAAGAGCATTGGTGAATTAGGCTTTAGAACCGTCTCCGGGTGGGGGCGGTTTTTTTTGTTGTGGTAAGAGAAAGGGACGGACCTCTGGAATTTGATCGTCGTTTGGCACAATCCTGGCCCACATCACGCCACAACCCTTTCCACCCCTGTAATCTATCGAAATATGATATACTGAAACTACTACTAATATAATTGGACGGAGGAGAAGAGATGTCTGGGATTACACAATTTAATGTAGGAGAAACAATTGAATTACCCCTTTTAATTAAACAAATGACCAAAGGCACGACAAATACAGGTAAGCCGTTTTTAACGCTGATTCTGCAAGATAAGAGTGGAAACATGGAAGCTAAACTTTGGGATGCTTCTGAGCAGGATGAGAAGGCATATCAACCTGAAACGATCGTACTGGTTGTTGGAGACATACATAGTTACCGTGGAAAGAGTCAGCTCAAGATCAAGCAGATTCGTCCGGCTTCCCCGGCAGATGGTTATGCCATTTCGGACTTCCTGGAAACGGCGCCAGTGAGCATTGAGGAAATGACGAGTAAGATCACTCAGTATATTTTTGAAATGAGAAATCCAAATATTCAACGCATCACAAGGCACTTGATTAAAAAATATCAGAAGCCTTTCCTGGAATATCCGGCGGCTACTAAGAACCATCATGAATTTGTGTCAGGCCTTGCGTATCATGTTGTATCGATGCTGGACCTCTCGAAGGCCATTGCAGGACTGTACCCATCCCTGGATTCGGATCTATTATACGCTGGGGTCATTCTTCATGATTTAGGCAAAGTCATTGAGCTGTCAGGTCCAACCTCTACTACGTATACGATTGAAGGGAATCTCATCGGTCATATTTCGATCATGGTGAACGAGATTGGAAAAGCTGCAGATGAGCTTGGAATTGAAGGGGAAGAAGTCATGATCCTTCAACATCTCGTATTGAGTCATCACGGAAAAGCGGAATGGGGAAGTCCTAAGCCGCCGCTCATCCGTGAAGCTGAAATCCTGCATTACATCGATAACGTGGATGCGAAGATGAATATGCTGGATCGTGCATTGGAACGGGTGAAACCAGGGGAATATACAGAAAGGGTATTTGCCCTTGATAATCGTTCATTCTATAAACCGACTTTTCATAAATAGGTAACCTATTAGACCCCGGAAAATGGCACGGGGTCTTATTAGTAGAATAAAAGGTTAAATCCAGTTATGTTTTATCTCTTCACTACATATAGTGTAAATAAGAGGACAAACCTATAAGGAGATGAAGCAAATGACACTACCTATTTGGATGTACTTGGTTGTAGCAGGGATTTTCGGGAGTGCCTTTATGACGATTAAATCAGCTAAGGAAGAAAAGAATATGGAAGATGAGTGGATAGAGAAAGAAGGAGAAGTCTACATTCATCGTATGGAAGAGGAGAAGGAGCGGAGACGTCAATTAACATCTTGATCATAGAGAATAAAAAGGACTGACGGAATGGATCCGTCAGTCCTTTTTTGGTCTACTCTTCGGTAGGTGCTGGAGCTTCTTCTCCTTCAGGTAAAGCAGGAGCTTCTCCTCCTTCAGGTGCAGCCGCAGGGTTCAGCACTTGATCAAATGCTTTTTTAAGATCTTCATCTTTAATGTTTAAGTCAGCTTTTTCGATTTCAGCTTTCATCGCTTCCTGGATTTTTTGAGGATCCACTTTCGAAAGCTTCAGTTCTTTTTCGATTTCCTTTTTCATCTCGTCAAAGGATTTCTTTTCTTTTTTATCTGTCACTTCAATGATGTGGTAGCCATATTCTGTTTTGATCGGCTCACTCACTTTGCCTTTTTCTAATGTGTCCAGAGCTTTAGAGAATTCAGGTACGAAGTTTTGACGTCCTGCATTGTCAACCCAGCCTAAGCTTCCGCCATTTTCAGCAGAACCAGGATCTTTGGAGTATTCTTTTGCAAGTTCTTCAAACTTTCCACCATCAGCTAATTTTTGTTTCACTTCTTTAGCTGTTTTTTCATCATCTACAAGAATGTGACGAACTTGAATGTCAGGCTTCCATGTTTCGTAGTATTCCTTTACTTCTTTTTCAGTGACTTTCACGTCAGAGATCGCAGCTTTTTCTTGAAGCAGTTGAAGTTTTAAGTATTCTTTAAACGATTTTTCATCAAGATTATATTGTTGTAAGAACATTTCGAATTGAGGTCCCAATTGATCTTTGGCTTCATTCAGCTTTTCGTCAACTTCCTCTTTCGAGACGTCATACTTTTCTTCAAGTACTTTCGTGTAAACCAACTCTTGAAGGGCTTGTTCCATTTGTGGAGTGAATTTTTGCTTCATTGATTTGTAAAGTTCATCTTTTGTTACGTCTCCAGCTTTTGTTGTTGCAACAACGTCACTGTTTCCTTCAGCACCGTCCCCGCTGCATCCTGCAAGTCCGACGACTCCCGCAGCCAATGATACTGAAATGATCCATTTTTTCATGGTGACCAACTCCTACAATATATTCGTTTGATGGCTTGTCAAATTTCTACAAAACATACTATAACACACTTTTTCCATGAAAAAAAATATTTTCCATATTAATCTTCAGAAAAATGGGCATTTTACACACCCATTTCCTAGGTACTTTCATATGATAAGAGCGAAGAGAGAAAAGGAGGTAATAAATATGAGCTGTGGATACAATTCCGGATTCGCGTTAATCGTAGTGCTGTTCATCTTATTAATCATCGTTGGTGCCGCATATATTTGCTAAAAAAAATTAAATTTATGACATTAGCCTAAAACAAACGGCAGCTAACTTGAATAAGATAAATTAGCGCTTCAAAGGAGGTGGAAAGTTATGGGTAATGCATACGGCGGAGGTTTCGCGTTAATCGTAGTACTGTTCATCCTGTTAATCATTGTGGGTGCAGCATGGCTATAATTTTAGCCTCAGGGTTTAAAGTTATCGGATAAAGACTGTAGAGGGGGCAATACCTTAAGAAAGGCGGCCCCTTTTGCTTTATTCATATTTAGGCGGCTTTTTCATACATGAAAGGAGGAAGCGCAGATGTCAGGTGCTTACGGCGGAGGATTTGCGTTAATCGTTGTTCTATTCATTTTGTTAATCATCATTGGTGCAGCATACGTTTGTTAATTTGAATAGATAAACAAAGCAGATCCGGATTTTCCGGATCTGCTTTTTGCTTGTCGCCTCTGAACGAGCCGCCTCCGCTTTTCTACTTGTCCAGCTCCGGCGGCTAGAGGCTCGAGGTCATAAGTTAAACCTACCAAAAAGGCAAAGAGCGCCTTTCCGGTAGGTTTAACTTATGCTTGTCGCCTCTGAACGAGCCGCCTCCGCTTTTCTTTTATGTAAATAATATTTCTATATAAGAAGAGACCAGTAGTATGGTGATTAGGATATTGATGGTTCTAAACACCTTTGGTTGGCGTTCTTCAGGTATTTCTTTTTGTAAACACAATGCGTTTGTCATTTTATTTATATAGAATAAGATGAAAACAGCAAACACTAAAAACATGGAGATCATCCAAACCCCTCCCCGTTATCTCCTTTAAGCTATACATTACCAAATAATTTCTCTAATTGGTAGCGAGAGTATTGCATTAATCATGCAAATAAGGCTATTTGCATTCTTTTTAACATTCCGTCCAAGTGCATGCAGGAATTTTCGATCAGTAAATGAAGGATCTACGTGAAAATACCTGAGAAAAGCAGAAGGATGATTTCTTCCATCGAGTGTGTGTTTCAATGGCCTTCCATCATCCTTACTGATAAATCAATATTTCGTATCCATCATCATTCTCTTCAATCAATGCATTCTTTGGTGAATCCATGAGTTGCTTTGCATAAATAAAGTCAATGGCGCAGATTCCTGAATGAAATGCAAGCAGCATTGTAAAGTAATGAGAATAGTGCGGAAAGTGGATGCATCCGTATAGCAAAATCCCGTTCAGTACAAAGAATGGTGCCAACAGGGCAAGCATGTAACGGTATTTTGAGATAGGCTGGTCCACTCGCAAAGAAACGATCGGTAAAAAGAATAGTTTCCGATTGCATCTACATTTCATTTTTTTCACAAAAGGTAGTATCGGTACAATGTGAAAAAACTTATGCAACGGATAGATGCTCAGCATTCCTATGAAGAACACTAGGAAATGGTTATCATAGAACGCACTTGGAAATAGTAAGTTAATTGGTACGTATATTAATGAGAATACCATCATCATGATGATGGATGAAAGTAAAAAGACTCGGTAAAATCCGAATTGTTTTTCCAGATTGATTGTTTTCCAGCAATGCATAAAAAAAATCGCCTCCATTAGACGAATGAATCATAGTTAAGTGCCTAACATACTTTATTACGATTGCCGGAAAAAATCAATACATTTCAGGGTGATTTTTTCATATTTTTTAGAAGAACTTTTTGGGAAAGGTATGTTATAGTTTTGTACAATGAGAGTATGAGAATCTTTTGCAATGATTGAAGGGTGATTATGATGAATGATTTAGTGAAACGCATAGAGAAACTCGAGTATTATCAACGGTTAATGGCGGAGATGATCCCCGAAAATGGTTTTCCATTTCATCGAATGATCATTCGTGAGGGTTTGTCGGAGAGGGAAGTGAAGGAGTTCTTTATAGTTTGTGATAGGTTGAGCATAAAACTCCAAAAGCAAAAAGCGGAAGGATTCGTGTACAATACTCCGCTTTTCAAAGAGTTTGAAGAAGAGCTTCATTCAAAGCTGAAGGTTCATGAAGTGGTTGATAGCTGTTTAGCTCAAGACATTTATCCAGCTTTGATGAAACAGTTAAAGAAGAGCTTGTAGATCAAGCCAGTTCTTCTTCATCTTGAAATAATTCTCCCAGTTTTCCGTTATCATCAGAAAAATCATTTTCAATATTATGAAACGATTTTTCGAATATCTCCATAAAATCATTTCCATATATATTTCGCACGACGGTCATCATTTCAATCATTTCAGGGAACTTTCCATATAATTCCCGTAATGGGGAAACTCCCTGGAAGATCGAGTGACTCTCAGGCTTATAGTTCTTCATTAACTCAAGAAGTATATTTTCTCCTTTAGCCGTCAATTGAATATAGGTGTTCCGTTTATCGTTCTCCCGTTTAGAAAACTGTAGTAATTCCCGTTCTTCTAATTTCTTGGAGAAGTTAAATGCAGTTGATACGTGCATAACACCAAACTTGGCTACGTCTGAAATGGAAGCACCCTTTAAATGATACGCAATCCAGAGAATATGATGTTCATTGATATTTAAGTCGTATGGCTTGATCCATTGCTGCCAGTCCTTTTCTATGGCCTTCCACAGAGCTTTACTAAGCTGAGCCATCCTTTGACTGAAGAGCATAGCCTCTTTCAAAGTAAATTCTCTTTCCTTCATCTCATTCACCCACTTTGCTAGAAAATCTTTTAAAATCTAAGTAGTACCAAAATGACTTACTAAAACAACTATCACAAAAAAGAAAGCGCTTATATTTTATTATGCCAATAAAGTAATAATTAATAAAGGCTAAATTGACAAAATTTTTCGAAGTATATAATTTTTGGTTTGGACATACTGTGAAAAACAAAGGATGATGGGTGGATGGATACTGTAATGACGGGATTTGTGCATGTAATCATTATATTGAAAGAAAAGAAGGGGGGAGAATAATTTTTTTCAAACATGTTTCTTCAGAATCGACATAATCCTTATTTCAACAAAGAAGCCCCACAGCTTTCATCACCATTAGTGAAAAAGGGCTGCAGGGATCCGGTTACTGTTTCGGTATATTTGCAGAGTTAATCGATTTTTCCAAGTCTTCAATTGTTCTTTGGATGGATTGGATTTCTTCCTGAAGTCGTCGATTATTTGGCTCAGTCGATGCCTGCCATTGTTTGAAAGAAGCCTGAAGATCTTTCGAAAGCTGCATGACCGTTTCTTTTCCTTCCTGAGACAGGGTGCCGATGGAATCTTTCAATTCGCCAATATTCACCTTCATCTCGTCGATTACTCCAGTCCAGTCATCTTTCTTGTCCTTGATTTGTGCCCGGATTTCTTTCCCGGATGAAGGAGACGTAAGAAGGGATGCTACTCCTCCAACCACTCCACCGATTAAAAGACCGTAAGCCAGGGATTTTTTGTTCACTATGATCACCTCGTTCTTCTAGTTCTATAATACTCTATTTCTACAATCAACATGTATTCTCCTTTTCCCTTTTAAAACAGATTAAAACAAGTCAATTCATAACTTTCTTATTTGCAGCATAAAAATAAAGGTAAGAGGTGGAGTAAAGGAGGGGTTCTAATCAATGGACGGGATAATCTTTGGTTTCTTTGCTCTTTGTGCAGTATTATTTCTAAGTATGGTGTATAATTTCATTTCCATTCAAAGGCCGGGTATGTATCCTCCTAAGAATATATTAAAAAAGCGTGCTGCCATAATGGGGTCCGGCGGGGTGATCACCTTTTTGATTGGAGTGCTCTTATGGGTTGCAGTCAAGTAAGATATAGAAAAAGCCCTCCATTCAGGCGATAGCACAATGAATGGAGGGCTTTACTATGATTAAATTAGGACAGCTGTTCTGTTGTGACAGCTTCTCGAATGGTTGAACGTTTTAAAATCCCATTAATGATTGGATACACCACAAACATTGCCCCGGCGTTAACAAGTGTAGCTGGAAGTACGACCGCTGCAAATAGAGCAAAGAAAGCCCCAGGCAGACCGACAATCACATAAGCAGAAAGTAAGAATATACTCCCTGATACGAGTGTACCAATAGCTGTTAGAACAGAAGCTCCTACAAGTGAACGGGTGACCTTTTTAGTAGCCAGGAAAAGTCCGTAAAAAACGAATGCTGTGATCGGTTTATCGATCAGGTTAGGTAAGAACCCTCCAGGGAACTGTGTTGTCAGACCTGAAATGACTCCAGTTAATAAACCTAAAAGTAATACGTTTTTCTTAGCTGGAAATAATATAATGCCTAGAAACATCATCGTCAGCATCATGTCCGGCTTCATCCCTAAGAAAATTCCAGGGATCACTGTGTGCAGGACGGCTCCGATCCCTACTAATAATGACAGGGATACAAGTGTTTTTGTATTCATTTCTCATCTCTCCTCAACTAAACTATACTATTTGCTTCTCCTAATGTGCACTTTTGCCATTAGCGAAAAGATAGGTACATTATAACATACCGATTATCGTTGTCAAAGATTAATTATTCTGAAAAAAGCCTGATCCCTTTTAGCTTCAGGGATCAGGCTCGATTTTTATGAAAGATGCTGTGCAATGGATTCAGATATTTCTTTCAGGTCTTCTTGAGTGTAGTCATCATTATGTGTCTTCCAAACCGCTCCAAATCCATCTCCCTGGCCGTAGCGGGGAATGAAGTGCATGTGGAAATGGAAGACAGATTGCCCTGCTTCTTCACCTGCGTTGCTTAACAAGTTCATTCCAACAGGATTAAACTCGGCCTTGATACTGTCAGCAATCTTAGGTGCAACAGAGAAGAGGTGGCTTGCCATATCGGGAGTCAGCTCATAGATGTTTTCTTTATGTACCTTGGGAATAAGTAATGTATGGCCTTTTGTCACTTGGCTTATATCAAGGAAAGCAAGGACATGCTCATCTTCGTACACTTTCATAGCAGGAATTTCACCGTCGATAATCTTGCAAAAAATACAGTCGCTCAATGTTTACTCCACCTTTCAGTAATGGTATTTTTATGTATTTTATCATGAAAGAGAAAATAAATGAAGAAGAGACAGGAACGATTTTCCTGCCTCTCTTCTTGAAGGGGTAATACTATAAAGGTTTATATGTCAGGCTTCATTCTCCTTGATCAACACCTCATTCGCTAGTAGCTTCTGTAGTGATACATTCTTAAGTTAGAATGACAATTGTTCAATGCGACCATCCCCTTATCTTTTCGCTATTTAAGCAATTCAGACAATAGAAACTGTTAGCCGTCTTGGACAAACACCTCATTTGCTATAAGGATGATATGTGTAAACCATTAGAAACATGAATGACTTTGTGCAATGTGACCATCCCCTTATCTCCTAAGCTTGATAAGCTAATAAAGTAAGTTGATTCAGTCAAAGTGTGCTTTAAAAAACACCTCATTTATCAATTTTATGAACAAATGAATATGGTGAGTGTGTCATTCACTATAGAAGACGACAATCCTTACAGTCGCAAACAATAGTGAAATCGGTTAGCTGGTCTTTAACAACCATCCCCTTTTTCTTATTGCTGGCCCCTTCAAATATTATGATGTGCAAATCGGGTATTGTTATGAATGCTAAAATATGGATTGGGAAATTGGTTTAACAATGCCTTTACCATGAAATTTTGATAAAATAGAGAAAACCATGTAGAAGAGAAAGGACGTTGCTGCTCGTGTCATTATTAGAAATCAAACACCTGGTTGGCGGGTATACCCGAAAACCGGTCTTAAAGGATATAACATTCTCCATAGACTCAAATGAAATTGTTGGATTAATCGGTCTGAACGGAGCAGGAAAAAGTACGACGATCAAGCATATAATCGGGCTCATGGAAGCAAAGCAAGGAGAAGTGTCCATTAATGGTCATACCTTGAAAAGTGATGCCGATCAGTATCGAAAGCAGTTTTCTTACATACCGGAAACACCGATTCTTTATGATGAGCTTACCCTTGAAGATCATTTAAAGCTTACAGCCATGGCTTACGGATTATCGGAATCTGAGTATAATGGAAGAATCGACAAACTATTGAAGGCCTTTCGTATGGAGAAGAAGATGAGCTGGTTTCCTGCCCACTTTTCAAAAGGAATGAAACAAAAGGTGATGATCATGTGCGCCTTTCTTATTCAGCCTGGTCTCTATATCATTGACGAACCGTTTGTTGGATTAGATCCACTCGGGATTCAATCACTGCTGGACTGGATGCAGGAGATGAAGCAGAACGGTGCTGGAATACTGATGTCTACGCATATATTAGCAACTGCAGAAAGATATTGTGACTCATTCATCATCCTTCATGAAGGGAAAATTCGGGCAAAAGGAACGCTTCAGGAGCTTCGTAAGGAATTCTCCATGCCTGGTGCAACGCTAGATGATATTTATATCCAGCTGACAAAGGAAGAATCCCATGATGAATAAAGTGGAAAGTATTTGGAAGAAACGAATTGTAGAGTATAATCAGGAGCTTCAAAAGTATTTGAAATACATGTTCAACGACCATTTACTATTCGTCCTGATCTTTGCACTGGGGGGAGCGGCGTATACATATAATCAGTGGGTGAAAACCCTGGATCCAACTTTCCCTGCACCACTCATCATGGTGGTGATCCTGGGCCTCTTATTGGCATGGAGTCCCGTCTATACGTTCTTGAGAGAAGCGGATGCCGTATTTCTTTTGCCGTTAGAGGGGCGTTTATCGAGTTACTTTACCAAATGCATCTGGATCAGCTTCATGTTTCAATCATACATTCAACTGATCGTACTGGCTGCACTCATGCCAATGTATGTAGCAGTATCCGGGAGCAGCTTTGGAAGCTTCTTTCCATTGCTTGGCTTTGTATTGGCCTTAAAGGTATGGAATCTATATGTACGCTGGTTCATGCTGCGCTTTCAGGAAAGGGAAGCTCACCTGACGGATAGCTTGTTACGCTTTTTATTAAGCGGTGCTCTCGTATTTTTGGTGTTAACGGGGGCTGAATTCTGGATGGTAATCGTCGTTGCCTTCATCATGCTTGGGTATGCGTTTTACTTTTTTCAATCAACAAAAGGTAAGAATCTTAAATGGGATTTGTTAATCAATCTGGAGCAGCAGCGGATGCTGATCTTTTATCGGGTCGCCAATATGTTCACGGATGTGCCTAAGCTGAAAGGGAAGGTGCACCGGAGAAAATGGCTTGATGGACTTGTGCAGACACCTTTCTCCCAAGCATCGACGTATCGGTATTTGTATCTTCGGTCGTTGGTGAGAACAAGTGAATATTCGGGTCTTTACATTCGGTTAACCTTGATTGGTGTTCTATTGATTTATTCGAATTCTTCTTTTATCTTCAGTATTCTGACGGCATTAGTGTTCCTTTACTTAACGGCTTTTCAGCTGATCCCTTTGTTTAAACGGTTTGATTATAAAATCTGGGTACTCATTTATCCCGTATCACGTGAATTAAAGAAATCCTCTTTTCAAAAAATCATGAATCAGGCCATGATGATCCAAGCGGTTGTGTTTTCCCTGCCTCTATTTATTAAAGGTGCATGGATAGAAGGACTGATCACGCTAATGGCCGGGTTATCATTTTCCATTCTATTTAGTCAGTTTTACTTAGTAGAGCGGTTGAAGAAGATGGAAGAAACATTATTTTAGTGAAACAATCCTGCAGGAAGAAACGTATAGAATGAGTTAACAGATAAAAAAGGATGGTGGTTCAGTGTGAACCATGAAAGAGAAGAGCTCGATTCCTGGAGACGTAAGTTCAGTAGAAAATCTTCCATCTTCCAACGGGTTTCTAAGCAAGCTCAAACAAAAGTGAATCAATGGATCCCGGAGAAAGCGCATAAAGTGGTAACGGAAAGTATCAAAAAGATGGTAGAAGTAACGTTAAAGGGCAGCGAGTGGGTACCCCTTCAGCAGGTCCCTGTTGAGCCTTCTCTGAAGGAGAGAGAAGCGCTGATGAAGGAACGAATGGAATTTTACCGGAAAGCGGCTACGATTGAAGGAGCAGGTACAGGTGCAGGTGGAATCTTTCTCGGCCTGGCAGATTTTCCGTTGCTCTTATCAATCAAAATGAAATTTCTGAGCGAATGCTCTGCCATTCATGGCTATGATACAAAACAATATGAAGAACGCCTGTTTCTGCTCTATGTTTTTCAGCTTGCGTTTTCCAGTGATTCTCATAAAAAACATGTCCTCGAAATCATTGAAAACTGGGATCTGGAAAAAGAAAAATTGAAGGATTTGGACTGGCGAACTTTCCAGCAGGAGTATCGGGATTACATTGATTTCGTGAAATTGTTTCAACTCATTCCTGGAGTAGGGGCAGTCGTTGGAGCCTATGCAAACTATCAGCTTCTTGATCAACTGGGGGAAGTGGCAAAATTTGCTTATCGGATTCGGTACTTTCATGATTTAGAATAGTAGTGAGGGAAGGGCGATCGTAATGATCGACCTTTTTTTTGTGAGGATAATGGGTAGGATTTACGGGAAGCAAACGCTATTTTTTTATTTCCTCTGAATATTCAGGTATAGTTAGAAAGTACGTTATTATTATTGTAGTGAGGTGTGAAATAGATGAACAAACGCAAGAAGGGATTGAAAGTGTTAGGACTTATTCTATTCTCATTCTTCTTCTTTTTAGCAGGGGTGTTTCACTTTATTGAAGCTCAAGGATTCGCCAAAATGATCCCTGAATTCATTCCTCTAAGGGAAGAAATCGTGTATATTACGGGAATCATCGAGTTTATCTTAGCTTTACTCCTGCTCATTCCAAAGACTCGTGAAAAAGCGGGGGTCATCACAGCAATTTATTTAGTCCTCATCTTTCCTGCCAATATCTATGCGGCCATTAAAGGAATTCCAGCTCCAGGGAATGAAGAAGCGAATGTTGTGCTGCTTTGGGTGAGGCTATTATTTCAACCGCTCTTGATCTGGTGGGTCTTGGTGGTAAGTAAAATTGAAAAAAATCATCGCTTTTATTAAGAGTAAAGGATCAGGCCCTTATGGCCTGATCCTTTTTTTGAGTTATTTTATTAGCGTCTCTGTGACAGAATGCCTTTCTTGATATTGAAGTGTAGCTGATGCCAGTGATTTAGCGGCAATCAGAAGCGCCTTTTCGTTAATATCAAACTTGGGATGATGGTGGGGGAAGGCAACTTCAACATTATCCGGCTTGGCACCTGTAAAAAAGAAGGTACCCTTTACATGTTCTAAGTAATGGGAGAAATCTTCCCCGCCCATTTGCATTTCAATTTCTTCCACTCTGTTAACTTCATCGACTGTATCCACACTTTGAATCAGCAAATCCGTTTCCTCTGCATGATTCACGACAGCAGGATATCCGCGTTCATACACATATTCATACGCACAACGGGCTGAAAGACATGCACCTTTCAAAATCTGTTCGATTTCTTCTTCGATAAAGTCTCTGACCTCGGGGTTGAATGTACGAACTGTTCCAATTAGTTTAGCGGAATCGGCAATCACATTAAATGCGTTATCTGCCATAAACGAACCGATTGTCACGACTGCAGGGTCAATCGGATTCACTCTTCTGCTGACAATTTGTTGAAGATCGGAAACGACTTGTGCTCCTATCACGATGGAATCCTTTGTTTTATGCGGTTGTGCCCCGTGACCGCCGGATCCCTTGATGACGATTTCAAATCTGTCAGCGGCAGCCATGATCGGACCTGTTCGATATAGAATTTTTCCGAGAGGGTCACTTGACCATAAATGAGTTCCGAAAATAACATCCACTCCTTCGAGGCAGCCCGCTTCAATCATGGGTTTCGCTCCGCCTGGTGCATATTCTTCCGCATGCTGATGAATCAGAACTATAGTGCCGGATAGCTTATCGCGCATTTCATGCAGGGTTTTACCCAATACTAACAGTGTTGCTGTATGACCATCATGGCCACATGCATGCATGACGCCCGGAACGGTTGAGCGATATTCCACATCCTTTTCATCCTGGATGGGGAGGGCGTCAAAGTCAGCACGAAGAGCCACCGTTTTTCCCGGGAGGGCTCCCTCGATTTTCGCTACTACCCCATTGCCACCGACTTGTTCTTGGACGGGAACCCCGATTCTATTGTAGTAATCAGCGATGTATGCAGCTGTGTTTTTTTCTTGGAAGGATAATTCAGGATGTTTGTGGAGAAATCTTCTGATCTCTACCATTTCTATCCAACGTTCTTCTAATTTCTGATATAATTCATTCAGCAAGTGCACAACCTCCTAATATTTGATGAATATTACGAATATTATAACACTAAAAATTGAGAGGGAAGTAATCAGAGTGAAATTCAAGGAGGATCAAGATGAAGAAGTTCCAATACTTAACGGCCATCATTTCATTTTTACTGTTTATGACCATCGCACATTTTGTTTTTTATGATATGGAGATTTTAGGTGAGGATTATTTCTTGTCGAACATGAGCAACCTTCACTTTATAGAATTATTTTCCGTAATCGGTACTGAATTAGTGATTGGGATCGCGTCCATCGCCCTTATTTTATATCTTTGGTGGGCTAAGAAGGACTATTTTGGAATCATTACCGTTGTTGTCCTGGTAGCGGGAAGTAACGTCCTGAATAAAGCAATCAAAGGTTTGATGGAAAGAGAAAGACCTCCATTTTCACATGGTGAGGAAGGGTTCAGCTTTCCAAGCGGCCATGCCATGGTGGGGCTCGTCTTCTTACTTGTCATTGCATACTTCATTAGTAGAGAGATATCTTCTGCCGGAATGAAAGTGACCCTCTTTATCCTGGCCATCATCCTTTCCCTGCTGACAGGTCTCAGCAGAATAGTGGAACAGGCTCACTATCCGTCAGACGTCGCAGCCGGATACCTATTTGGGTACTCCTTTTTCGTTCTGTGTATCTTTCTCTATGAGAAGCGGCCAAAACAAGAAAGATAGAGGGACGGACCTTGTTTCAAGGTCCGTCCCTCACTATGTTCAAATCAGAAACATCGCTACGATTGTTGTAGCTATTAATCCGATGACGACAGGAAGCATGTTACGCCGTGCGAGTTCGAATGGATCGACTCCACAGATGGCAGCAGCCGGGATTAGGGCCCATGGGACGAGTGTTCCACCGCCGACCCAGATGGCTGCGACTTGCCCAAGGGCGGTTAGGGTTGCAACACCTGACCCAATGCTATCTGCGAATAGATTGGCTACGGAACCTGCTAGGGAGATACCGGAAAAGCCGGATCCGTCAAGGCCAGTGATCGCTCCAACGGTCGTTAGGGTAATCGCCCCCACTGCTGTAGACAGGGGAACGACGGCAGCCAGGGATGCCCCGAGGTCATTGACGATTCCTTGAGAGGCTGAAGGAAGGAAGTCGCCGATAATCGTTTGAAACCCTGAATCTCCCAAGTAAAAGAAAGCGGCGATCGGAATTACGGGACCAAACACTTTAAATCCAAACTGAAAGCCATCAATCATGAAGCTCGTCGTTTTCTCCAATCCCTTTCCTTTATAGGCAGCCAATGAAATCAAGAGAAGAATGATGATGGATGTTCCACCTATCAGTGCCGTTGCATCTCCCCCTTGTAGATCAAATAGGACCATAGCGGTAATATCAAGGGCAAATAAAATAGGGATAAGGATGGCAATTGTTCGTTTCCATCGGGTAGATAACAGATTAGTTGACTCCTCCTGATCCTTGTTAATAGATGCAATGGCGCTTGAATCCACTTTCAGGATTCCTTTTTTCATATCTTGTTTAAGAAATAGAAAAGCGGTGACAGTTGTGACGACACCCATCACAATAATAAGGGGGATACTTGCAGAAATAACATCTGTGACAGGTATTCCTGCTGCGTCGGCCGTTAACTTCGGAGCTGCCTGAATGACAAAGTCACCTGAAAGGGCGATACCGTGACCGAATAGGTTCATGGCCATGGCGATTCCAAGAGCGGGTAATCCGACTCTAAGGGCGACTGGTACTAACACGGCACCCAGGAGGGCTACTGCAGGCGAAGGCCAGAAAAACCAAGATATAAACATCATCACAAGACCGATTGTCCAGAAGGCAAGGGCCGGTGTCCGGATGAACTTTGTAAACGGGCGGATCATTACATCGTTAATACCGGTAGAAGTCAGTCCTTTACTCATTGCTACGATAATGGAAATCACGAGAATGGTAGACAACAATTCCGTAATGGCAAAGATAAAGCTATTAAATATACTACTAATCGATCCGCTTAACGATCCTGTTGCCACCAGGGCAATACTGAAGATTCCCAGGATACATACGATCGTGGTGTCTTTCCGGAAAATCATGAATAGGATGATGAATCCTATGAAAGCTAAATAAATCCAATGAAGAGCCGTTAAATCAATCCCCATTAGAAAAAACCTCCTCTAAATCGTTCCTCAAACTTATGCATATGCCCTGATCTGTACTATAGATTATGAAAATAGTGAAAAGGTGTGATACAGGTTAGAAACATTTTTTCCGTCTCGAGACCGAGGCAAAATCATGCCGGTGCTCCTCTATACACGAGAGAAAACAATCTATAATGAATGTAGTAACAGGAATTAATTCATTTATAGCGAAACTAATAGTAGATATGAAGGTGGTGCTGGTATGAGGTATAAGGGAAGAAAACAATGGTTTTTCTCGTTCCTGTTGATGGCGATAGGATTGTTGTTATTACTATTGAATATTGGTGTCATTTCCTTGGAAATAACGCAGATATTTGTCAATATCATTCCGATTCTGTTGTTACTACTTGGCGTGAAGTGGACGGTAGACAGTTTTTTGAAGGGAAGCTTTGGGAAGTTGCTGTTTGGACTGTTCAGTATGGTGTTAGGGGGACTCATTATACTCGATGGGTATGATGTAGTGGATTTTGACTATGGAAGCTGGTGGAAACTATGGCCTCTCTTTATAATTGCTATTGCCATTAATAGAGTGGGAAGAAATAAACCCATCAAGATTAGCATAAGCAATGAATCGCCAAATAAAGAGGAGGCTTCGCAAATAGGATTTGAAAATCAGCCGTTGGGGGAGGAAATCCTTCAAAAAAAGAACAAAATGAGCAAAGGATTCATTGTCGGGGATATACGTTTTTCCGAGCCTAACTGGCCCCTGGAATCAATGAATCTTTACAATGCCATTGGAGATTACTATTTTGACTTTAGTAAAGCCTTTATACCAGAAGGGGAAACGCCAATTGATATTAGTGGCTGGATAGGTGATGTAAAGATGATCATTCCAGAAAACGTACCGGTGGAGGTCACCTTGAAAGTACAGGTAGGAGATATTAAATTATTTGACCAGAAGTCCGCTGATCTTCGTTCAGAGCTATATTACCGTTCGCCTGAATACGAGCTTGCTAGCAAAAAAATCAAACTGAATGTTAATGTGAAAATAGGATCGATTCGAATCAGCCGAGTGTGATCGGAGAAGATATATCCGATAAAAGGAGGTTAGAAAATGGAAAAGTCTTCAAACATTCGCAACTGGATCTTTAAAAGCTTTTTCATGATGTCCACCATGGCTGTCTTGCTTTTCTTTATTTCCTTGCAAGTCTATCTGTACTTATCTAATAGTCCAGGAATTTCTCTTGAAGTATCACTCTATTTAACCATTTGGCTGGCAAGCATTCTTCTATTATTAAGCATTTATTTCGGATTTCGCACGGGATATACATTTAAAAGAAGAATTGATGATATTTCCACCTTTGTAACGTTGCTAAGAAGTGGGAAGTTTTCAGCAAGGGTGGACCGATACGAACACGACGAGCTTGGAATATTATCGGATGAGTTGAATCAGCTTGCTGTGTTCATTCAAGAACAGGTCAAATCACTTCAGAGATTAGCTGATGAAAAATCCGAGCTTGCCGATCAAGCTCACCAGGCAGCGGTCATGGAAGAGCGGCAAAGACTTGCGCGGGATCTTCATGATTCAGTCAGCCAGCAATTATTCGCGTTGAATATGCTTTCTTCTGCGGCGCAAAAAAGCATCGACACAGATCCTGAAAAGGTTGGAACGATTGTAACACAAGTGGCTGAAATTGCAGGGAAAGCGCAAGGGGAGATGAGGGCCCTTCTTCTTCATTTACGACCGATCGATTTAAAAGGCGAAAGTCTTTGTGAAGCGTTAACCATTTTAATTAGAGAATTGAAGGAAAAAACTCAGATTGAAATCGAAGCAAGCCTTGATGGAATTGAGAATCTTTCAAAGGGGACCGAAACCCATATGTTCAGGATTATTCAGGAGAGCCTTTCCAATATCCTGCGTCACTCTGAGGCAACAAAAGTGAAAATTGTGACGGAGAAAAAGGGTGGTTATGTCACTCTGTACATCAGTGACAATGGAAGAGGTTTTAATCTGAGAGAAAACAAGATGACATCGTACGGACTTCAGACGATGAGAGAGCGTGCCGAGGAAATCGGGGGATTGTTTCAAATTCGTTCTAAGGAGAAGGAAGGAACGTATATTGACCTGAGGATACCGGTCTAAACCAAAGGGGGAAAAACAGGTGGATAAGGTAAAGGTGATGATTGTAGATGATCACGAAATGGTTCGATTAGGAATGAAAACCTATTTGCTGACAGAGGATCGGATTGAATTCCTGGGGGAAGCGAAAAGCGGTAATGAAGCGGCTCAGCTTGCGAAGTTGTATATGCCTGATGTGATTCTGATGGATTTATTAATGGAGAACGGGAATGGAATCGAGGCAACTAAGAAAATCCTAACCTTTCATCCCCACTGTAAAATCATTATACTTACAAGCTATTATGATGATGAAAAAGTGTTTCCAGCCATAGAAGCAGGAGCTCATAGTTATTTGTTGAAAACGGCAAGTGCCGAAGAAGTGACATCGGCTGTTTATAAAGCGATGAAGGGGGAGTCCGTCATTGCCTCCAAAGTGGCGGATAAAATGATGAACCGATTCCGCCCTCAGGAAGTATTGCCTCATGAAGAGCTGACGTCGAGAGAAATGGATGTATTGAAATGCCTGGGAGAAGGGATGACGAATCAGCAAATTTCAGAAGAGCTTTTCATAGGGATAAAGACCGTTAAGACCCATGTAAGTAATATCCTGAGTAAGCTCGGAGTGGCGGATCGTACGCAGGCAGCGATTTATGCGAATAGGAATGGGATATTATACAGTAAGAATATGAAAGAATAGGTAATACTACAGATAACGCAAAGGGGCTTAGTCAAAGGGAATGGAATCACTCCTCTTGACTAAGCCCCTTTTGCGAGAACAGAAAAGTTACTTAGAAAGTAACAGGTTTACTAAAATTGAATTGTGAAAAGAGTATGGACTCTGTTGAAGAGATGGTGGCGAATTCATGGTGAAGATTAGCCAGTGACAGTCCGTGAACAATTTCAGCTGAAAATAAAGAACCATCATACGAATACGTTTCAAAGCATGCTGTGGCATCATAAGGAACAGTCACATCATAACCTAAGTTCTGAGCCATGCGAACCGTAGTGGATACACAGTGATTCGTCGTGAATCCCATCACTACAAGGGATGTGAACTTTTCCCTTTTTAAATATAAATCCAGGTCCGTATCGATAAAGGCGCTATTGACGTGCTTAATGATTTGCTTTTCGTCTCGTGAAGGACGGAATTCGTCTATAAAATGGAAACCTGAGCAGCTTGAATGCAGTTGTGATTCCATATCATTGGAAGAATGCTGTACGTGAACGACCGGCCAGGCCTTTTCTCTCCATGCGCGAAGAAGTTGATGGGCGTTTTCTTCCATACCGGGATTATTCCGCTTTCCCCATGAAGGATGACTAAATGCCTGTTGAAAGTCAATCAGAAGCAAACACGTTTGATTCATCGGTACTCAACTCCTTTCATATAGGGTGTGTTGTAATTAAATTTGTAGGAAATATCTATGACCAATACGATAAAGTATACTGTTAATAATTTGTAATTATGTATGTACACTTTAAGTGTAATTGTTAAGTTTGAGGGCTGGCGGGTAGCTGTCATTCAGGAAAATAAAAAGCTGCCTCAAAATCCGGCAGCTCATGTGTTACTCTTCACCTGTTACATGGTATTCACTTACATAGGAAGCGCGGGGGAAGATGTCCTTCTTATTATCAATTCCTTCTTCCGTTCCACGCTTTTCATGTGCTTTCTGGTACTGCTTGGATTCCTGCCACCCTATGAAGCTTTTCTCATCTTCCCATAGAGTCATAATCACATATGTATCCGTTTCCAAAGGACGAAGAACCCGGATAGCCGTAAAGCCTGGGACTTCTTCAATCAATCCTGCACGGTTTTTAAAACGGTATTCAAATAGTGGGCGACCTTCATCTGTAACAGGAATGTTATTGAAAACCACGTATCCTTTATTTTCAAGCTCACCTGATTGATCGACAATTTCATATTTGCGGGGGGATTCAAAGACACTCTCACCATTTGTCTCATGAAGCAGCATTGCATCTTTCCCCTGCATTAAGATCATTTTTTCATCTGTATGCCGACCCATTAATTTTTGCAGAAATTCGTGCGTTCCCGTCGTTATATACACCTTCATCCAAATCACCTCAATTAATTAGTTACTTCTATTATACTCTTCCCTAATCCTTTTCTCATGTAACATGATTTCTGGATATTTTTTCATCCACCTAGAAAATCGGCGAATTTATGACATTTTCCCTTGATAACTATACAATTCTCTTTAAAACGTCTATAGTTTAAAAGGGTTACAATTCGTACGGTCATATTGAAATAGTACAATTTTAGAATCTAATTAAATTAGTATACAATGGGAATAATGGAGTCACATAGAAAGGTGGACGAACAAAGGTATGAAACAAATGAATGATACATTTTTACGAGCAGCAAGGGGAGAAAAGACGGATTATACTCCGGTTTGGTATATGAGACAAGCAGGGCGTTCACAACCTGAATACCGCAAAATCAAAGAGAAGTATTCTCTGTTTGAAATTACACACCAACCTGAGCTTTGCGCATATGTGACAAGGCTGCCGGTGGAACAATATGATGTGGATGCAGCGATCCTTTATAAAGATATTATGTCACCACTTCCTTCTATAGGAGTGGATGTAGAAATCAAATCAGGCATCGGCCCCGTGATCGATAACCCGATTCGTACGACAGCGGATGTAGAGAAGCTGGGAGAAATCGACCCGGAAAATGATGTTCCTTACGTATTGGATACTATTAAATTATTGACGCAGGAGCAACTGTCCGTGCCGTTGATCGGTTTTGCCGGTGCACCTTTTACAATGGCAAGCTACATGATTGAAGGCGGTCCTTCGAAAAACTATAATAAAACAAAAGCGTTTATGTATGCAGAACCTCAAGCATGGTTTGCATTAATGGATAAACTTGCAGCTATGACAGTGACGTATGCGAAAGCTCAAATCAAAGCAGGAGCGTCTGCTTTCCAAATTTTCGACTCATGGGTCGGTGCATTGAATATACAAGATTATCGTACTTTCATTAAGCCGGTCATGGAGAAGATCTTTACAGAATTGAAAGAAGAGAACGTACCATTGATCATGTTTGGTGTTGGTGCAAGCCACTTAGCGAATGAATGGCATGACCTCCCTCTTGATGTAGTTGGATTAGACTGGCGCCTGCCGATTAAAGAAGCAAGAGAAAGAGGCATTTCCAAAACAGTAATGGGGAATTTGGATCCTGCGATTCTATTAGCTCCTTGGGACGTAATTGAAGACAGAGCCAAAGCGATCCTTGATCAAGGAATGGAGCTTCCTGCCCACATCTTTAACTTAGGACACGGGGTATTCCCACAAGTTAATCCGGACACATTAAAGCGTCTGGCAGCTTTCGTACATGAATACAGTGCCAGGTAGAGCACATTCATACGTGTGTAACCATGGCTTCATATGAAGAAACATGGCACAATAATGGAATGTATGATACTGATAATGAGGTGAAATGATATGACAAAGAAAAAAATGGGTCTATTGGTGATGGCCTATGGAACTCCATATAAAGAAGAAGATTTGGAACGTTACTATACTCATATCCGACATGGAAGAGCTCCTTCAGCTGAACTGCTGGAAGACCTCCGTGGACGTTATGAAGCGATTGGTGGAATTTCTCCACTGGCAAAAATCACCCTGGATCAAGCGAAGAGTCTTGAAGAACATTTAAACAGCATTCAGGATGACATTGAGTTTAAAATGTATCTTGGTCTGAAGCATATCGAACCTTTCGTGGAAGACGCAGTTGAACAAATGCATAAAGAGGGCATTCAAGAAGCCGTTTCGATTGTACTTGCCCCTCATTTCTCAACGTTCAGTGTTAAATCCTACAATGGACGTGCGAAGGAAACGGCAGAAAAGCTTGGTGGACCACACATTACTTCCGTTGAGAGCTGGTATGATGAACCTAAATTCATTCAGTATTGGGTGGATAGAGTAAAAGAAACCTATGCAAGCATGTCAGATGAGGAGCGCAACCATGCTGTCCTGATCGTATCCGCTCATAGCCTGCCGGAACGTATCCTGCAATCAGGCGATCCGTATCCAATGCAATTAGAGGAAACAGCGAAGATGATTGCAGAGGGCGCAGGCGTGAAGGAATATGCAGTAGGCTGGCAAAGTGAAGGAAACACTCCTGATCCCTGGTTAGGTCCTGACGTTCAGGATTTAACTCGTGATCTATATAAAGAAAAAGGGTACAAGACATTCGTCTATACGCCGGTAGGCTTCGTATCCGATCATCTAGAAGTGCTATATGACAATGATTATGAATGTAGAGTGGTAACAGATGATATCGGAGCTTCGTACTATCGTCCGGAAATGCC
Organism: Rossellomorea aquimaris; assembly: GCF_035590735.1. Taxonomy (NCBI): domain Bacteria; kingdom Bacillati; phylum Bacillota; class Bacilli; order Caryophanales; family Bacillaceae; genus Rossellomorea; species Rossellomorea aquimaris. The sequence continues at coordinate 1,498,523 of NZ_CP141595.1, forward strand.
GAATGCCAAACCTGAATTCATCGATGCAATGTCAGATGTCGTGTTAAAACACCTTAAATAATTTCTCGTTTTTGGCTGAAACAAATGAAGGACTGAAGCATATGAGTTCACTCTCACCGCTTTAGTCCTTCTCTATTGTTCAATAAGATATATTGTTAAAGAAGGCGATGAACGTGTTGGAACAACAAAATAAAAGAGTCGTGATCATAGGTGGAGGGATCACCGGATTAACGACTGCGTACTACCTGCAACAGGAAATAAAAGATAAAAACCTTCCCATCGAAATGAAGCTTGTGGAAGCAACCCATCGACTCGGTGGAAAAGTGCAAACTTTGAAAAGGGACGGGTATGTGATCGAAAAGGGACCGGATTCTTGTTTAGCCAGCAAACCAGAAGTTTCACGCTTAGCGGCTCGGCTGGGAATGGAGAACACGCTCATTCGTAACCGTAAAGGCACATCCTACGTGATAGCGGGCGGTGAGCTGTACCCGATACCCGGGGGATCCATCGTAGGTATTCCAACCCAAATCGCTCCTTTCATTACGACCAGTCTGTTTTCGTTGACGGGTAAAATGAGGGCTGCAGCGGATTTCGTTCTTCCCCGATCACAGGAAATGGAAGATCAGTCATTGGGTAAATTCTTTCGACGAAGAATGGGGGATGAAGTTGTTGACCATTTAATTGAACCTCTCTTAACAGGCATCTTTGCCGGGGATATCGATCAATTAAGCCTAATGTCGACCTTTCCGCAACTCTATGAATTAGAACAAAAGCATCGTAGTTTAATAGCAGGTATCAAAAAGAGCGGTCAATCTGTAAACTCGAATGAAAAAGGGAACTTCCTGACATTTACAGGAGGGCTTCAATCTCTCATCGATGCCATGGAAGCAGGGTTGAACCCGAATACGGTATACAAGAGCATGAAAGTAACCAACATAGAAAAAGAAAACAGCAATGTTTACACGATTACCTTCACAAACGGTGAGAAGTTGGAAGCCGACAGCGTAATCGTCACCACACCTCATCATGTAGTACAATCCATGTTTCCCACGTATCCTTTCTTAACATTTTTAAAAGAAATGCCGGCTACATCTGTTGCCACCGTAGCAATGGGATTCTCACAAGATGCCATCAAAAAAGACATCGAGGGTACGGAATTCCTTGTGTCAAGAAACAGTGACTATTCCTTGACGGCGGGAACCTGGACCCATAAAAAATGGCCACACACTGCCCCGGAAGGAAAGGCACTATTGCGATGTTACCTGGGGAAATCCGGGGACGAAACCATCGTCGATTTATCCGATGATGAAATTGAGCAGATTGTTCTTGAAGATCTGAGCAAGGTCATGGATATAGAGGGTTCTCCTGAGTTTACAATCGTGTCGCGTTATAAGAACTCCATGCCTCAATATACAGTAGGCCACAGGCAACGGATCCGTGACATGTATGAACAGGCTGAAGCAAGTCTGCCTGGATTATTTATCGCTGGGAGCTCTTATGAAGGAGTAAGTATTCCTGACTGTATCGAGCAGGGGGAAAAGGCTGTATCGAAAGTAATGGGGTATATGAAATAGGATTATGGAGGCCGCCAGGGTTGGCGGTCTTTTTTGCATCTAATAGGGTTGGGGAATTAATAGGAAGCTAGACGGATTTTCTTCAAGCTGAACAACAGAAAGACACCTACTGCAGACAACAGGAGGTGCGCCGCTCACTTCACGATCCGATACCTGGAATGCTGCAGCATCCAATTCTGTGGAAATGCAGATCCCAAAACCCAGTAACTTAACCCTCGAAGTCTATACTCATCCACCGTTTTCTGTTTGGCCAGCATGCTTCGTGCGTCTTCAAACCAGACTTCATGCTTTTGGCCGGTTTCATCCCAATAAGTGAAATAAGGGGATTGATAAACGTCGTTGTATTGAATCCTTACACCATATTTGCTTGCGAGATCAAGTGCTCCTTGAGGGGAGACCGTTTTGGCGAAGGTTCCGTCGACCCATGGAACTTTCCAGTCGCGTCCATAGAGGGGAGCGCCCATCATGATTTTGTTTCTCGGTATGACGGTTACGGCGTAATCAAGCACTTTCTTCACTTCATTGATCGGGGCAATCGCCCATGGTTTGCCACCTGCCCATCCCCATTCATATGTCATGATGACAACAAAGTCGACAATTTCTCCGTGTGCTTTATAGTCATGGGCTTCATATAAAAGTCCTTTTTGATCAGCTTTATTTTTAGGTGCAAGGGCCGTCGACACAGAGTATCCTTTAGGTTTTAGTGCTGCAACGGTTCTTCTTAAGAAAGTATTATAGTTTTCCCGGTCTTCGGGATATACATATTCGAAATCAAAATTTAATCCTTTATAGCCCTTCATCTCCATTTTCTTTAAGATGGATGAGATTAAGGTGTTTTGCAAAGTTTCACTTCTTAGAATGGTGGCAACAAGATCAGAGTCGAATTTTCCACCTGTAAAATTGGTGAGAACCAGTAAAGGGTCGACGTTTTGGGTGTAGGAGGCTGAAATAAGAGCACTATCATTCAACTCAGTGACCGAACCGTCTTTTGTAATGGAATACGTAAAGGGAGTCAGATAGGTGAAATAGCTGCCCAAACCGTTCACTTCTGCTACTCCTTCACTGTCTGTCCGGGTAATGTAGGCATTTACTTCCGTCGTGAGTTTCGTGTTTGGAATCCCGATTTGCTGGTTTGGATAAATGAGAGAAGGATTCGCAATAGAATTGGCATTTAATATTTCCTGCAGGGGGACTTTATAGTTATAGGAAATGGTATATAGGGATTCACCTGACTTTACTCTATGAATAAAGGAAGGCATCACGATCAATTGACCGACGAATAGCATGGCAGGATCAGAAATCTGATTGAAATCGATCAGTTCTTCTAAACTTATATTGTACTTCTGGCTAATGCTATACAAAGTGTCCCCTGGTTGCACGATGTATTCTTTTAAAGGTTCCGGAATGAGAAGACTTTGTCCAATCACGAGAATATGGGGGTTTTTCAATTGGTTTCCATATGAAATTTGATTGACGTCGACATTATATCTTTGTGCAATCGACCAAAGAGAATCCCCGCTTTTGACAACATAAATATTCATAAGACACCTCCAAACAAACCTTATCTCTATAGTCTATTCAGAAGGGCTTATTCTATATGAAGGTTGAATGGTATACTATAAGAGAAAAAACACTTGTGTATTGGCAAGAGATGTGATAAATTTATCAATGTTAACGAAGTGACTAAATTGCAAATTTGGTCAACTGGTCATAATAAGGGGTGAGGTCATGGCGATTGATCGAAAGAAACAGGTTCTGGAGGCTGCGACGAATTCGTTCTCACTGTTTGGCTATAAAGCAACGACGATGGATCAAGTGGCTAAATTAGCGAATGTGGGAAAAGGAACTATTTATACGTTTTTTAAAAATAAGGAAGAATTGTTTGATGAAATTGTATCATCGTTAATCAATGAAATGAAACGGGAAGCGGAAGAAGTGATTGATCCGCAGGAAACCTTCTCGGAAAATGTTCATCGTGCATTGTTCCGCATGCTTGAATTCAGGAAAGAGCATAAACTTACCATCAAGCTTTACCAAGAAGCCCGGGAAATGGGAACTCCTGCTGTATCAGAAGTCATTGATCGCATGGAGAAAGTGGTCATTGAATTCTTGAGTCAACGAATTGAAAAAGCGATTGCCTTAGAAGCGATTAAGCCATGTAATCCAGAAATGACCGCATTTGTTATGTTGAAGATGTACGTTTCACTCATTTTCGATTGGGAACGAGCGCATGGTCCCCTTGATAAAGATGAAATTGCCAATCTCTTTGAACTATATTTAATTAAAGGGTTATCGAAACGATAGTCCTTCATTTTTCACGATAAATGACTAAATGAATAGTATAGTCATTTATTTTCGGAGTAAAATGACTAATTGAACTAATTGGTCAATAATTCAAATCCAGAAAGATATTAGGAGGCAAAACATGAAGAATTCATTTATTGGTTCAGAATTCAAAGCGATTTTCAAAAATAAGAAACTTCTCATTCCTATTCTAGCCGTTCTATTCATACCTGTTTTGTACAGTGGTATGTTCTTATGGGCATTTTGGGATCCATATGAACAGTTGTCAGACTTACCTGTTGCGGTTGTAAACAGCGACCAGGGAGCAGAGTTTGACGGGAAGGAATTGCATATTGGAGATGAACTTGTAGATAAATTGAAAGATAGCGATCAATTCGACTTTCATTTTATCGATAAAGAAGAAGGATACAAAAATTTAGAGAAGCAGGATTATTACATGCTTGTTGAGATCCCGGAGGATTTCTCTGAAAACGGAACAACATTATTAGAAGATGATCCTAAAAAACTTTCTCTGAAATATGTGCCGAACGAAAGCTTTAACTTCCTGTCCGCTCAAATCGGCGATACGGCAATGAAAGAAATCAAAGCAAGCCTTTCGAAGTCTGTTTCTGAAACATACGCAGAGACCATGTTTGATAAAATTAAAGAAATGGGAGATGGCTACCAAACAGCCAGTGACAAAGCTGGCGAAATCAATAATGGGGCGATCGATTTATCTCAAGGTGCCAATAAGTTAAAGGATAATTTAGCCGTGTTAGCCGAAAAGAATGTTGAGATGAATGATGGTGTGGCGAAAACGCGTACAGGTGCCGGTGAACTTGCCAAGGGTTCTAAAGAATTATCGGACGGTGTCGGCGTCTTGAAGGATAAATCCTTACAATTGTATGAAGGAACAAAGGATGTCCAATCAGGGATTGATGCCCTTGCAGCTGGAATCGATAAAAGTAAGGATGGATTAGAGCAGGTGGATGCAGGTCTAAGTAGCGCAGTGGACAATACAGCCAAACTGCACGCCGGATCTCAAAACCTGGCAGAAAAAATCGGTGCTCTCCAGGGAGGAGCGGATAATGCGAAAGCAGGCGCACAAGCCATTGGAGCAGGGGCTACAAAGCTTGAAGAAGAACTGGCACCCTTTATGGGAAGCCTGCCGGAAGAAAAACAGGCAGAGTTACAGGCTGCAATCAATCAGATTAAGCAGGGGGCGACCGGTCTTCAAACGGGTACCGGAGCTCTAAGTACGGGTGCATCCGAGCTTCAAAAAGGAGCGAATTCTCTTGCTGGAGGAATCGGGGAATTAAATAAAGGTCAAATGAAACTACAAGGTGGAATCGCCCAGCTTGTAGACGGTTCAGCCCAGCTCGATCAAGGCTCCAATCAGCTTCAAGCAGGTCAAAATGAAGTCGTGAAAAACTACGGTTTATTAAATGGAAAACTTGGGGAAGTTTACCAGGGAACAGCAAGCCTCGCTTCAGGTGCAAACGAACTAAGCTCGGGTCTTAACAGGGTATACGATGGTTCCAATCAATTAGCAGACGGATCGAAGAAGCTTGCTGATGGTTCGACGGAGTTAGCACAAGGTTCTACGAAACTATCAGATGGAACAACAGAATATGAAGCAAAATTAAAAGACGCAGCAAAAGAAGCAAACAGTGTCAAAGCGGATGACGATACGTATGACATGATGGCTGGTCCCGTCGATGTGAAAAATGAGAAAATCAATCATGTTCCAAATTACGGAACTGGATTTGCCCCATATTTCTTGTCTCTTGGACTATTCGTAGGGGCCTTATTAATCTCCATAGTGTATCCACTGAGAGAACCATCCGATCGCCCATCAAGCGGAATGAATTGGTTCCTTGGTAAATTCGCTGTCCTTACTTCAGTTGGGATCATTCAATCACTGATTGCAGCAGCCATTTTACTCCTGGGATTGGGTCTTGAAGTGGAAAGTGTACCATTATTTTTACTTTCTACTATTATTACAAGTCTTACATTCCTGGCATTAATTCAGATGCTGGTGACGATCCTTGGTGATCCGGGACGATTCGTGGCCATCATCATCTTGATTCTACAATTAACGACGAGTGCAGGTACATTCCCACTCGAATTAATCCCGACAGCGCTGCAGCCAATCAGTACACTGTTACCGATGACGTACTCAGTGTCAGCATTCAAAGCGGTCATCTCAAGCGGGGACTTCGCCTTCATGTGGCAGAACCTCTTCATCCTACTGGGATACTTCATTGTGTTCGTCGCATTGACGTCCGTGTTCTTTGTAGGATTATTCAAGAAACAATATACGAAATCAGTAGATGCATAAGGAAAAAAACGGTAGATGCCACACATATCTACCGTTTTTTCTTCATGAAATGGACAAACCCTTGGTAAACATGAAGGTGTATACTAATTGGTGAGAGGTACATAATGTTGATACCATGAAAAGAGAATGCTAAAGGAGGATGTTGTCATGAAGAAAATAAGCTTGTTTATGCTGATGGGTTTCCTTGCGTTGTTTATCGCTGCCTGCGGTAATTCTAATGAGGATAACGGAGAAAAAGAAGATGAAAAATTGGTAGCGATTGAGGCAAAGTTAGACGTGCCTGAAAAAGGAGAAAAGGGAGAAACCGTTTCACTTTCCACTAAAGTCACTCAAGGTGAGGAAAATGTAGAGGACGCAGGTGAAGTCAAATACGAGATTTGGAAAAATGGACATAAAGAAGAAAGTGAAATGATCGAAGCAAAGCATGAAAAGGACGGAGTATACAAAGCTGAAAAGACGTTTGAAGAAGACGGCATGTATACTGTGCAAGTCCATGTAACAGCCCGTGATATGCACACCATGCCGAAAGCTGAAATTGCGATTGGCGAAGTAGGGGCAGAGGAACATGGAGAGGAAAGCGAAGACAGTCACCACGGTCATCACGAGAGTTCTGTTTCCATCCATCTCATGAAGCCGGATGTGATTATAATGAATGAAGAAGCGGAAATGAACGTTCAAGTAGAAAATGAAAAAGCGGCACTGGAAAAAGCAGAAGTACGTTTGGAAATTTATAAAGAGGGTCAAGAGAAGCATGAATGGGTCGACTTAACTGAAGATGAAGCCGGTAAGTATAGCGGTTCCTATATATTCCCTGATAAGGGGGCATATAATATACAGGTTCACGTGACCAAAGGTGAGGAAATTCACGAACACACAATGCAAACAGTAGAAGTACAATAAACATAAAAGGATGCTCTTCACTTTGAAGAGCATCCTTTTTATTACCCCTTATTCTTCATTATTAATACTCGTAATCAGTCGTACATTTCTCGCAATAAATGCCGTAGCATTCATGTTGCTCCTCAATTGTATCTCCACATTGTGCACAAGACTTAGGCGGCAAATTTCGAAAGAACTCCACAATATTTTTTACCATGTTAATCACCCTCCGTAAATTTTTTCACCCATCAATTGTTTGTGTTATATAACTGATGTGTTAATTTATTTTATTGTATTATAACAGTATGTATTTCGTCAACGATTAATTCAAAAATAGGCGAAAAAAATGAAAAAATAGGCACAATGAAGTATAGTAGGGGTACATACTAAAGTGAAAGGCGATGTTCAAAAATGAAGCTAACCGTTATTGGACAATGGGGCGGCTATCCGAAAGCAGGAGAAGCGAGCACCGGGTATTTACTTGAGCATAATGGTTTCAAACTGCTTATTGACTGTGGCAGTGGTGTACTGTCCCATCTGCAACATCACGTAGAGGCTACCGATTTAGATGCGGTCCTTCTGTCTCACTATCATCCAGATCATGTAGCAGATATAGGTGTACTACAACACGCTTTATTGATTCAATACTTCCTGGGGAAAAATAAAGGTACATTACCTGTGTATGCCCATAGAGAAGATCAACGGGGTTACAATACGATTACATATAAAGATTTAATGAAAGCCCATGAATATAAGGAAGATACATCATTATCGATTGGCCCTTTCACGGTAACATTTGTGAAGACCAAGCATCCCGTGCCGTGCTACGGAATGAGAATCGAAGCGGACGGCAAAGCGCTGTTCTATACAGCAGACTCGGCTTTCAAAGAGTCATTTGTTCCATTTGGGAAAGACGCAGATGTACTGCTCTGTGAATGTAATTTCTATGGAGAGATGGATGCCTCGAACGCTGGTCACATGACGAGTCTCGACGCCGGGAATCTTGCTCAAAAAACCAATGCCGGAAAGCTTATACTGACACATTTACCTCATTTCGGCGAACTGGAGCAGTTGGTAACAGAAGCGAAAACCATGTATAACGGCGAGGTACTGTTAGCGAAAAAAGATATGAAAGTAGATATTTAGGAGGAAGAATGATGTTATTTATCGATAATAAAGGGATCACGGATCCAAGGATCAATCTTGCTATTGAAGAATATGCACTGAAGAACTTAGATATTAATGAGAGTTATTTATTGTTTTACATCAATGAACCTTCCATCATTATCGGGAAGAACCAAAATACGATTGAAGAGATTAATACAGACTACGTGGAGAAGCAAGGTCTTCATGTCGTTCGCCGCCTTTCCGGTGGGGGAGCGGTCTATCACGACTTAGGAAACCTGAACTTCAGCTTTATCACGAAGGATGACGGAGAGAGCTTCCACAACTTCAAAAAATTCACTGAGCCTGTTGTAACAGCCCTTCATAAGCTGGGGGTGAAGGCGGAGCTTAGCGGACGTAACGATATTATCGCAGAAGGCAGAAAGATTTCCGGAAACGCCCAGTTCTCCACTAAGGGTCGGATGTTCAGCCACGGAACGCTGCTGTTCGATTCCGAAATGGAAAACGTCGTATCAGCTCTACGGGTGAAAAAGGACAAGATTGAATCAAAAGGAATCAAGTCGATCCGAAGCCGTGTGGCCAATATTTCTGAATTCCTGTCAGAAAAAATGACCATCGAACAATTCCGTTCAACCCTTCTGGATTATATTTTCAACGGAAGCGACGTAGAAGAATATGTCCTGACGGATGAAGACTGGAAGAACATCCATGAGCTTTCAAAAGAACGCTATCAGAACTGGGATTGGAATTACGGTAAATCCCCAAAATTCAATCTTCAGCATTCTCACCGATTCCCGGTCGGATCCATTGACGTCCGTCTCGAAGTGAACAAAGGGAAAATTGATAACTGTAAAATCTTTGGTGATTTCTTCGGAGTCGGGAATGTAGAAGACATTGAAGAAAAACTAATAGGCATCCGTTACGAACGAAAAGACATTGCGGCGGCTTTGGAAGGTGTTGAAATTCAACATTATTTCGGGAATGTGACGAAGGATGAATTTGTGGATTTGGTGTATTAATATAAAAGAGAGAGGTTTCCTAATATGGGAAGCCTTTCTTTTTTTTGTCTTGATTAGGTAAATCCTCCCAAACACAATATAGTAATAAATATTTATGTACCATTATAAATATTTATTCTATCATTATACTATTACATAATTTGGAGGTACATAAATGAAGCAAAAGATTATTGCAGGAATTGCCAGTTTTACTCTACTATCTACCACACCATTCAACGTTTTAGCGGAATCTCCTCAAACGACGATTCAAAACACTCAACTCGATGAGAAAGATAAAAGCTTATTTAATAGTGAGCACTATGATTTTTTGAAGTACTCTGAGATTGAAGGGAAGCTTGATGCGATCGCACAGGAAAGCAATCGTGTGACAGTTGAGAAGAGCGATATAAAGTCAGGGGCCGGTCGTGATATGTATGTAGTGACCGTATCGGATGCGAAAGCAAAAGGGAAGTATGGTTATTATAAAGGTCTGCGTAAGAAAATGATCAAGTCGCCTGAGAAAGCACAGGATTTTATCGATAAGCACCCTGATCTAAAGGTTCCGGTTATGATCAATGCATCGATCCATGGAACAGAGTTTGTCGGAACCGATGCAGCTCTGCAATTAATCGAGCGCTTTGCGACGGAAGATGATGAGCAGACAAAAGGCATTCTCGAAGATCATATCCTGATCTTCAATGTGGTGGCGAACCCGGATGGGCGTATTGATGCTACACGTTTCAATGGAAATGGAATTGACCTCAACCGTGATTTCATCACTCAATCCCAGCCTGAAACAGAGCATATGGTAGACCTGATCACGGAATGGAACCCGATGGTGTTTCTTGATCTTCATGGATATGTGAAAGGGTATGGCGGCCCGACAAAGCCAGGTTTGATTGAGCCTTGTACGCCGCCTCATAATCCAAACTATGAATATGATCTGTATTCCAAATGGGCATTGAATCAAGCGGAAGCGATGGAATCCAGTATTGTATCAAATAAAGAAAACTATGATAATACTCATACGGAATCGTCAAAAGTAGATTATCTGAATATGGAAGGGACTTATATCCCGCAACGTGATGATGCTGCCGGCTGGGATGATTATCCGCCGATCTTCACTCCAATGTATGCCATGTACCACGGGGCATATGGGTATACACTTGAAGCGCCGACCAATGATTGGGACGGGGTTCAATGGACGTATGATGCCGTGATGGGTGCACTGGGCTATGCGAGCGAAAACAAAGTGGATATGGTGAAAGATCAAATCGAAGTCTTTAAACGGGGTGTCCAGTTCGACCACCCGTTCCATACTGAAGGCCATTTCCCATCTGCATATATTCTTCCAAATGATGAGCAGGATCAAACGGCGACCCTGAAAGCTGTTGAGCATCTTCAAGATAATGATATTGTCGTAGAAGAAGCTCAGAAGGATTTCACGTTAGATGGCGTGACGTATCCTAAAGGAACGTATATCGTACCTATGGATCAAGCAAAAGCCGGCCTAGCGAACACGATGCTTTGGGACGGGGAAGACATTACAGAGGACACACCAAGTATGTACGACATCTCTGCCTGGAATCTGCCTGAACTATGGGGCTTCAATGCAGTGGAAGTGGGCAGTGACACTGAACTGAATGTGAAATCGAAACAGGTAAGGGCAATGAATGAAAGTGGAGAAATCGTCGGGGACGGACCTTATGCGATCCCGAATACCTCCACCGGATCGATTGCGATTGCCAATCAATTACTAAATAGCGGACACACTCTTCACCGAGGTAAAGATGGAACGTTGTATGCAGGTGCCGAGGCCAAAGCAAAACTTTCCGACCTGGTGAAAAGTACTGCTGTAACGATTTCTTCCCAATCTGTCCCTCTTGGAGCGAAAGAAATTACGTCCCCGCATGTAACCATCTTAAAAGATGGAGGAATGAACAAAGCTCAATCCCACTCTGGAACGAAGCTGGCACTTGAACGTCTTGGCTTCACAGTGGAAGAAAAGACTCCCGGGCAAGTAGCAGAAGAGGGTCTTGGTTCAACGGATGTGTTTATTTATAACGGCAGATCGAATCTCATTTCCTATCAAAATAGTGTGGCCAATTCGGAATTCGGATTGAAGGATGCAGCGCAATACGAAGCATTTAAAACGAATGTGGAAGGCTTTGTAGCGGATGGCGGTCAATATCTTGCCATCGGTGCAGGTGCATCCCATGCCACGACAAAGCTTGGATTAAGTGATGTGAAAGTGGAAACAGGCGGCTACAACAGCAACGGAATCGTCCAATTATCTCACACGGATTCTACTTACACAGCTGGTTACGAGACAGAAGACCTTGGATTTGTTTATCAACCAACATGGTACACAAACACAGGAAGTACGGACATTCTATCAAGCTATCAAAATAGCAGTGACTTCTTCCTGGCCGGTCACTGGGAAGACAGTGAAGCAGCTCAAGGGAAGCCCGTTATCGTAAAGGATAAAAATGTACTGTTAATCGGACTCGAACCGACTTTCCGTGATCATACGGATTATCTGTTCAGACTCGTTTCCAATGCTATTTTTGCACAATAAGAAAATGGAAGAGCCGTCCAAATTGGGCGGCTTTTTTTCTACAAGGTACTTGTATTAATACTATTCTTTATATAGAATATATTTTGAATACTTTTAATAGTTTGATGAATGACCATTCATTCAGTTTATCTGAAAAGGGGAGGGATATAATTGAATATCGCAACACGGTTAGACCAAATCGCTCAAGAGAAAGCAGATAAAACAGCTTATCATTTCTTGAATACCTCCAGTACATACGGGGAATTAAATGCAGCTGTATCAAAATTTGCAAGCGGCTTAGAGCAATTGGGTCTGAAAAAAGGGGATCACATCGCGCTTATATTAGGGAATTCACCACATTTCGTCATTGGATTATATGGGGCATTACGAATGGGGTTAAAGGTGATACCAATCAATCCGATCTACACACCGGATGAAATTGGCTATATCCTGAAAAACGGTGACGTGAAGACAATAGTCACACTTGATTTGCTTGTACCATTAATCGAAAAGATGCAGCACCTTTTATCTGATGTGGAACATTTCATCCTTTGTGAATCAGGGGATGAACGAGCGAAGGATATCGATTTAGAAAAGATTTCTCTCGCTTACCCAAAAATGAAATCGTTTACAGGGGTTATTGGAAATGGGGATCCTGCGTTTAAGGGGGAGGAAGTGGCTGAAAATGAAGTTGCCATCATCCTTTACACCTCGGGAACGACAGGGAAACCGAAAGGCGCAATGCTGACGCACAAAAATATTTATTCCAATGCAACCGATGTCGGCAGCTATTTACGAATGAATGAAGAAGATCGCGTTATAACAGCCCTGCCAATGTTTCATGTATTCTGTTTGACGGTGGTACTGAATGCGCCATTGATGACAGGGGCGACCCTTTTAATCGTTCCGCGCTTCAGTCCAAAAGCCATTTTTGAGCTGTCGAAGGCTTATCAGCCAACCGTATTTGCCGGCGTACCAACCATGTATAACTTCCTGTTCCAGTATCCTGAAGGAAATCCAGAAGATTTATCAACTCTCCGTCTCTGTATTTCAGGCGGCGCTTCCCTGCCGGTGGCCCTCTTGAAAAACTTTGAAAAGAAATTCAACGTCATGATTTCTGAAGGCTACGGCTTATCGGAAGCTTCGCCTGTAACATGCTTCAACCCGTTGGATCGACCAAGAAAGCCGGGTTCAATCGGAACATCGATCATGAACCTGGAGAACAAAGTCGTCGATGAATTGGGAGAAGAAGTTCCAGTCGGACAAGTCGGCGAACTGATTGTCAAAGGCCCGAATGTCATGAAGGGCTATTACAAAATGGAAGAAGAAACAGCCGCATCTATCCGTGACGGCTGGTTATACACTGGCGACCTCGCCCGGATGGATGAAGAAGGCTACTTTTATATTGTCGATCGTAAAAAAGAGCTGATTATTGTGGGAGGCTACAACGTCTATCCGCGTGAAGTAGAGGAAGTGCTATACAATCACCCTGGAATTGTAGAAGCAGCGGTCATCGGTGTCCCACATCCGGAACTGGGTGAAGCCGTCAGCAGCTATGTTGTGAAAAGTGAACCATCCTTAACGGAACAGGACGTGCTTGAGTATTGTAAAGAGCATCTTGCCAAGTACAAACTGCCAGCATCCATCGAGTTCATTGATGAGCTTCCGAAAAATACAACAGGGAAAATTTTAAGAAGAGCGCTGAAACAGCAAGTGCTCCAATCATAAAAAAAAGAAGATGTTCAGTGGATCACTGAGCATCTTTTTGTGTTTACTTCATCGCTTTACTTGCCTGCAACAGCTTTGATTCACCTTTTTCCCACGTTTCAACCTGCTCGATTGCCTGCTCAGGTGTGAACCCCTGGCCAACCAGTACGCCTGACAAGATGAATTCCTGGAAGAGATGGGTAAGGTTGATGCCCTCTTCCACTTCAGACAGGGCGCGGGTTACAAGTGGTTGAATATATTCAACCCATTGATCGGGAAGGCTTTTCGTATCACGATAATAATGATGCAGCCAGTCAATTTCATTTGGCTGTTGATTCGCATAAGCATGTTGTGGAACATATGGGTTTTGATTGAAAGGATAATACAAGATAAACACAGCTCCTTCATGGGTAGATGTCACATTTAGTCTATGCACCCAACCGGGATGTGTTCAGCCTCATTAAAAAATGAAAGGGTTTTCTCGGTTTGTGTCGAATGATACATAGGGAGGAAACACTTAATAAAAGGGGAGAACAAACATGGAATCGATCTTACTAGAACAAAAAGGCAACGTCGCCACCGTCACAATCAACCGACCGGAGGCAATGAACGCCTTTAATTACGATACACTGAACGAACTCCAGCAGGTAGTCGAAGCACTCCGCATCAACCCTGACGTCAGAGTCGTCATCTTCACAGGAAGTGGAGAAAAAGCATTCTCGGTTGGAGCCGATCTCAAAGAACGCAAAACCCTGACCGAACAACAAGTCATACGAAACGTCTACAAAATCGGCGAAGTCTTCCAATCCGTCGCCACCCTCCCACAACCGACCATCGCCGCCATGAACGGCTACGCATTCGGCGGAGGAATGGAGCTGGCACTGGCATGCGACTTCAGAATCGCGGTAGCAGAAACCACAATGGGACTGACCGAAACAAGCCTGGCCATCATCCCGGGTGCAGGCGGTACCCAGCGCCTTCCACGATTAGTAGGGGAATCCAAAGCACTGGAACTTATTCTGACGGCTAAGCGATTAACTTCAGAAGAAGCATTGGATATCGGACTCGTTACAAGAGTAGTAGAAAAAGAGAATTTCTTGAGTGAAGTTCATACATTCGTGGAACCAATGCTGGCTAATGGCCCTGTTGCCCTACAACAGGCTAAGTTTGCCGTGAAGAATGGTATGAACGTAGACCTGCAGACCGGGTTGCAGATAGAAAGAAAAGCATATGAGATTACAATTCCTACGGAAGACCGGGTGGAGGCATTGTTGGCGTTTAGTCAGAAGCGGAAGCCGGAGTTTAAGGGGAAGTAAATTGGGTTAATCCACAATCGGGGGCAGTTACAAAATTCCAAAGGCCAAATTTCTCAAGTATACCATCACTGAGAAATTTGGTCTTTTTATATTCACAAGTTCTTGGATAAAAGATTACAACTCAAGTCTTACCTTAAGGTAGTCCCTAAGCCGTTAGAGAGAAAATTCATATTATGGTAATTTTATGTAAATGACATAGGGAATCCGAAGACGGATTTGTAAGGGGGATTAAGGGCTTGAGAAAAGTACTGATAGCTTTATGCTTGTTTTTCAACATCATTTTTTCTTTTCAGTACCATGCAAGGGCAGAGAGTGATAATCAAAAAGAACTTTTAGAGAGATTTATGAAGGAATCGATGGAGGAGTATGGAATCCCTGGGGCTTCTTTAGCGATTATTCAAGATGGAAAGGTCATGTTTCAACAGAGTTGGGGTGAACAAAGGAAAGGGACTCCTGTCACGAAGGATACGCTGTTTACGATTGGTTCTGTCAGCAAGCCATTAACCAGCCTTGCTATCATGAGGTTAGTGGACGATAAGAAGATTGCACTTGATCAGGAGATTGATCGTTATTTGCCAGCCTTTCATTACAATAGAAATGGATTTGATAAGAAAATCACTATTAGGAACCTATTAACACATTCAAGTGGAATCAGCTCTTATGATGGGTTGGAAATTGCAGATCGTAATCTGCGAGGGAAGAATGCAATAGATGTTGCGGTTCAAAAGCTGAATAATGTTCATTTGAACTATGAGCCAGGGGACGTGCATCAATACAGTGCTGCGAATTATTTACTGTTAGGAAAAATCATAGAGAATGTCACAAACCAAACATTTTCGGAATATATGGATGATGAGATATTCAGTGTGATTGGGATGGATCGGACCGTATCGAATTTCGAAGCGGCTAAAGAGTTGGGATATCAGCCCGGCTATCAATCTTGGTTTGGAAAGCCCGTGAGAAGTAGAGGTTTTTTTGATGATAGTGGGGCCCCATATGGTTACATGGTCTCTACAACGGGTGATATGTCAAAGTTTATAAAATGTCTGTTGGAAGGTGGGGACATACTATCTAAGGATTCATTCGATACTTATACTTCACCTCATTATCATAGAAAAGAAGATATGTATTATGGACTGGGCTGGAGAATCTCTACAGAGGTTGATAATTCTTATTATTTTCATGGCGGAGAAACACCTGATTCCCGGGCTGAATTATTCATAAACCCCCAACAAGACTATGGATTTATCTTGCTCACAAACAAAAATAACTTCTCTGAAGTCCTTTCAACCGTTTGGATGAGGGAAGGAGTCAAAATGATTGTGGAAGAGGGCAAGTCCCCGGAAGTGCAGCAATTGAATCACCACATGCAATGGAGCACTTTAATAATAACCCTTTTTCTTCTGCTATTATCATCCTGGAACATATATCGACTGATAAAGAAAACCAAAATCAAGTCGAAGGTATGGATATTCATTGGATCGCTATCTCTACTGGTATCAATTATTATGATTCCTCTACTAATTTATCTGTTCAGTTCGCCTTGGAATACAATCAATCTATATGCACCTGCTACCGCTATTCTCATCAAGGTCTTAGTTGGTATACTGGCAACGAATGGAGTTCTTTTGTTATTGGTAGTTTATTTCAAAAAAAGTTAATATGGCATTTAAGATATTTTCTTTACAATTAAACAAGATAATGTTATTTCATTTGATGAAGAATTGCTTCAAATTCTCAGGTGCTCGAATGATAATACAAGAAAGCAAGACATAGTAGCAACTAAAAAACGATATAACAACTAAATGAAAATCTTCATATAAACCAGGAGGTTCCAACTCGGAGCCTCTTTTTCATAGGTCCTTTTTAAAAACCAAAAATCATGTAAAATAAAGAATCATACTAAAAAACACTGGAGTGGCTCCTGTGAAAAAGAAACAGCTTAAACTAAGTACCATCATCATTCTCTTCGTGTGCATCGTTGTCCTGGTATCACTTGTGATTACCGACTTGCTTATTTCCAGGACGATTAATGACAACATTGAGTCTAATATTGAAGAAAAGGCGAAAATCGTTTCCCGGACGGTCGCTCATTCCACGATTGTGAAGAGTGGTTTAGATGGGGAAGGTGCAGATCGAATTCAGGAATACACCCAAGATATCCAGAAATCAGCAGAGGTTCTGTTCGTAGTGGTGATGGATATGGAAGGGATACGTAAATCTCACCCTGATCCCGACCGTATCGGCAAGCATTTTGTCGGCGGGGATGAGAAAGATGTGCTTCAAGGGAAGGAAACATTGTCTATTTCAGAGGGGACTTTGGGCAAGTCCGTCAGGGCATTTTCTCCTGTCTTTAACGAGGAGAGTCAACAGATAGGGGCTGTCGCAGTAGGAATTTCCCTGGGTAGCGTGGAGGAAGCATTGGACCAGAGTCACCGGAATATTTTAGTGGGATCAATGATCGGGATTATTGTGGGAATCATTGGGGCGATTATTATAGCCGGATACATAAAGAAAATTTTATTCGGGTTGGAGCCGATTACGATTGCGAAAATCTTGGAAGAGCGAAATACGATGCTCCAATCGGTACATGAGGGAGTGGTGGCTGTCAATAAAGATACGACAGTCTCATTAGTGAATAAATCTGCCCTTAAAATATTTAATAGAGCAGGATTAAGTTCGGATCCAATTGGAATGCCCATCAAAGAATATATGCCACACACCAGGTTGGAAAGAGTCATCTCAACGGGGAAACCTGAGCTTGACGAGGAGCAAACCATCAATGGGGTATCTATTCTGGTAAACCGTGTTCCGTTAATCGTCAATGATGAAGTAGTCGGAGCAATTTCAACCTTTCGTGATAAAACGGAAGTGAATCAATTAGCAGAGCAGTTAACGGGTGTCAAATCGTATGCGGAAGCCCTCCGTGCCCAGTCTCATGAATTTATGAATAAGATGCATGTGATTCTCGGATTGGTGAAGATGAAGGATTACAATCATTTAAATCGTTACGTGAAAGAGCTTGTTTCCTTACGGGTCGATGAAGTGAGCACGGTGACGTCGAAAGTGAAGGATCCTGCTTTGGCTGGTTTTATCATGGGGAAACTGAGCTATGCAAGGGAAAAGAACGTTGCATTGACCATTGAATGTCACGACTTTATCCCGGAACCCAAAGATCCTACTGTTACACATGAACTGATTACCGTGATCGGGAACCTAGTGGATAATAGTGTTGAAGCAATGATAAATAGTGATGATAAGGAAGTGCTGATGGAGCTATTCTATCACGACGAGCAATTTGAAATGGTTGTGACGGATACAGGAAAAGGGATGCCGGATGATATGGTAGAGGATATCTTCACCAAAGGATACTCTTCTAAAGGGGATGGAAGAGGATACGGTCTCTTCTTAGTGAAAGAAAGTCTCCGTAAACTGAATGGAACCCTGCACGTTGAATCAAAGGTAGGATCTGGAACGACGATGATTGTTCAAGCTTTATATAAGGAGGGGAAAAAGGGTGATTAATGTATTGATCGTGGAAGACGATCCGATGGTGGCCCGGTTTAATCAAAGGTATCTGGATGAGATAAATGGATTTCATTTAATCGGTATTTCGAATTCGATTGAAGATGCCATGGTGAAAGTAAATGAGTATAAGATCGACCTGGTATTATTGGATGTTTATATGCCAGGGAAACGAAACGGGATGGACTTGTTAGAGCTAATACGGAAGGAACAGCGGGAGACAGATGTCATCCTCATCACAGCGGCATCAGAAGTCGATAATATCCAGAGTGCCCTTCGCATGGGGGTAGTGGACTATTTGATCAAGCCTTTTGAATTTGAACGGTTTAAAAAAGCATTGACGACTTACCGGGAGAGTAATCGTATGCTTCAAAAGCAATCTACCATCGATCAGAGCGAACTGGATTTACTTTTACTTAGGGATGTGCAAACCAGGGAAAAGTCACCCCTTCCTAAAGGGTTGACGAGCAGTACATTATCGTCTATCTACGACGAGATTGTGAGTTTCGAAGAAGAGTCGTTTTCAACAGATGATATTGCAGACGTAACGTCCATTTCACGGGTTTCAATTAGAAAGTACCTCAGGTTTCTGAAAGATATCGGAGTGGTGGATGAGACACTGATCTATGGTATCGGAAGGCCGGTCTATCAATATACATGGAATAAATTGAATAGCACACGAATTCAAACCTATTTGTAAGCAGCCCATCCGGCTGCTTTTTTTAATTTCAAAAGTCAAACAATAGTTTCATAACCTATGAAAAGATAAAGCGTTTTCATATGATTGGTATACATTGTAAGCGATTACGTTAGGAGCGATTGGATGACTCGAAAGAATTTAAAGGAAGAAGCATTATCCATACATGAATCCCATGCAGGGAAAATTGAAGTGGTGAGTAAGGTTGATATTTCATCGGAAGAAGATCTTAGTCTTGTCTATACACCTGGTGTCGCCGATGTATGTAAGACGATAGCCGAGGATCCCCGGCAGGCCAATACGCTGACATCGAAAGGAAATATGGTGGCCATCGTCACAGATGGTACAGCTGTATTGGGTCTTGGTGATATCGGTCCGGAAGCCGCGATCCCGGTCATGGAAGGGAAAAGTATGTTGTTTAAGAAGTTCGCCGGTATAGATGCCTTCCCCCTTAGTCTGGATACGAAGGATGTAGATGAAATCGTCACGATCATCAAAGCCTTGTCTCCTTCATTCGGAGGGATTAATCTTGAGGACATTTCAGCACCGCGCTGCTTTGAAATTGAAAAACGGTTAAAGAAAGAGTTGGATATTCCGGTTTTCCATGATGACCAGCATGGTACAGCCATTGTCGTCCTGGGCGCATTAGTCAATGCGCTGAAGGTCGTGAACAAATCATATAAGAAAGTGAAAGTTGTCATCAACGGGGCGGGGGCAGCTGGAATCGCGATTGCGGAACTCCTTTTATTCGCAGGTTATGAAGATATTACTCTCGTAAGTTTAGAAGGTGTCCTGTGCACGGGGGAGAAATGGATGAATGCTATCCAAGAGGATATTTCTTCACGCACGAACCTGCTGGAGGTACGGGGTGAATTATCGAATGCAATCAAAGGGGCCGATGTATTTATCGGTGTATCGGGACCTGGAGCCCTCAAGAAAGAGTATATTAAAACGATGAATGAGCAGCCGATTGTGTTTGCCATGGCCAACCCCATACCTGAAATTTATCCGGAGGAAGCATTGGAAGCAGGCGCAGCGGTAGTGGGGACGGGGAGATCGGATTATCCGAACCAGGTCAATAATCTTCTCGCTTTTCCCGGGGTATTCAGAGGAGCACTGGATGCGAAAGCAAAGGACATCACAATGGAAATGAAAGTCGCTGCTTCCTATGCCATAGCCGATGTGATCAGCTCTTCTGAATTGAACCCTCAATATATTATTCCTAAGGCGCTTGATTCCCGTGTGGCAGAAAAAGTCGGTGAGTCCGTGCGAAAGATTGCATGTAAGAAAAACAAAGCAAACAGTTCAGTTTCATAATTATTAAAATGACAAAGGGGATGAACAAGATGGGACAAGCAGCATCAACACTTTCATATAAGAATGAGAAAACCAAAGAGAATGTGACGCTTACGAAAGATCGATCTCTTCAGATTTTCAATATGCCGATCCTTTGGTTCCTGGTCTTTACGGGCATCACGCTTGCAAGTTTGTATACGGGGAACCTTCCAGGGGGCATGATCGGAAGTCTTCTCGTCATGATGGTCCTCGGTGAATTGTTTGGATGGATAGGAGATCGTACGCCAATCGTGAAGACGTTCCTCGGCGGAGGGGCCATCATTGCGATCTTTGGATCTGCTTTTATGGTTTATGCAGGTTTACTTCCGGAAGCCACGGTCACGTCCATGACCGACTTCATGAAATCAGGCGGATTTTTGAATTTCTATATTGCTGCATTAATTACGGGAAGTATCTTAGGAATGAATTCAAAGGTATTGGTTAAAGTGGGACTTCGCTATTTCCTTCCGATATTCGGAGCGGTAGCCGGAGCCGTGATAGTTGCCGGGATTTTTGGATCTCTTGTTGGCTTTACGTTGCAAGAGGCTGTGCTTGTGATTACCATGCCCATCATGGGTGGTGGAATGGGAGCGGGGGCCGTTCCCATGAGCCAAATCTATTCTGAGATGATGGGGAATGATCCGAGCTATTATATTTCAATGCTCGTGCCGGCACTCGCATTAGGGAATGTATTTGCCATCATTTTAGCATCGGTTCTTGATATAATCGGAAAAAAAGTACCTTCCCTAAGTGGAAACGGTCAGCTCATGAAGGGTTTTACCTACGAAAAAACAAAGCAGAAGTATAACATAGAAAAGATGGGAGTAGGCTTACTCGCTGCCCTGACATTCTTCACGGTTGGAACATTGCTGGGATCCGTTCTCCCCCTTCATCCATACGCCATCATGATCATTCTTGTGGCTGCAGCGAAGATTTCAAACATGATCCCTCAAAACGTCGTAGAAGGAGCCAGTCAGTGGTATCAATTTGTAGCAAGCAACTGGACGTTCGCTTTATTATTTGGGATCGGTGTCGCGTACACCGACTTAGATACTGTTCTTGCAGCGTTGACGCTTCAATATATCTTAACCGTATTCGGAGTGGTGTTAGGGGCGATCATCGGGGCGGCAATCCTTGGGAAAGTCGTTGGCTTTTACCCGATAGAAGCAGCGATCACTGCGGGATTATGCATGGCGAATATGGGAGGAACAGGGGATGTTGCCGTGTTGTCAGCATCGAAACGAATGGAGCTTATGCCCTTCGCTCAAATTTCTTCCAGATTAGGCGGCGCATTGATCCTGTTGTTAGCCGGATTAATTATCCCGCTGTTGTAAATATGGTACACTTAGGCTTGACTCTTGTAGTCAAGCCTATCTTTCATTTTAATAGATCGTGGTGACGTAAATGGACGTAATATTGATTGTACTGCCTGCATTACTGGTCTTTGCCGTTGGATATATCGGCCAAAAGAAACTTGGTTTCGAGATCAATTCGATTTCGAAGATGGCCATTTACTTAATGTATCCGTTTCTTGCATTCAAGACCTTTTACGAGAATGAACTGAATATGGATTATCTTTATATTTTTCTCTTTTGTATCGCGCTTTGTGTGATTTTGATTGTATCCATTAAAATAGTGGCTAAGTTTAGAAACTATTCAAAACCGAAAGTGTCGGCTATGATTCTATCCGGGGTATTCATGAACAGCGGCAACTATGGAGTACCAATCATCCTATTCGCTTTCGGTGAGCTCGGTTTTCGCTATGCGGTCATTATGATGGTGATCCAGTCATTTCTTATGAATACAATCGGCCTCTATTATGCTGTCAGTGGCAGTGATAAAAAGAGGGAAACGAGGGAAATCTGGATGAAGATCGTCAAGATGCCGATTCTACATGGTGCTTTTCTTGGATTGGGCTTTCAATTGTTGCATCTTGATGTGCCGGTGTTTATGAGTCAGACCATTGATCTGATTTCCCAGGCAACGATTCCTACGATCATGGTGGTGTTAGGGATGCAATTAGCGACACTGGGAGGGAAAAAGGTGGAAAGAGGCGCCCTTTCCTTTATCGTAATCATGAGAATGGTAGCTTCACCCATCATAGCTCTGGTCGTCGTTTCTTTCCTGCCTATTTCTACCATGTTGGGATCGATTCTCATTATCTTGGCAAGCATGCCGACTGCTGCGAATACTACGATGTTTTCATTGCAGTTCAATACAGAACCTGATTTAGTGTCGACAAGTACACTAGTCACTACACTTATAAGCATTGTGACGATCCCGATCATGTTGGCTCTTGTATCCTTATAGAAGCGAAGCTGCTTGAGATTTCTCAAGTAGCTTTTTTTATAGAAGAAAGTAAGTGGAAGTCTCTCTTTTTGACAACTGTCGTCGAATCTATTACTATTGTAAAATAAATTCCAACCAATTCAATCAGATTAAGGAGGATTATTCATGGCTGGCTATGTTCAACCGATTAATGAACAAAAGGGCCCGGAGAAAGCGAGTACCGAATTGAACCCGCCACAGACATCTTTAGTGGCCGGCGGTTTAATCGTTACAGCGATTCTTGGCCTATATTTACTCTTTACACAAGACATTGCACAAACCGTGTTATTGGTTCTAGGGCTGCTATTAGGATATACATTATTTCATGCACGATTCGGATTCACTTCTGCCTTCCGCAGAGTGATGTCTGTAGGGAACGGGCAGGCACTGCGGGCACATATGGTGATGCTTGCCGTTGCTGTAACGCTGTTTGCTCCGATCCTTGCGACAGGGTACACATTCTTTGGGGCTGAAGCGGCAGGTTATGTATCGCCCGTAGGTATAAGTTTACTAGTGGGTGCCTTCCTGTTTGGGATTGGCATGCAGCTTGGAGGAGGCTGTGCTTCAGGTACCCTTTACGCAATTGGCGGCGGTCGCTCCGTTATGTTTATCACTCTGCTATTCTTTATTGTCGGTGCCACAGTCGGAGCCTATCATCTTCCATTTTGGACAGAGGAAATGCCGTCCTTTAAACCTATTTCATTAGCGACCTCTACCGGATTAGGTTATTTTGGGGCATGGCTCGTTTCGATTTTATTCTTTGGCTTCATTGCGTGGATCACACTGCGGGTGGAGAAGAAGAAAAACCCGCCACGCATGGCGACACTTCCAACGACTAAAGGATGGAAACGGATTTTACGTGGATCTTGGCCACTTATCGCAGCTGCGATCGTGCTGGCTGTGTTAAATGCCCTCACTCTCATGACACGGGGGAATCCTTGGGGAATCACTTCTGCCTTTGCTCTATGGGGATCAAAGGTTGCCGGAATGTTCGGGGTCGACGTGGCAAGCTGGGGCTACTGGACAGGAGCCAATGCTGAAGCTCTTCAAGCATCGATCTTGGCTGATTCCACAACGGTATTAAACTTCGGTGTCATCCTTGGAGCATTTCTTGCATCTGCTGCAGGTGGCCTGTTCCGTTTTAATAAAGTAACGGGGAAAAATGCCATGGCGTCCGTCATTGGTGGACTGCTGATGGGATACGGTGCCCGTTTGGCATTCGGATGTAACATTGGTGCTTATTTCGGAGGGATTGCTTCCTTCAGTCTTCACGGTTATATCTGGGGGGTTCTTGCCCTTGGAGGTACGTTCCTGGCACTTTATCTTCGTCCGATGTTCGGATTGTCGGTGCCGAAACCGAAAGATACATTTTGCTAGCTGGAAAGTTTGAAGGATCCTGCATGTAGTTTCACATGCAGGATTTTTTTGGATTATTCACCGCCATAATAAATAACCATCTGGCACACAGTTGTCTCTCCTGAATCATTTACATATTCATGCCCGGAGTCAGCGGCAAAACGAATCGAACTTCCTTCTGTCAGCAGATAGGATTCTTCGCCAATCTTAAGGTCCATCTTCCCTGACAGCACCGTGATGTATTCCTCTACCCCCTTCGTATGTCCTTCATTCCGATACGAGCAGCCAGGTTTCATTTCAACCCGGTAGCTTTCCCATTTTTTTAGGGGATCGAAAGGGAAGATGGGATAAACGATGTAATTTCCGTTATCTTCAAGAACAGGCTGGACTTCTTGATAATGAATGATGGATACTTGATTGCTTGGCTTTTCAATCAGTGAAGAGAAGGATACCTTCAAGCCATTAGCGATCTTCCATAGAATCGCGACCGTCGGATTCGAATCACCACGTTCAATCTGACCGATCATCGCCTTGCTTACACCGGTGCGCTCTGCCATCTGCTCAAGACTGAAGCCACGCTCTCTGCGGATTTTTCGTATATTATCACCAATTTGAATCGGGAAATTTTCCATGCCAAAACTCCTCTTGTATACTATAGCGTCTATATGTATAATATAATAAATTATCAAAAAATTAAAATAGTAAATTACTTCTATTATAAAGGATGTGAGAGGATGGAGGCACTGCTTTCTACGAAAAAAGTGAGTGATTTTCGTCTGGGCCTTCAGGGAGGACTCAGCATTGCCATCGGATACATGCCTGTTGCGTTAACCTTTGGGTTGTTGGCACGGACAACCGGCCTCACTGTCACGGAAACGGTACTGATGAGCATGCTCGTGTTTGCAGGGGCTGCTCAATACATATCACTGAGTCTGATTGCGGTTGGT
Source organism: Rossellomorea aquimaris (assembly GCF_035590735.1). Classification (NCBI taxonomy): domain Bacteria; kingdom Bacillati; phylum Bacillota; class Bacilli; order Caryophanales; family Bacillaceae; genus Rossellomorea; species Rossellomorea aquimaris. Next base: position 1,523,491 of record NZ_CP141595.1, read on the forward strand.
ACTGGTATCATTGAAATTATTCTTACAACGTTCATCGTAAACATCCGTCACTTCCTGATGTCGGCTTCTTTAAGTGAAAAGCTCGAGGAAGACCGTTTGTTTAAAAAGCTATTTTATGCGTTTGGGATTACGGATGAAACCTTCACGGTCATCAGCGTCAAAGAGGGCAAGGTAAGAACGGGTTTTGCCTTCGGTGTGATGCTCATTTCATACGGGAGCTGGGTCGTTAACTCTGGTGTAGGCTACTTCATCGGGGAAATCCTCCCCGAATTTCTACAAGCGAGCATGACGATTGCTCTTTACGCGATGTTTGTGGGACTCCTCGTGCCTTCCATGAAAAAAAGTGTAAAGGTCACGTTTTTAGCCGTAGTGGCCGGTGCATTGAATAGCATCCTTCTTTTCACGACGACTCTTTCAAACGGCTGGTCGATTGTACTTGCTACCCTTGTTTCAGCTGTGATTGTTGAATTGGTGGTCATGATGAAGGGAGGAGGGAGAGCGAATGAATAGCGCGATAGTTTTGATGATCATCGGTATGGCGATTGTCACGTATATTCCCAGAATGCTTCCTTTCCTCGTATTCAAAGGGAAAGAACTGCCTCCATTCCTTCAAGGGGTATTAAAGAATGTTCCGTTCGCCGTATTGGGCGCTTTGATTTTTCCAAGCATCTTGTTGATTCAAGAGGGGAATCTTATGTTTGGAGTCGTCGGGACGGCAGCTGCATTTGTCATTGCCTTTCTGGGTGCCAACGTCATCCTTGTGGTGGTCGGGGCGATTTCTGTTCTGTCTTTGTATTCGGTATTCTTGATGTAAGCCGCGATTCGGGTCGTGGCTTTTTTTGTTGGATGGAAAGGAGCGGAGTGATGCTCAGGTATGTCGAATGTTGAAGAATGGGAGGTAATATTTTATTGTGGCAGATATAATGAAAATACGGCACATAATTTTATAATATGGCACGTGTATCCCCAGAGGGCATATAAACGATTTTCCACATCAACCCCGGCACTTTCACTGGCTTGGGTTTAGGTTCTAAATCTTTGGACAGGGTATTACATATAGTAAAGAAGACGAGAAAGGGGGAAGTATGTTGGCTAAAAAATGGGCACTTCGTTCAATACTGGCTTATTTGCTATTAGGCTTGTTTCTATATGTGTATTTATTCTTCTTGGCGGATTCTACTTTGCCTGACATGTACACAGGAAGCAGTGCAGATCCGGCCACCTTTATGAATGATAAAGAAATTATGCTGAGTGAGGATTTCTCAAAAATCAAGAACCTCCTGTTTTTCTTATCCACTCCTTATGAATGGTTGTTTTATTTCTTGATCCTGATTCTCGGGGTCTCACGTGTGTTTGAGAAATGGGCGAGGGGAACGGTGAAAAATGGTTTCCTGCAAACGGCCATTTATTTGTTCTGGTTATCGATTGCTTCGTTCCTGGCGATTTTTCCACTGCAGTACATTTCGTATAGCATTTCGAAGAGCTACAATATTTCAACCCAGACGTTCTCCATGTGGATGAAGGATGAGATCACGGATTTCTGGGTGAATTACCTCCTCATGTTCATCATCGTATCGGTGTTATATGGATTGATGAAACGATTCAGGCAGCGCTGGTGGCTAGCGGCCTGGGCATTGTCAGTACCCTTTACGATTTTCATGATGTTCGTGCAGCCGGTTTTGATCGACCCGCTATATAACGACTTCTATCCACTGAAGGATAAAGTATTAGAGGAACAAATCCTGACTCTTGCCGACAAGGCAAACATTCCAACGGACCACGTATTTGAAGTCGATATGTCGGAGAAAACGAATTCACTCAATGCTTATGTAACCGGAGTCGGATCCAATTCACGAATCGTTCTTTGGGATACCACCCTTGAAAAATTAACGGACAGGGAAATCCTGTTTGTGATGGCCCATGAAATGGCTCACTATGTGGAAAAGCACATCTATATCGGCATTGCCATCTACCTGATCCTATCCTTCTTTGGATTATTCCTGACGGCTAAGCTGATGAGAGGCATCGTCGCCAATCATAAGGATGATATGAAAGTATCGAGGGTGTCGAACTTGAGCTCCTTACCTCTATTTTTAATGATCACGTCCATGCTTCTGTTCACTGTCAGTCCCTTTAGCAACTGGATCTCACGCTACCAGGAAACGAGGGCTGATCGATATGCAATAGAAATGACGGCCGACAAAGAAGCCGCCATCTCATCTTTCCAAAAGTTATCGAAGGTGGGATTATCTCAGGTCAATCCGCCTTTACTTGTGAAGATTTTCCGTTACGGTCATCCGACGATGCTTGAACGACTTTCCATGTTGGAACAGTACGAAGCGGAGAAAAAAGAAGAATAAAGAGAAAAGGCCTTGTCTATAAAGTGACTTGGCCTTTTCTCTTTTGGGGATTATTATATTTGGAAAAGCACACAACATTATAACCCATGATAGTCAGTGTTCAACTAATTATTGGAAATTAAAAATTAACAATCACCTAATTATAACACTTATGGTAAAATTAGTAATAATTAAATAGTTTGAATTTTCGTTTTTATTGGAGGGCGGTAGGGCATGGAAGTAATAATAAACCACAAATTTTTGATGCTGTTCAGTCGGTTTGCTTTTACTATGTTAGCGCTGTTAGGGTTGCCATTATTGAGTTATCTTGAAACAGGACGACCAATAATGGAATGGTCATTTATTATTGGAATATTAGTTACTCTGGTTATCATTTATGTAAACGGAGATGGTTTCTTCTACAGGCGGGGCCAGCATTTGATAAAAGAAAAAAAGAAAAAATTTTATCATTCAATCTCTTTTTGGACAGCTTTTCTTTATACGATTGTAGCATCCTATTTAACGATTAAAGCTTATGGGAATTTTTTGTATTAGATTCTTGAAGCGAGAATAAAGAGAAAAGCCTTGTCCCTTTAGGGACTAGGCTTTTTCTCTTTTACTGATAATCAGGTTCTTGGCTTTCTCTGTCATATAAGCGAAAATTACATCTTTGTGATGAAGTCCTGAGTTAGTTAGTTGAGTTTCCAGCCACTCTGTCGATTTTCCAAGAAGCTTCAGGTTCCGCGTTTGGATTTTACCATCCACAATCACTGAAATCGGCAATCCCTCGTCATCGATTTTAAGGTTGAGATGCTGGACTGTAACAGGGGTGTTTTCCACCTTCGGAATGATGCTCACTTCACCGATCGGCTCGAGCATGGCATAATCCACATCTGAAATTTTGGGGTAACCTTGAGAGCGCAGAATGGAGGTTAATTGAATCAGCGAGATCTTGGATTTCTCCAAATTATCCTCTAATATCTCCCCATTTTTAATCAGTAAGGTGGGTTCTCCCAAGAAGAAGCGATTCCCCCATTGACTTAGGGTCAGGAATGAGAACAGTACATGAAGCGCCACTAAAATGATGAGAGCCGCGATGGTTGGCCAGAATTTCGTGGAGATCAGTGGTTCAGAGGCCATGGTCCCAACGATAATAATCGCCACAAGATCATAAGGGGTCATCTGTACAATTGTAGATTTTCCCATCAGTCGCATAGCGGCAATGGTCATTAAGTAGAGGACAAGTACTTTTATTAGCAGGATCATCATATTCGCTCCAAAGTGTATAGGTTAGCTATAGGGTACGCCATTCGAACTGAAGTCATGCATGAAATGAAGGGACCAAAGGCCCGTCCATTAAAAAAAGAATAGCTGACTCATGTATAGAGTCAGCTATTATTTATCATCCGTAGCTTAGGTTCAGGTCGTTTAATTCTTTTGATAATTTCATGAACAGAGGTTTATTTTTCTTATCCAGGGCGGCGTCAATGTCTGTCAGGAGTTTTGTCTTGCGCGTCATCAGAATGCTTTCATGCAGCACCATGTCGATATAGATCTCCATCACACTTCTCTCAGCGGCTTTCTTACGGGTCATGGCAGAAGCTTTCATCATTTCGGTATAGGACTTTTTGTTTTCCATATACGGTCACCCCTGAATTCTTTTTATTAGTATATGGGGTAAGTAGTGAAAATTCAACTAAAAAATTAAATATTCTGATAATTTTTTATCCTTAACGAAGTGACGTATAGTTAATTTCAGAATTTTTAAAAATATGCGAGACAACCCTCGAAATTTATGGTATTATTTTGGTGGAAAATGTAAATGGAGGCGATGAAATGAGAGAAAAATCTCGAATTATAGAAGAATATGAAGTGAATCCCCATACGATGATCATGCAGCCCATTGAGTACGGTGCCAGGACATTTACCAAAATCATAGAGGTAGATGACGTACTAATCTCCCCTTTTAAACCGTTCGATATTTTAAAGAAGAGCTGTGAATTCTTTGGTTCCTCCTATGAAGGAAGAAAAGAAGGCACCAAAAGACTTACGGGTATCATCTACAAAGCTCCCATCATGGTGAATCCTCAGATGTCCATTTATCTATTCCCAACATCTTCTCCTGTCAAGCAAGAATGCGCCTGGATTTCCCATTCACATGTTCGCGGGTATGAACGCTCGACAAATGGATCAACACGGGTCTTTCTTCAAAACAATGAGTCCTGCATGGTTCCCATTTCTTACAGTTCGTTTGAAAATCAAATGCTTCGTACTTCTGACTTGCGTATCGCCTACACACAGCGTGTCGCAGAAATGGAAAGTAAATATAATACGAAGCTTCAAACCGAAATGAGTAATATCAAAACGTTTTACCTTAATCGAAATATCAAAAAAAACGATGCGTGAGATGAATCACGCTTCTTTTGTTGTATCTGTTTTCGATTCCAGGAATCGGCGATACAAATAATGTCTCATTAAATCCTCCACACGGTTTCGAAGGCGCGGGTTAAAGTAATTATGGTGTTCCTCATAACCCTTATACAGAAACATATACATCGTGAATGCATCGTCTGATTGAATTCGCTCAACCTTCATCTTATTGTTCCTCATGTACTTTTTCACATGAGCGAGTTCTCCCTGGATGACCTTCATCGTCTCCTCAATCATTTCTAAATACGGTCGTTTTAATTTAAATGGGCTGCTGTCTACGATTTGCAGATCACGATTCAAAATCGTCAGCACCATCGGTAAATATATCGCCTGTTCTAATATGTTCCTGTCGTTCTCCGGGATCCTTGTCATATGAAAAGACTCCTTTTCACTTTAGTGTAGAACAAATGTTCGTATTTTCATTTTACGTGGAATTCGATTTACTTTCAATAGCGAAAGTTGTAGAATTTGAATTTGTTTCTATTATGAAGGGCAGATCGGATTTTTATCCATAAAGGGAAAAGTATTTCTGACGTCGAAATAATAAAGAGAATAGAAGAAAGGAAGGTGCCGGACCATGAAAAAAGGAATCGAAATCCAGGACCTCTATGAGTTAAGGGCCGTATCAGATCCAAGATTGTCACCAAGTGGAGAGGAAGCCGTTTATGTCAAAACCATCATGTGTGAAGAAAAAAATGAGTATTTCTCAACCTTACATAGCATTCGTCTGCAAGATAAGACCACTCGGCAATGGACTTTCGGAGAACAAAAGATTTCAACTCCCAGATGGTCACCTGATGGTAGAAAGATCGCCTTTGTCTCGAATCGCTCCGGTGTGAATCAACTATACCTCGTCCACCGGGATGGAGGGGAAGCAGAACAGCTGACAGATTACCAAAAAGGCATCTCAAATCCAGTCTGGTCTCCATGCGGTGAGAAAATTGCAGTCTCGCTCCGATTGGAAAAAGGAGAGACGTTTGGAAAAAAGGAATGCGAAGAAGAGAAATTAAAGCCATTCGTTACCACAAGCATGAAATATAAAAGTGATGACCGGGGTTTCGATGACCACTGCTACTCACAAATAGCAGTGGTGGACGTGGCGTCGAAAAAAATGAGAAGAGTCACGGACGATGTCCATGATTATGCTCTTCACTCCTGGTCTCCTGACGGAAAGCACATTGCGTTTTCAGTGGACAGAACAGAAGACAAGGATTTCTCATTCCAGTCTGATTTGTATATTTTTAGCCTTGAAATGAATGAATACAAAAAGGTTAATGAAGAATCGGGTTACTACGGAGGAGCGGCCTGGTCTCCTGACGGAAAGCATCTTGCTTACATGGGGCATGGACGTGAATACGAGAATGCGACACATAATAAGGTGTGGCTGCATCACATTGAAACTGGACATTCCATTTGCCTGACAGAAGGCATGGATCTGCCCGTAGGAGACTATCTTAATAGCGACAGCATCCAAGGTTCATCACAAACGGGGATACTATGGTCAAAGGATAATGAAAGCTTCTACTTCCTGGCATCTGATGCCGGGAACACAGTCCTATACTATGCACACATTGATGGGGCGATATACCCTGCACTGCTGCAGGAAGAACAGCATGTATATGGATACGACTTCGATTCAACTCGACAGGTGATGCTGATTGCCATGAGCAAGCCGACCGAGCCCGGTGAATTATATACTCTTCATGTACCTAGTGGTGAGTTGAATAAAATGACTAACCTGAACGGGGACCTGCTGGGGAATCGTGAATTATCTTCTCCCCAATCATTTATGTACACTGGTGCTAAAGATTGTCCGGTACAAGGCTGGATCATGAAGCCAGTCGGTTATGAGGAAGGAAAAAAATATCCACTTATCGTCGAAATACACGGTGGCCCCCACACCATGTATGGGAATACGTTTTTTCACGAATTCCAAGTGCTGGCAAGTAAAGGATATGCTGTTTTATATGTGAATCCAAGAGGAAGCCATGGCTACGGGCAAGAGTTCGTGGATGCCGTAAGAGGAGATTACGGCGGCGGGGATTACGAGGATATCATGGCAGGAGTCGAGTATGCCCTGAAGGAATTTCCGTTTATTGATGAAACCCGCTTAGGTGTGACCGGTGGAAGCTATGGAGGATTCATGACCAACTGGATCATCGGCCATAGTGATAAGTTTAAAGCAGCGGCCACCCAGCGCTCCATCAGCAATTGGATCAGCTTTTACGGAGTGAGCGATATCGGCTACTACTTCTCAGAGTGGCAAATCCAAAGCGATCTCGGGGACTTCGAAACCCTTTGGAAACATTCACCCCTTGCTTATGTGAAGAATATGAACACCCCCCTATTGATCCTTCACAGCGAAAAGGACTACCGTTGTCCGATTGAGCAGGCGGAACAACTATTCATCGCATTAAAGCGGGAGAAAAAAGATGTGAGATTCGTGCGTTTCCCGGAATCCAATCACAATTTGTCCCGGACTGGAAAACCTTCTTTGAGGGAAGCTAGATTACAGGAGATTGTGGATTGGTTTGGGGAGTATTTATAGAGGCGAGCTGTCATTCCCGGATGGGGATGGCAGTTTTTTTGATAGGGAGAAATGGGGAATGAAGAATAAAAAATGAAATTGGACGAGGGTGTAGCGACTATTCTGAAAGTCGATAATATATGGGGCGAAGTCGATAATAAAATGTAAAAGTCGATAATATATGGGGCAAAGTCGATAATAAAATGTAAAACTCGATAATATATGGGGTGAAGTCGATAATATCGCCCTGCGGAGCCGAGTAATCCTTGACTGGATTGTTTGGAGAAGGAGTTTATCTACCGTTTCCCGATTTTATCACTCTGAAAAACACTTTTATCTGGCGAATTCCTGATATATCTGCCAATGTGCGAAATTCGACAAATTTTGCGAACGAACGACGAACCTTCGAACGAATCCATAAACAAAACCTATTCCAGAACCGCCCCCAAAAAATGACCCCCAAAACGTTTACATCCCCCCTCATTAGGCAAAGTTATATTAATAAAACGACCCAAGAGATAACAATATGGAAATCCTGATTTAGTGTGATATGATGAAAATACAAGTAACGATATAACGAAATGAGTTTATTTGTTCATGGTCGTTTAAGGGGAAACATATAATATGGATATAAATAAGATAAAAGACTGGTTTACACTTGAAAATATGATGGACCTGATTCAGCAGTATCGTTCATTTGGACCGATCCCAGGGATCCTGTTGCCGCTGTTGGAAGCGTTTCTTCCGTTCCTGCCCCTGGTTGTGTTTGTGACGGCCAATGCGAATGCCTTCGGGTTATGGTGGGGATTCCTGTTTTCATGGATTGGCGCTACGCTTGGAGCCCTTATTGTATTCTTGTTGGTAAGAAGGTATGGAGAAACCCGATTTTTTCGTTTCCTGAGAAAGAACCGCCAAGTGAAGCGATTGACGAAATGGGTAGACAAGCATGGGTTTGGACCGTTGTTCATTCTTTTATGCTTCCCATTTACACCATCTGCCTTGGTGAATGTGGTGGCGGGATTGTCGTCGATCAGCATCGCTCAATATATGCTCGCTGTGGTTACAGGGAAAATGGTGATGATTTTCACCATAAGCTTTATCGGATATGATATTATATCATTAGTAAGACAACCAATACGTACTGTAATCGTTGCAGCCATTATTTTTGTCCTATGGTTTGTAGGGAAACGGATTGAGATACATCTGAATAAGAAAATGGAAATAGACCAACGAATTGAACGGAAAAAGCAGGAGGAATCAAATTGAGAGAAGAGGTAAAAAGAGAAGGACTCGAATGGATTAAAGCCTTGGGGATTGGACTGATCATCTTTATCATCATTCGAACCTTTCTCTTCTCCAACTATGTAGTCGAAGGTGAATCAATGATGCCGACACTACAGGATGGAAATAAACTTGTTGTGAATAAAATCGGTTATCATATAGGGGACTTGGATCGCTTTGATGTTGTTGTCTTTCATGCGAATGAAAACGAGGATTATGTGAAACGAATCATTGGACTGCCCGGTGATAAGGTCGTTTATAAAGACGATAAGTTATATGTTAACGGAGAATACTATCCTGAACCTTATTTAGAAAAATTCAAGCAGGAGTACATCGGCAACAAGCTGACGGGAGACTTTACCCTTGAAGAAATCACGGATGAGCAAACGGTTCCCAAAGGAAAAGTATTCGTTCTTGGAGACAATCGTCGGGGTAGTATGGATAGTCGCTACTTCGGGTTTATAGACCGGGAACAGATTGTCGGAAAAGTGGATCTTCGTTACTGGCCTATCAACGAATGGGATATACAATTCAGGAACTAAAGATATGGGAATGCTGTTCGATACATGAACAGCATTCTTTTTTTACGAAAGATTCTTCGCGGTTGCGGACTGTTGAAAGGATGCTACTTCGAAAAGTGATGCTTTAAGCTCTTTGGATAAGGAAAGGATCAAATTCATTTTGGGGATCTGATCCTTTCTATGTTGATGGGTATTTAAATTGCAGGTTTCGATAAAATGCGGGATGTGCCTGTCGCTCTAATCCCCCTCATAAAAGCTTTAACAAACTCCTCATCCCACTGTGTCCCTTTGCCTTCTTCCAAAATGGAGAGGGCTTTTTCGATAGGCATTCCTTTTCGATAAGGGCGATCCGAGGTCATGGCGTCAAAGGCATCGGCGACAGCGATCAATCGTCCGAACACGGGAATATCGTCTCCTTTTAATTGATCGGGATATCCCCGGCCATCCACCCGCTCATGGTGGTGCTTGATGCCAGGTAAGATGGGCAGGAGTTCTTCTGTTAACTGAACCCCTTTTACAATTTCTTCGCCAATCACAGGGTGGAATTTGATTTGATCAAACTCTTCAAGTGTTAATTTCCCCTCTTTTAAAAGCACATTGTCGCGTATGCCGATCTTTCCGATGTCGTGAAGTAGAGCTGACTTATTGAGTAAGTCAATGTCTTTCGAAGACCAGTTGCATTGTTTGGCAATTAAAACAGAAAATTCCGCAACACGTTTAGAATGACCGGCCGTATATGGGTCCCGTGCATCCAATGTACCTGCTACGACTGCGAAAAATTGATCGAGGAGCTGCTGGTTTTTCTGATCTCGGAGATTTATGGCTCCTACCATATGGTTAAAGCCGGAAAATAGATGGGAAAACTCGTCCGTGTATGTATTCACTACGGGTGAAACATGCCCCTCCTCTACCTTTTCAAAACGGGCTACCAGCTCTTTTACAGGGGCTTCAATACTTTTGAAAATAAGGAGGGCTCCACAGAAAGCGAGAATCGTAATGATGAAAATCAGAGTCCCTGCCCATTTCCAGTAGTCTACTAAAAGAGTGGAGTCAGCAATCGATAAGCGAATCTGTGAAGCTAATGAAAAAAGCAGGATCGGAAACAGGGCAAGAAACAGGGAAGCCGCCAAGATTTTCCTTTTTAAACTGATAAATAGGGTGGACTGATTCGATGGATCGACTCCATATGTTTCAACTGTTTTCCGAATAAGGTCCACTTGCAGCGAATGACAAGCTCTAAAGGTTAAGAAAAACTCAATCAATGCATGAAGAATCGCCACTAAAAAGGCGCCGCACCAGGCATAAAAAATGTAGGTGGACGGAATGGACAACCACCCTGCATTGATGCTGACAACCGTTAGCAAAGTTGACGGAAGAGCCAGCCCCAGAAAGTGAGGGAGCATGATTCGTCTAACCGTTAAAAGTGGGAACCTTTCCGCTTGTTGATAGGCAGTTGAGAGAAGGTCCAGACTTAGTGTTGATACCTCCTTTTTATAGACGAGCTTCATCGGACGAATATGCTTCTGATACACCAAAAATTCGCAGCTGAACATCGTGACGATTGAAAGGGAGATGATGCCTCCCATTGTGAGCAGTTCCTTTTCATTGAGGGCAAGGGTTTGAAAAATGAATACAGACCCGACACCAAAGACGGCTATGAAGCTTCCAAAAAGATAATTTTTAATGATTGTACGTTGAAATCGCTTAAATACATTCAAGGATGAATCCTCCAATTCCCCTAACATTTAGTAGATTCATTATATAGGAATTTTGGGGTGGGGAACATGATGATTTATTAATTTCTTAGGAAGATCTAGTGGAAGAACAGCCTGCACCAATTACGGAAAGAATGTTTTTCCACCCGCAATAGCCATCACAAACTCTATGATAATAGACTCATTTTCACGCATTTACACAAAATTTACCCTATTTTGACAATATGTAATGTACGCTAAATGTATAGTCATATTTAGAGGAGGCGAAGCAATTTGAAGGTTGTAAACAAAAAGTTCATCAGCATTTTTTCAATTTTAATTATTTTTATGATTGCGTGTGGTCAAGTATCTCCGAGTCAAATGAGTGCAGCGGGAAATGGGACGTGGAGTTCTCCATTTACTGTTGATCAGGCATTATCCAATCAAGATGGTTCCGCTCAGTCAGTGGAAGGGTATGTGGTCGGGCAGCCAACCTCTATGTCAACTGTTGTCACGAGTAACTTTCCAAACGATTACGCACTTGCCTTGGCGGATTCCCCGTCTGAATCAAATACGGAGGAAATGGTCTATGTTCAAATTCCATCTTCTTACCGTTCAAACTTTGGATTACAAAGTAACCCAGGTCAAATAGGTGAAAAAATCAAAGTGACGGGCAATTTAACGGCCTATTTCTCTCATCCGGGAGTGAAGTCTACGTCAGCATTTGAATCAGTGGAAGATGGCGGGACTGATCCGACTGATCCTCCAACCGACCCAACCGATCCACCATCCTATGAGGAATATTACAGCACGGCTGAAGGGAAAACGGGACCTTCTTTAAAAACAGCACTACATAACATCATTGATGATCATCAAACTCTTTCCTACAGTGACGTATGGGGAGCACTTCGAAATACAGACGAAGATCCGAACAATCCGAATAACGTGATCCTCCTATACTCAGGCCGTTCCCAATCCAAAACGACAAACGGCGGTGGAGTAAACGACTGGAACCGGGAACATGTCTGGGCGAAATCCCACGGAGACTTTGGAACAGCTCAAGGACCAGGGACGGACCTTCATCACTTGAGACCTACAGATGTAACCGTCAATTCTACAAGAAGCAATCTTGATTTTGATAATGGTGGGACTCAGCATAGTGAAGCACCTGGCAACTTTTATGATGGGGATTCCTGGGAGCCCAGGGATGAAGTGAAAGGGGACGTTGCCCGTATGATTTTCTATATGGCGGTCCGCTATGAAGGGGACAGAGGGGAATTGGATTTAGAGATCAATAACAATGTCAACAATGGAAGTGCCCCTTATCACGGGAAAATGTCAGTTCTCCTTGAATGGAATGAACAGGACCCTGTCGATGGAAGGGAAATCAGACGCAATGATATCATCTTTGAGCAATATCAAGGAAACAGAAATCCATTCATTGACCACCCTGAGTGGGCGGAGATGATCTGGTAAGTTGGATTGAGCCTGGAAATTTCCGGGTTCTTTTTTTATTGAAAAATGATGATGGATGGCGGGGAGGGGGAAGGCACTGATGAAACTTTTTAAGGGCAATAAAGGAATCGGTGAGGAACGCCTCGAAATACATAAGTCGAGGTGAAAAAGACATGAAACGGTTATTGACGGGTACAAGGATTTATCTTTCCGGTTTTCAGGAAGAAGATGCTACGGCCATAAGGGAGTGGAGTCAAAATGAAGAAGTTCAGAGATTACTGGATGCTCTCCCCCACAAGCCGAAAGGAGAAGAAGATATTAAAAAGTGGATGGGAGATCCGGGAGATAACGCCTTTCGTTTTGCAATTCGACTAAAGGACGATGGAAGAATCATAGGTTTTGTTGAATTGGACGGTATTCTGTGGACCCATCGTGTGGGCTGGGTATCCAATTCAATCGGTGACGAACAGTCCTGGGGCAATGGTTATGGCAAGGAAGCCATGGATTGTTTGCTGGCGTACGCTTTTCATGAGTTGAATTTATACCGACTCCAGCTAACGGTATTTTCATATAATGAGAGGGCCATGCGTTTATATGAAGCACTCGGATTCAAGAAAGAAGGAAGCTACCGTCAATTTTTACAAAGAGACGGAGATCGATACGACATGATCTTATACGGACTATTAGCAGATGAATGGAACGGAAGTGTGAAAGAAGGATGATGCTGTCCTTCTTTTTTTGACGTCGAATGCATCTATTCCCCCATCTTCCATCTCCTCCGCTCGACATACAACAAGCCCCCCAACCAGGCATGAAACAAAAAGCATCCCAGTAACAGAAACAATGATTGAACGTAAGTTAGCTGCATGACCACTAAAGGAGCTAAGCTGGTTCCTCCTAATAAAATAAAAGAGTAAAGACTGAGAGCCTGGATTCTGCCTTCGCCACTCATATCTCCGATTAGGGTAATGACGGTCGGAATCAACAATGAAATGCCGGAAACAAAGAGAACAGAAGAAAGAACGATGATGAAAGGATTACTCATGTGCACGTAAATGAAAGCGATGGATACACTCGAAATGGAGATAGTTACACCAATAAAAAGAGTTTTATAGACTCCGATGGCTTCAAGAAGGCGACCGGTAAAGAGCGATAACCCGACGCCGATCAACCCGACTGCCCTGATGAGGAAGAGTAGATCGGAACTTCCAGACAAGTACCTGGTCAAGCTGTCATAATAAACAACAAAAGAGGAGAGAATGGTGAACACGATGCCGTAGCAGTAAAGGAGTTCCTTTCTCAAAAGGAGTTTATAAATCGTGACGATCTGGTGTGTGACCGAAACGTATCGAGTGGATGTAGCGGGTAGAGTTTGTTTTCCTATTAAAAATAAGGAGACGTACACCACTGCGAAAAAGAAGAATACAATAGTCCAGTTGCTGTAGCGGGTGATTCCTTCGCTGAGTAATTGACCGAGGATGCCTGCGAACAGAAAACCGGAATTTATAAAAGCGAGAAGCAGCGTTCTCTTTCTTCCAGAAAACAAATCATACGTATAAGCAACGGCGACGGGGGCAAAGCTTCCTAAACAAAAGCCTTGAATTCCCCGTATGAAAAATAAACTCCAGAAATCACCAGCAAGCCCCACCAGGCCTGTTGAAAACGCAGAGGCAAGCATACCCCAAACGAGAATCTCTTTTTTTCCAAAACGATCTGCGCTATTGGCAAAGGTTAGAAGTCCACAGGCGTAGAAAAAGATAAATGAGCTTCCTGCAATAACGACTTCACTTTGTGCTATGGAGAGGGAGGAAGCGATATTCCCGTAAATGGGAATGAATGTGTAAATATTGCAGGCAACCATAATCGCCATCACAACAAGAACAGAAGCGATTCTGTTAAAATATCGATCCATCAGCAATCACCTACCTCTTTTTACTGTATGCAGGTGTTCCAAATATTTTCAATAAAGATTGAGACGGGAAAGATTTGTTCCTGTGTACTATAATGAACCTATACAAAAATTCAACCTGCCTCATGGTTACAATAGATTAGTATAAGAAAGGGAGTGAGAGGATGGCTGTACGTTTTATTCTCGGACGCTCCGGTACGGGGAAAACCCATCGCATATTAGATGAGATGAAGCAGAGCTTATTGGAAGCGCCGAATGGGGATCCCATCATCTATATCGTGCCGGATCAGATGTCATTTATATCGGAATACGAGCTTGTCAACACACCCGGATTAAACGGGATGATTCGTGGACAAGTGTTCAGCTTCACACGGCTCGCGTGGAAGATTCTTCAGGAAACGGGCGGAATGAGCCGCTACCATCTATCAGATGTCGGCTTAAATATGATGATTCGGAAGATTATCGACGAAAACAAAGATCATCTCCATATTTTCTCGAAGGCAGCGGATAAGCCGGGTTTCATCCATCATGTAGAATCCATGTTGACGGAATTCAAGCGCTATTGTATTTCGCCACGGGATCTCCACCAATTTGATGGGGAAGATGAGCGGGATTCAAAGGTTTTGAAGGATAAGCTTCATGATCTTGAACTGATTTATGAGAAATTCGAGGAGAAGCTCCTTGGCAAATACATTGATTCAGAAGACTATTTTCAGCTGTTGGCAGATAATGTGAAAAACTCTGAACTTCTAAGAGATGCAGAGATTTACATAGACGGCTTCCATAGCTTCACGCCCCAGGAATATCTGATAATCGATCAGCTCATTCAGCACAGTAAGACAGTGACGGTTGCCCTTACAACCGATCCGGAGCAGCAATTGGGGGCGATGAACGAGTTAAGCTTATATCGGATGACGAACGAAACGTACCATACCCTTCAGGATATATGCTATGGAGCGGGGAAGTCCATAGAAGAAGAGGTGTTAGTGAAGCCGATTCGCTATCATAATGAAACGATGCTCCATCTCGAACGTCATTTTGAGGACCGGCCGACTGTTCCATGCGAAGAAGCAAAAGGCTCCATTGAGTTTCTGGAAGCTTCCAATCGCCGGGCAGAGGTCGAAGGGATAGCAAGAGAGATACGGAAGCTAGCCAGGGAAAAGGGATATCGCTTCAAAGATATAGCGGTGCTCGTTCGAAACAGCCAGGACTACCGTGATAAGGTCGAAACAATTTTTCAAGATTATAGTATTCCATTTTTCCTTGATCAGAAGAGGACAATGTTAAATCATCCATTAATTGAGTTGATCCGTTCGACTCTGGAAATTATGATAACGAACTGGAGGTATGAGCCTGTATTCCGGGCTGTGAAAACAGACCTGTTGTTTCCTTATCAAAAAAATCCGACCGATTTGCGGGAAAAAATGGACCGTTTGGAGAACTATGTGTTGGCTTACGGGATCAAAGGCGATCGCTGGACGAAGAAAGATCGCTGGAAGTACCGTCGTTTCCATGGTCTTGAGCATGTGGACGCACCGCAAACCGACCGTGAAAAGGAACTCGAGCATGAGATCAATGAGCTTCGTTTATTTATTTCTGCGCCGATCATCCGTCTCGGAAAACGATTGAAAAAGCAATCCACGGGACGGGAATTTTGTGAAACCCTCTATCTGTATCTGGAAGAGTTGGATATTCCGGCTAAACTTGAACGTATGCGTATTGAAGCGGAAGAAAAAGGCGACTTGATTGCGGCAAGGGAGCACGATCAAGCTTGGTCAGCCGTAATGGACTTACTTGATCAATATGTAGAGATGCTCGGCGATGAGGAAACGACGATGAAGAAATTCTCGTCGATCCTGGATGCAGGTATGGAAACGATGCAGTTCTCGTTAGTCCCCCCTGCCATCGATCAGGTCATTATTGCAGATCTTGAGAAATCAAGGCTTGGGGACATTAAAGCAGCTTTCATCATCGGAGTGAACGATGGTGTGCTACCGGCGAAAATGAATGAAGACGGAGTCCTGTCTGATGAAGACCGTGAATCGTTGATCAATGGGGGCTTCAAGATAGCTCCCAGTAATAGGACGAAGCTGCTGGACGAGGAGTTTGTGGCGTATAAAGCCTTTACGACTCCGAGTGAACGATTATTCATCAGCTATCCCATCGCGAATGAAGAAGGAAAAGCGTTATTGCCATCCTCTTTCATCAAAAGGCTGAATGAAATGTTTCCGGATGCAAATACGAAGCTTCTATTTAATGAACCATCCGAGCTTTCTGAGGAAGAGCAGCTTCATTATGTGTGTCATCCCAATGTGACCATTTCTCATTTGACGTCGCAATTACAGATGAAGAAACGGGAATATCCGATCTATGATTTCTGGTGGGATGTGTATAACTTCTATGCAACATCAAACGATTGGAAATGGCATTCACAGCATATTTTATCCAGTCTCTTCTACCAGAATCGGGCGAATCAGCTTTCTGAGGATACGAGCAGGGATCTGTATGGTGATCATATTTTAGCGAGTGTATCCCGAATGGAGCTGTTCCATAGCTGTCCGTTTTCTCATTTTGCCAGTCATGGGTTGAAGCTTAGAGAGCGGGATTTCTTTAAACTGGAGGCACCGGATATCGGGGAAATGTTCCACTCGGCTCTTAAATGGATATCAGAAGAAGTGGAACGACATGGTCTGACCTGGGCATCTTTATCAAAAGCCCAGTGTCTAAAGCTTGCTAAAGAAGCCGTCTTGATGCTCGCACCGAAGCTTCAGCACCAGATTCTATTAAGCTCAAACCGCCATTATTATATTGCTCAGAAGCTTGAGCAGATCATAAGCCGTGCAAGCCTAATCCTCAGTGAGCATGCGAAGGCAAGCGGATTTGTGCCCGTCGGGGTGGAGCTTGGGTTCGGACCGCATGCGACCCTGGCGCCGTTCCAGTTCCAGCTGAGGAATGGAACGAAAATGGAGCTTCAGGGAAGGATCGACCGGGTAGACAAAGCAGAAGATGTAAGTGGAGTATACCTAAGGATCGTTGATTACAAATCGAGTGCAAGAGATCTGGATATGACGGAAGTGTACTACGGATTGGCACTTCAGATGCTGACGTATTTAGACATTGTGTTAACGAACTCTAAGCAATTTGTCGGGAAAGAAGCAAAGCCTGCAGGCGTACTCTATTTCCACGTTCACAATCCCATGATTAATAGTAAGAAAATCTTGACGATGGATCAGATTGAAAAGGAAATTTTTAAGAGCTTTAAAATGAAGGGACTCGTGCTGGGAGACTCTGACATCGTTCGATTAATGGATCAAACATTGGATACGGGGAACTCAGATATCATCTCTGCCGGGATCAAGAAGGATGGATCATTATCCTCCCGTTCGAAGGCTGCTTCACAGGAAGACTTCCACTATATGCGCCAGCATGTGAGAAAGCTCTACGAAGCGTCAGGGAACCGGATCGTTTCGGGTGAGACCAATATTACTCCTTACAAGCTGAAGGACCGTACACCATGTCAGTTCTGTTCGTTCCGTTCCGTTTGTCAATTCGATCAATCTCTTGAAGAAAACGAGTACAGAGTGCTCCCGACGGCAAAACCAGAAGATCTATTAAAGAAAGTGAGAGAGGAGGTAGAGTCCAATGAGTAATGGTACCATACCGGCAAAGCCTGATCATGTTACATGGACAGACGATCAGTGGAAGGCGATTTGGGCAAATGGCCAGGACATCCTCGTAGCAGCTGCTGCAGGATCAGGAAAGACCGCAGTTCTTGTAGAGAGGATCATTCAGAAAATCCTTTCTGAAGAAGACAGAATGGATGTGGACGAACTATTGGTTGTAACCTTTACCAATGCATCGGCCGCTGAGATGAGACATCGTATCGGGCAGGCATTGGAAAAAGCGATTGATGAGGATCCCCATTCCCATCATTTAAGGAAGCAGCTGAGCTTACTGAACCGTGCTTCCATTTCGACTCTTCACTCTTTCTGCCTTGAAGTGATTCGTAAATATTATTATCTCATCGACATTGATCCGGGTTTTCGGATTGCCGATGAAACAGAAGGGGATCTGCTCAGGGATGAAGTGCTTGATGAGCTGTTTGAAGAGGAATACGGAAAAGAACATAATCATGATTTCTTTACACTGGTAGATACATTTACCAATGATAGAAGTGACGGGGCCCTTCAGGATATGATCCGTAAGCTGTATGACTTTTCACGTTCCCACCCGAACCCGGACGAATGGCTGAGAGGGCTGGAAGAGATGTATGACATCCAAGAAGGTGTAGAGATCGATCAGCTTTCCTTCATTCAGCCGCTCCTGACGGATATTCGCTTACAGCTTAATGGGGCGAAAAACTTGTTTCAGCGTGCATTGGATCTGTCACGGGTTCCTGGAGGTCCGGGTCCAAGAGCTGAAAATTTTCTAAGCGATATAGAGATTGTCGAGAGCCTTGAAGAAAGCCGGCTCATTTCATGGAATGCTCTATATGAGGCGGTTCAAACCTTACCCTTTACAAAGTTAAAAGCTTGTCGAGGGGATGACTATAACAAGGATATTGTAGATGAAGCGAAAAAGCTTCGGGACCAAGGGAAGAAAACGTTAGAAAAACTGCAGGAAGATTTCTTCTCAAGAAGACCGGAGTCATTCCTTGAGGATATGAAGAAGATGAGAGACGTGATTCACACCCTGGCAGAAGTGGTGGTGGAATTCGGAAAACGCTTCCGGCAAGTGAAAGAAGAAAAGGGACTTGTTGACTTTGCAGATTTAGAGCATTTTTGTCTCGAGATTTTAAGAGACCCTGCATCAGATGCTTTACTTCCTTCAGAAGCTGCAAAGCAGTATAAAAATAAATTCAAAGAAGTACTGGTCGATGAATATCAGGATACGAATATGGTTCAGGAGTCGATACTTCTTCTCATTACCGAAGAACGAGAAGAAGTAGGTAACCGTTTTATGGTGGGAGATGTAAAGCAGTCCATCTATCGCTTCCGATTGGCAGAACCGAACTTATTTTTAGGAAAGTATACCCGCTTTCTTCCTGTAAGCGGAGAAGCAGGATTGAAAATCGATCTATCTCAAAACTTCAGAAGCCGAAAAGAGGTATTAGAGGGAACCAACTTTTTATTTAAGCAAATCATGGGGTCCTCGGTTGGTGAGATGGAGTATAACCGGGAAGCAGAACTGGTGAAGGGTGCTCCTTATCCTGAAGAGAAAGAGTATCCGATCGAGGTAGCGATCATTAATCAAGAATCAGAGGAAACTTCATCGGGTGGTGATGAAGAGGAATTGTCCATTTTTGACGAGGGTGATATTGAGAAATCCGTGCTTGAAGCCCGCTATATGGCAAATAAAGTGAAGGCCATGATTGAAGAGCGCACACCGATCTATGATGCCAAAACGAAAACCGAGCGTCCGATTCAGTACAAGGATATTGTGATTCTGCTTCGTTCCATGCCTTGGGCCGCAGAAATTATGGAAGAATTCAAACGGCAAGGAATTCCGATTTATGCAAATCTGTCTACTGGTTATTTTGAAGCAACCGAGATCGCGATTATGCTTTCACTGCTGAAAGTGATTGACAATCCGTATCAGGATATCCCCCTGGCATCGGTTCTACGTTCACCGATTGTTGGACTGGACGAACAGGGGCTTGCAAGCATCCGGATTCATTCGAGAGCGGGAACGTACTACGAAGCCTTGAAGAAATTTGCAAGTGAGAAACCAAGTAACGCACGTGAAGAAGAAACATTTGAAAAGGTCAAAGTGTTTCTGTATCATCTGCAAAACTGGCGGACGAAGGCTAGACAAGGATCGGTTACGGAGCTGATTTGGCAATTGTACCGGGACACCAGATTCTATGATTATGTCGGAGGAATGGCCGGAGGGAAGCAGCGTCAGGCAAACCTTCGGGCACTGTACGACCGTGCCCGCCAATACGAATCAACGTCCTTCAGAGGGTTATTCCGCTTCCTGCGGTTCATTGATCGGATGAGGGAAAGAGGCGATGACCTCGGGGTAGCGAGAGCTCTTAGTGAACAGGAGGATGTGGTCCGCTTAATGACAATTCACTCCAGTAAAGGGCTTGAGTTCCCGGTTGTCTTTGTAGCTGGCACGTCGAAGCAATTCAATCTCATGGACTTGAACGCTTCTTATTTATTAGATAAAGATCTGGGTTTGGCTACAAAGTATACAGACCCGGGGAAGCGAATCAGTTATCCTTCCCTTCCCCAGCTGGCATTCAAGCGGAAGAAGCGCATGGAGGCCATCTCGGAGGAAATGCGGGTGCTCTATGTGGCGTTAACCCGTGCAAAAGAGAAGCTATTCTTAGTGGGAACCGTGAAAAGCTTAGAGAAGTCACTTAAGAAATGGCGGGGAGCTTTAGGACAGACAGAATGGTTGTTATCTGACTATGACCGTGCCGGGGCCAGTTCCTATCTTGATTGGATAGGTCCGTCCCTCATGCGACACCCCCATTGTAAAGAGCTTGGGGAAGTTGCGGATTTAGAAGGAAGTGGAATCAATGAAGAGATTCTAAAGCATCCTTCTTGCTTTCATATCACGACGATTCATAAGTCTGAGCTGGGTGCAGAAGAAGAGGAGTCATTAAGTGAGGATGACAATTGGAAAGAGCGAGTGAAGAACGGTGGGGAAGTAGAAATAGAGTCCACTCATAAAAAAGAGGTATTGCACCGTTTGTCGTGGAAGTATCCACATCTTAGTGCTACAAACCTTCGCTCGAAGCAATCGGTTTCTGAGCTGAAGCGTATGGTGGAAATAAGGGATGAAGCATCAAGTATCGATATTCTTCGTCGCCATCAAAAGCCAGTGTATAACCGGCCCCAATTCATGCAGTCCAAAGAGCTGTCACCTGCTGAAAAAGGAACGGCCATGCATACGGTCATGCAGCATATTTCATTTGCGGATGGTGTATCCACAGAAGAAGATGTAAAAGAGTTGTTATCGACGTTAGTGAATAAAGAAATCCTGACGGAGGAACAGGAAAGAGCCATCTCGTTAGATAACATCGTTGGTTTCTTCCAAAGCGACCTTGGGAAGCGTTTGGTTCAGGCAGCGAATATCCAAAGGGAAATTCCATTCAGCATGAGTGTCCCTCTGAGTGAAATTTCGGAAACAGGAGAGAGTGCCCCGGAAGAAACGATTCTCGTACAAGGGGTCATTGACTGTGTATTCCGGGATGAAATGGGAATTGTGCTGTTGGATTACAAAACAGATGGTATCCATGATCGCTATAAGGATGGTTTTAAAGAAGCAAGACCTATACTTGAAGAGCGTTATAGAGTGCAAATTGAATTATATACCCGCGCATTGGAATCGATTTGGAAAGAAACAGTGTCTGAAAAGTATCTTTACTTTTTCGATGGAGGGCATGTGCTGGAACTATAAAGAAGAACCACTTTGAAGCACTTGCCTTCAAAGTGGTTTTTTTAAAGTGATAAAAATAGGGAATACCTATACTAAACATACAGGAAGGGCTTGAAATGAGTAAAAAAATGATTGGTACATGTGAATTATGCTCTCGTCATAATGTAGAAACAACGATTCATCACCTGACACCCAAAGAGGTGGGGGGAACCTTCCTTCCCACAGCACAGCTTTGTATTCCGTGTCATAAGCAGATTCATTCCCTCTATACAAATGATGAATTGGGCGTAAGATTGAACACCATCGAAGACTTGAGAGGGGATGAAAAGATTCATAAGTTCATTAAGTGGATCAGAAAGCAACCCTCCACTAAATTGGTGAAAACGAGGAAGAGCAATGAGCGTAAAAAAAAGAAACGGTGAGGCTGATTCACTTCGCTTCTTACCCAGACAAAAAAGCAAAAAGCTATAATATCGCTTTTTGCTTTTAGTTATTCCCTGTTATCGGTTGATCCACAACATTACAATCAAATGTGGTATTCACACTGAATACATTGTAGGTTAACTGAAAGGGACCTGTATTAAATCCACCAGAACCACCAAAAGTTTTTGATGCGGACTTAGGTGAAATAATACCTGTATCTCCAAATTGAACACTTCCTCCACCGACGTTAAGAATAGAGACAGGACCTACTAAAGCGGGCATATTCAACATCCTCTTCATATATATCTATACAATTAACCTATGTGAAATAGGTTAGAGTGTTCGTGTTCCCTATTACTAGTTGGGTTGATCTATGGTTTCGAACGTTTGTGGATCTTCATCTATTTTACTTTCAAGCTGTCGGATGTGCTTGACCCTCGATTCCATTGCTACATTTGAGGTGTTTCCAACGTGAACAATTGAAGAAAAAGCCGTTGCCCTGATATAAACCTGGTCAACTTTGATTGGACAAAGGTTTAGGCGGCTGACCCTAACTGCGGTATCAATGGAAGGTTTTTCAAGTGGGGCTTGAAAAACTCTGGAATCAAAGCTTCCTTCACTCGTTAAGAAAAATTCTTTTTCCCGCTGTACAGCATAGGCAAATGATACGGCATTAATATTTTGGGAATCGCCTACTTGATAGAGAGAGCTAAAGGATAAAGTAATTCCATCTAATTTATTTACAATCGAATATCGCTTAAACATATACTATCCTTTTGGTGTAAGAGGAACGAATGGACCGATGATTAATGACTCTGGTGGTGTATCGAATGCAGAAGTAAGCTGAATGATGTCAGCATCCCCTATCAGGACCAGGGAAGAGCTTGCTACCCCTGCAATATCGATACTGCCAACTGACAATTCACGATTGATTACCTGGAGGTTCATTGTTATTCATTCCTTCCATATTTTCCGGCATTTGTGACATGAAAGAGAAGAGGGCCGTTTGGATATCTTTTTTGATTTTTGAAGTGATTTTTCTTTCCCATTCCTCTTCGGATTGTTTGGACTCGACATGAGGTATGTTTTCAAGGTAGAAATCAATTCTCTGTGGCATCTGATTTAATAGGTCTTGCTGTACCATTTCGTAATAGGAAGGGTCGAGTGATCGTTGGAATTGCATTTCATTGTCTTGAATCAGGTTAGGCAATTCGGTTTGAATGTACGTTTGTATTTCATTCGTTATCCTTTCTTTGTAGGGAGTTAGATCTTTGATTGAATTGACATTCACATTTTGTTCTACGGCTAAATCCTCTATGGTATCCTTTAAATTACTTGGATTCAGGCCGATATTCAATGTGCCGTCAAGGGACTCAACTTTAAGCTGATCGAACTTATATTCAATTCTTTCTACATTAATCTTAGGTGTTTCCTTGATTGTCATTAATTCTTGTGAGAGCTCATTTACTTTTTGTTCTAACGCGACAATTTTCGTATTCAACATGTCGATATACTGATAGAGTTGTTGTGGGGTCATATAGTAATTAGTCATCCTGCCACCTCTTTCTTTGTCGCGGGTTCTTTTATGGGTTTTGAAGAGGAACTAAGGGTGCTCCCGATGGTCCCGTTGATACACTACCGTTTTTTTCAGCTTCAGGAGCGGGTTCCGTGAAACCACCGGTATTATAAAGATAGTCATTTGTGTTTATTTGACCACATGTACCAATTTGTAAAACGGAAGAATTGGACATTCCTCCAATTTTAATAAATTGAATCTGTATGGATTGTTGAACATAATAATTCGTCATTTTCGCATCACACTCATAGGTTAAAGTTTATTCCTTGATCCACAGCATCGTCATCCACAGTATAGGTTAAGGAATTTTCATTGTAGACGGAAATTCCTCTCCCTGTAATAAACGAACCTGCACCGGCAAAGGTTTTGGCTGTTGATATTGGACTAATGTTAAATACATCTCCAATGTGAAAAACGCCACTGGAACCGACGCTTATGACTTGGGCAATTCCTACAATTGCGGGCATTTCGACTCACACCTTTAAGACAAAGTTAATTATTGTTATTCTATGTGAGAAGAAAGAATAGGTGATAATCGCCTAATTTCACATTTGCAGTTAAAATGAAATTAAGATTATTTTTTCGGAGGAACTATTAATGAACTTTTTATCGCCAACTGAACATTCAGAACGTATTGTAAGTCTTGATGTGATTAGAGGATTTTCATTACTTGGAATCTTTATCATCAATATGATTTCCTTTCATTCACCATTTCTTTATCTTGACCCCTATTCCTGGTGGAAAACACCTGAAGATGTCGCTTTGTATCCATGGATAGATGTATTGGTCCAAGCAAGCTTCTATCCGCTATTCGCCATGATGTTTGGATATGGGTTAGGCATTCAGCAACAAAGGGCTGCTGCTAAAAGGTCTTCTTTCTATCTATTTGGAATCAGAAGGCTTCTTATCTTATTGGTGATTGGCTGCATTCATGCTTTCCTTATTTGGTCGGGAGATATTTTAATTAACTATGCCGTATTCGGTCTGCTGCTGCTCGTTTTTATGAGGCTGTCTGGAAAGGGATTATTGTGGTTAGGGGGATTATTATTTCTGCTGCCTCAGTTATTTTTCAGTATTCTGCTAGTATTAATGACTTTCGCAGATCCGACTGGTGTAACCCAGTTCACTGATATCCAGTCTCTGCAGAATTCTGTTGCCGCATATGCATCTGGAAGCTTCAGCAGTATTATGGAGCAGCGTTTTCAGGACTGGTATGCAGTGAATTCACCAGGTAATCTCATATTCTTATTACTTTCTATCTTGCCAATGATGATGATTGGGACAGGGGCTAGTAAACTGCAACTATTGGAAAAGGTAAGAGATTATAAGAAGACATGGATTGTGATAGGAATCTGTACTTTGGTGATTGGAATTTTCATTAAGTCAATGCCACTATTCATTCAGTCCAACTTTGCATATGCGTATATTCAAGACTTTTTGGGAGGTCCGTTCTTATCAGTATCTTATGCAATAATCCTCTCATTATTAATGTTGAATGAAAAAATCATGAAAGGGAGCAAGCCTTTAGCCTCAGTAGGGAAAATGTCCCTGACGAACTACCTCATGCAATCAGTAATCGGCACCCTGATTTTCTATTCGTATGGATTTGGATTGTATGGAGAAGTGACGTTAACGACAGGGACTTTACTGGCAATTGGCATATATGCTATCCAAGTGATCATTTCAGAAATTTGGTTATCCAAGTTTAAATACGGTCCTGTTGAGAAGCTGTGGCGTGTATTAAGTTATGGAAAAAGCACTGTGGTTAAAAAAGGAGAGTTATAGTTTTTCAATCAAACGAAGGGGATGTATAAGAGATGAAATTTGTTAGCTTTCAGGTAGGGGATAGACAGACGTATGGTGTGGAACGAGATGCCAGAATTGTAGAGTTAGCAGGTTTCCACGGCTTACCTCAGGATTTACTTGGAGGGATAGAACAGGGGGAAGGATTTCTTCAAAAAGTAAGAAGCATCCTTCAGGACATTTCCTTAGATTGTAATTCATATTCTCATGATGAGGTAAAGTGGCTTTCACCGCTTCCAAAAGTGAAGAGGAATATTATGTGTGTAGGAAAAAATTATCGTGATCATGCCATTGAAATGGGGGGGGAGCAGGATATCCCGAAAGACATCATGATATTCACAAAAGCGACCAATACCGTAGTCGGTCATGAAGAAACGGTGCTGCATCATAGTGAAATGACGGAGCAGCTTGATTATGAAGGGGAGCTTGCTGTCGTGATAGGCAGAAGAGGAAAAGGGATTTCTCCGGAAGACGCCTTGGAGTACGTATTTGGATATACGATACTCAATGATATAACCGCCAGGGATCTGCAGAAAAAGCATGGCCAATTTTTTATCGGTAAGAGCCTTGATACAACATGTCCAATCGGTCCGTATCTTGTCACGAAGGATGAAATCGTCGACCCGCAGAATCTGGAAATCACGACGATGGTGAATGATGCAATCCGTCAGTCTTCGAACACAAGTGAAATGATATTCAACATTCCAACCATCATTTCTACGTTATCAAAGGGAATGACTCTTGAGCCTGGTGATATCATTGCTACCGGGACACCTGCTGGAGTTGGAAAAGGCTTCAAGCCTCCGCTTTTCCTGAAGAAGGGTGACAAAGTGGAAATCGAAATTGAATCTCTGGGAATTTTGACAAATCGGTTACAGGCCTAGTTAAAATTTCTGTTGGAGTAAAGACTATGGTAATATTATGAACGTATACTATCTACCTGTAGGAGGTTCATTATGTTTGATAATACACATGCCCATATTACAACTTGGGTGATTGCGATTATTCTTTTCTTTGTAGCGGTTGGCTTACATAATGCAGGAAAGAAAAAAGGCATGAAAGTTGTACATATGATTTTACGGTTATTCTACCTGCTCATTATCTTAACGGGTGCCCTATTATTCTGGAAGCATCAAGGAATTGATCCTGCCCTATATGGCATTAAAGGATTGGTTGGGATCTGGGTCATCGGGATGTTCGAGATGGTCTTGGTTCGCATGAATAAGGGCAAGAGCACAAAGATGTTCTGGATTCAATTGATCATCGCTTTAATCATTGTTCTTTATTTGGGATTACGTTTGCCTCTGGGCTTGAATTTCCTTGGATAGAGAAGTGATAGAAAAAAAAAGCAAATGTATGTCGGATACCGGCAGGCATTTGCTTTTTTTCTATTTGGGTTTATGACTGGATTAAATATTAAAACTTTCAATCACAATTCGTCTCCCCGTACTTAAAGTGAATTCAAAGCGGTCCCTCTCCTTTTTGTAATAGGTGAAGTGATGCTGGACGGCACATACTTCTACACCGTTATCGAAGGTGATGAAGTTAACTCCTTCTTTGATCTTTTGATTTCCAAGGAAAACCAGATGGTTATGGCAAAAGATACTATCATAAATAGAATAACCCAGATTGTTTAAGGCCGTTGTAAACTGATGAAAAGCATCATCAGAAATCTCTTCCAATAAATTCTCCAACGAATACAATATATTCTTCTTTATTTGAATTCGATCGCCATTCTCAATTCTTAACCGTTCATACGGTGTGACAATAATTCCATCTTCCAATAATACACCTGCAAGCCAGTCTCCATCTCTATATACTTTCAATTCATGATTGAGGTAAAATTCGAGCTCAGACTCTTCCTCGGCATCAATTTCGAAAAAGTACCACGTATCATCTTCGAAAAGAGCAGTGCCTTCGGAATAGGACCTTTTTTGGGATTTTAAAATGTTTGATCGAAATGTGTTGCTCAAGTGAATATCCCTCCTTAACTACATTTCTTGTCATAATTATCATATTTCATTCATGTGAAATTTGATTGAGACAATTAACCATTTCCTACCCGGTGCATAGAATAATTTATGTGTCCGTGAGCCCAGTTTGTTTGATTAGAAAGTGAGGATGATCACCATGTGCGGAATTACAGGTTGGATTCATTATAAACGAGATTTGTCTGATCAAAAAGAAGTAGTGGAAAAAATGGCAGAAACCCTTTCTAAAAGAGGGCCAGATGAAACGAATGTATGGATTGACCAGCATGTTGCGTTTGGTCATAAGCGTTTGATAGTAGTAGATCCTGCAGGTGGAAGGCAGCCCATGAGCATTCAAAATAACGGGCACCTTTTCACCATCTGCTACAATGGAGAACTTTACAATACAGAAGATTTGAGAAAAGTACTTATTTCTAAGGGATATACCTTCAGAGGACATTCTGATACGGAGGTCCTGTTAACATCTTATATAGAGTGGCGTGAGGATTGTGTCCATCATTTAAATGGAATTTTTGCCTTTGCTGTATGGGACAGTGAAAAGGAGCATGTATTTATAGGAAGGGACCGAATGGGCGTAAAGCCTTTATTTTATTTTGAAAAGGAAGAAGGAATCCTTTTTGGTTCCGAACTAAAAGCGTTACTGGCCCATCCGGATGTTTTGCCCCAGGTGGATCATCAGGGATTGGCGGAAGTACTGGGACTGGGGCCATCCCGTACGCCTGGTAATGGAGTGTTTAAAGGAGTGAAGGAGCTCCGTCCTGCTCATGCTTTGCTATTCTCAAGGGATGGCTTGAAAATATGGAGATACTGGAATGTGAAGAGTGAGGAGCATACGGACTCATTCATTGAAACAGTGTCAAAGGTACGCTTCCTTTTGACTGATGCCATCGAGAGGCAGCTAGTTTCCGATGTACCACTTTGTACGTTCTTATCAGGCGGACTCGATTCAAGTGCGATTACAGCGGTGGCAGCGAACAGCTATAAAAAAGAAGGAAAAGGGAAACTTCATACCTATTCCATTGATTATGAAGAAAACGAACAATACTTTAAAGCGGACGATTTTCAGCCTAATTCTGATGCACCCTGGATAGAAAAAATGACTTCTGAATTCGATACCGAGCACCATCGCTGTGTCATCAGCCAACAGCAATTGAAGGACTATCTGACTGAAGCGGTTCATGTAAGAGACTTACCGGGAATGGCAGACGTTGATTCATCCCTATTATGGTTTTGTCGGGAAATTAAACAGGACTTCACGGTTGGATTATCAGGGGAATGTGCGGATGAAATATTCGGTGGTTATCCTTGGTTTCATCGTCCTGAAGATTTCGACCGCAGAGGATTTCCGTGGATGCGCTCCACTGCTGAGCGTCAAGGTCTTCTAAAAGAAGAATGGAGCAAGAAATTAAATCTTGAAGAATATGTGTTGGAGCAATATGATCGCACAGTGGCAGAAACCCCATTATTAGAAGGGGAAAGTGAAGTTGAAACGAAAAGAAGACAATTATTCTACCTGAATTTGCTTTGGTTCATGACGACATTGTTAGATCGTAAAGATCGGATGAGTATGGGTGCAAGTCTAGAGGTCCGTGTGCCATTTGCTGATCATAGACTCGTAGAATACGTCTGGAACATTCCATGGGAGATGAAAATGCACGAGGGAAGAGAAAAAGGTATTCTGCGAAAGGCTCTTGAAGGAGTATTGCCTCACGAAGTCCTTTATCGTAAGAAAAGTCCGTACCCAAAAACCCATCACCCTGAGTACACGAAACTCGTCAGTGACTGGTTGAATGAAATACTCGAAGACAAATCTAGTGTTCTCTATGAATTATTCGATGAAGAAAAACTGAAAGAAATCGTTGCAACAGGCGGATCTGCCTTCCAGGTGCCATGGTACGGCCAACTCATGACCGGCCCACAGCTACTTGCCCACCTGGCACAGATTCATGTTTGGTTTAAGGATTATAATGTAGAGATTGTAGAATAGGTAGTCGTACGAAACTGATGAGCTTCTTATATGAAAGAAGCTCACCTGTCTTTGTTTGGGTAAGTGAGCCCTGGTTCTATGATCCTCCGTCGATCAACCGACCTGGTAATTATAAAGAATTTATAGACAGGTACAAACATAGATTTAAAGTAATAAAGAAGAGAAAAGGAGGCATAGTAAAAGGAAAGGAACCTTTTGCATGCCTCTTTTTCTCTTTGTAATGTGGCCAAACCCCTACATAGAGGTGAAAAACCGAAACCCTTTTTTGTGTTTATTTAATGGGAGACAAGCCGGTTTTACTGAGAAAAAATAAAATCAAAAAAAATAGAGTTTAAACTTTGTTTCTATTGTAAAAGAGTTGTATAATTATCTGTATAACTATTGTATAATGATTGTACAAATAAAAACACATTGGAGGCTATAACAATGGCCAAGAAAATGATTGTCATAGGCGCTGGTCCAGGAGGCTTGGCAGCGGCAATGCTGCTGGCCGGCAAGGGATACGACGTAGAAATATATGAGAAGCAAACGTTTGTTGGCGGACGAAACGGGGCTGTCACCATGGATGGTTATACGTTCGATATTGGACCCACGTTCTTGAGTATGCCGGAAATTGCAGAAGAATTATTCGAGGCGGCAGGAAGAAACCTTCACGACTATTTAAACTTGCAAGAGCTCTCGATGATGTACGAACTTATATTTAAAGATAAAAGAGTGAGGATGTTTAAAGACCCTGAGCGACTTTCTGATGAAATCGAGCGTCATTATCCAGGAAATGCAGAAGGATATACACGTTTTATGAATGATACTCGTAAAAAAATGGAACGTTTAAAACCAATTCTTCAAAGTCCGATGGATCGATATTATCAATATATCAGCTGGAAGGTTTTGAGAGCACTGCCCCAATTATCATTGGGAAAATCACTTTATAGTGTGTTAAGTGATTATTTCACCGATCATGAATTGCGGTTAGCTTTTACCTTTCAGTCGAAATACTTAGGGATGTCACCGTGGGAGTGTCCGGGAGCATTTTCGATTCTGTCCTTCATGGAGCATGAATATGGCATATTTCACCCGATCGGCGGGGTAAATCAGCTATCGAAAGCCATGGCCAAAGTAGTGACTGAGCATGGTGGTTCCATCCATTTGGGCCGGGGAGTCAAAAAATTGTGGGTTGAAGACCGTAATGTGGTGAAGGGAATCATTACAGAAGATGGAGAGCAGGTTTCCGCAGATGAAGTCATCATTAATGGAGATTTCGCTCATGTGATGAGTAACCTTGTGGAAGATGGGGTTCTCAAGAAATACAGTAAAGAAAAACTGAAGAAGAAGAAGTATTCCTGCTCGACCTTCATGATCTATCTTGGAATCGATAAACAATTTGATCTTCCTCATCACAGCATCCTGTTTGCAGAGGACTATAAGAAAAATGTGGAGGAAATAACGGAGACGTTTACACTTCCCGAAGATCCCTCCATTTATATTCAGAATGCTTCTGTGACAGATAAGACGCTTGCTCCTCCAGGACATTCCACTTTATATATCCTTGCTCCCGTTCCGAATAATGTAAGCGGGATCGATTGGACAGAGAATGAACAAATGTTCCGTAATCTCGTTCTGGATGCAGTTGAAAGCAAAACGAACTTAAAGAACATTCGGGAACATATCCAGGTTGAAAAAATCATTTCGCCTCATCATTGGGAGGTAGACTTCAATATTTATCAAGGTGCGACCTTTAATCTCGGTCACCAATTAACTCAAATGATGGCACTCAGACCTCATAATAAATTTGAAGAGCTTGAAAACTGTTGGCTGGTCGGGGGAGGAACCCATCCGGGAAGCGGGTTGCCTACAATATTAGAATCAGCACGGATTACAACGAATATGCTGCTGAACGAAGATCCGTCCTATTCCTTCACTAAAGACCAAACAATGGGGGAAGCATTATGAAAACGGCGGTTGTTGGATCTGGTATCGGCGGGTTGATATCGGGACTGTTACTTTCAAAAGATGGTCATGAAGTTACCGTTTATGAAAAGGAGTCAACCATTGGTGGGCGGCTTGCCTTTGTTCAAGAAGGTGAATACAAAATTGATAAAGGACCGACCATCGTGCTCCTGCCTGAAATGCTGCTTTCCATTCTCTCAGAAGCAGGAATAAATACAGACGAAATTGAATTCGTCCGTTGTGATCCTTTGTATAATGTTCATTTTGCAGACGGTCAAACGTATAAAAAATATGCTGATATGGATAAGCAATACGAAGAAATCAAGCAGCAGTTTCCTGGGGATGAAGATGGGTTTCTGAAATTCATGGAAGATATGGATGAACGATTTACAATCGGTAAGCCTCAATTTCTTGAATCCTCATTTTTAAAAACAAAAGACTATCTGAATCGGGAAACGATTGCCTCACTGATTAAGTTAAAAGCATATCGAAATGTGATGGGAAATTTAAGGCATTATTTCAACCATGAAAAATTACAAACCGCCTACGGGCTTCAGACCCTGTACATCGGTGGGAATCCCTATACGACTCCCGCCATTTACAGTTTAGTATCCTTTAGTGAGCATAAACATGGTATCTATTATATAAAAGGTGGTTATGCCAGTCTTTTGGATCATGTGCAGCATGCATGTGAAAGAAATGGTGTCACCATCAAGACCTCTTCACCTGTCACAGAGATCGAAACGAGGGCGGACAAGGCGACTCACATCGTCCTCGGAAACGACAGAGAAGAAATAGATGCAGTGATCATCAATGGAGATTTTCCTATGGCATCCAAACTAGTAAAGAAGAAGCCCCCTAAGCCTTACAAGCCTTCATCTGGTTGCGTCCTATTGTATATGGGAGTGGATGGGAAGTTTGAAGAAAAGGAAATGCACCAATTTTATTTAAATGAATATTTCTCTGACAATATGGAGGATATTTTCAAAAATAAGAGAATTCCTAAGGAACCTTCATTTTACGTATTTAATCCGTCTAAGGTCGATTCATCCCTGGCGCCTGAAGGGAGCAGTGTCCTATACGTCCTAATCCCTGTTCCGGTTTCCGAGGAATTGGACTGGGAGGAAGCTTCAGAATTTCTTTCCAATTACGTATTGGATACAATGGAGAAAAGGGGATTCGAAGAGTTAAGAAAACGAATTAAGTGGATGAAAGTCAGGACACCGGAAGAGGCAAAACAAGAGGGGTTATATTCAGGGGGAAGCTTCGGAATTGCACCCAGTTTAGGTCAATCGGGCCCGTTCAGACCTCAGGTACAACCGTTTACAGAAAAGAACATCTTTGCTGTGGGAGCGTCCATCCATCCTGGTGGGGGAGTACCGATCGTCATGCAGGGGGCAAAGCTTGTTGCTGAAACCTTTAAAGAACATTATAAATCCGAGTCGGAAAGGAAGGATGTGACCTTACATGAACAAGATTTTGGAAGCATACGATCATTGTGAGAATATCATTAAACTTCACTCTAAGACATTTTACAGAGCATTCTCCCTGTTACCGAAAGACCAAAAAAAAGCTGTATGGGCAGTATACGCATTCTGTCGCAGAGTGGATGATATCGTTGACGAGGGTACGAAACCTTCTGAGGAATTACTGCAATTCGAAATGGAGTTTGAATCGTTTTTAACAGGTTCTTTTAATGAAGAAAAACTTATGTGGGTAGCCTTGGATGATGTGTTTACACATTTCAATATGGACATCGGAGCTTTCAGGGATATGATTAAAGGACAACGAATGGATTTGAACGGCAGAACTTATGTGACGATGGACGATGTACTCGACTATTCTTATCACGTTGCGAGCACTGTAGGGTTAATGCTTCTTCCTATTCTTGCTCCGGGGAAAGAAAATCAATTAAGGGAAGATGGAATCTACTTAGGTTATGCCATGCAGCTTACCAATATATTAAGAGATATCGGTGAAGACCTGGAAAGAGGGAGATTGTATATTCCTCAGGATTTATTAGTTAAATATGAATATACCGTAGCAGAATTCATGGATCATCGAAATAATGCTGCATTCCAGTCCATATGGGAAGAAATGGCCGGGATTGCAGAAGACTATTATGAGAAAGCCTTCCGTACAATGAATCTTTATCCTATGTATTCAAGGACCCCGGTGAAGGGTGCGGCATTATTATATCGAGCCATCCTGGGTGAGGTAAGAAATAATCACTATAATGTTTTTTCCAAGAAACATTTCGTATCAAAAGCTATAAAAGAAAAAATCATTTCAACGATTTCGTAAATAAGCCCGTATGGAAGCTTTAGTTGGAAGCTTTCCATATGAGCTTATTTTTGTTCGAGAACGAAAAAAAGAGCCGCTCTGGACGGCTCCAAATCTGATTATATTGTGTTGCGATGATTCATGGTCTCACTCACTTTACCTGTTCCGATTGAATTTAATCGATCAACTAAATCAGATCCAAAAGGAGAAGAGGAAGAAACGTTTGATTCTAAAACAGTATCCTTTAATTCATAGGCATTCGACCCATGCTCTGTAAAGTCCAGTCCTGAAAGTTCTTCTTCACGTGAAACGCGAATACTTGCCACTCTCGTTACGATGAACAGAAACCCTCCGACAGTGACGGAGGTCCAAGCAATAACTGCCAACACGCCGAGGGCTTGGGTGGCTACTAAAGAAACGCCCCCACCATATAACAAACCGTTTGAAACATCAAACAACCCAACGGCTACCGTACCCCATATCCCGCAAATTCCATGTACGGCAATGGCCCCTACAGGATCATCGACTTTAAGTTTAGAATCGATTACAGTTACCGCTTCAACAAGGATCACTCCTGCAATTAGTCCAATAATGAGTGAGCCGATTAGTGATACATTGGCACAGCCGGCGGTGATACCGACAAGTCCTCCCAATGCTCCGTTTAACGTCAGGGAAGGATCGATTCGTTTGAATCTTACTAGTGTATAGAAAGCTGATGAAAGAATGGCAGCTGATGCTGAGAATAAAGTTGTTGTAATGACGTGAGGGACAAGCGTCGGATCAGCGGCCAGGCTGCTGCCTCCATTAAATCCAAACCAGCCGAACCAAAGGATGAATACCCCAAGGGCACCGATCGGGATATTATGACCAGGAATGACATTCACTTTACCTTTATTGTATTTGCCGATACGTGCCCCAAGGAAAAGTACCGTAATAAATGCTCCGACAGCCCCTGTTAAATGAACGACAGTAGATCCGGCGAAATCGACGAATCCAAGCTCAGAAAGCCATCCGCCTCCCCAAATCCAATGTCCGACAATCGGATAAATGATTCCGGTCATGGCAATGGTTAACAGAATATAACTTTTAAGCTTCATTCTTTCAGCTACAGCACCTGAAATGATCGTTGCACAAGTGGCGGCAAATACCGATTGGAATAGGAAGAAGCCGATATCTTCACGTCCTGAAAGGAAAAAGCTGTCGGTACCGATGATGCCCCCTGACGTTCCTCCAAACATAAACCCAAATCCTACAATGAAAAACAGAACAGAAGCGATGGCTACAGTTAAGAAGTTTTTCATCAGGATATTAAGAGAGTTCTTGGCACGGGTAAATCCAGTCTCGACCATGGCGAATCCAGCGTGCATGAAGAACACAAGGACAGCAGCAATCATGACCCATAGGGAGTCTACGGATGCTTGAACAGATTCTGCGGTAGGGGCCGCAGCGAAAGCAGTAGTGCTCACAAACAGTGACAGAAGCAACAGAGCAGAAATTTTTTTAATCAATGGTATCCCTCCAAAATTGGTTTGGTAAAGCGGCTTAGTGATTGAGTTTAGAATGAAGTGATCTATAAAACGGCTTTTTTCCCTCGTTCACCTGTACGGATGCGAATGACATCCTCAACCGGATAGATGAATATCTTCCCGTCTCCTACAGTGTCAGTACTGCAATGTTCAACAATGAGATCAATGATGTCTTCAACCTGACCATCGTCGACGATCATTTCCACCTTCACGCGGGGAACTAACTGCAGTTCGAATTTATTCCCTCTGAAAATCCCTTGCTTTCCTTTTTGTTTTCCGCAGCCAGCTGCTTCTGATACGGTTAGTCCGCTGAATCCACGAAGGCATAACGCTTCTCGCAGGGACAAGAATGCTTCTGCACGAATAATCGCTTCTACTTTTTTCATTGTTTTTTCCTCCTTTTGTTTTTTGTTCTTTCATTCTTGGATAAATCGGTTCTATGATGTTAGGTTTTATGACATAAATAAGTTATATTATTTATCATATTCAGAAAATAACAAAAGTTCAAGTATTAATTTGTAATGTAAGCGTTTTTATGTAAAAAAACTTAACATGAGTTAATGGATGCGTTTTCATTTGGAGCAAAAAAGAGGTTGGAACAAAACTAAAAAACCACGACATATAGACGAACATTTTCAGCGTAGGTTCTTTATGCCGCTAATGATTTCCGTGCAAGACTACGCTGATTTCCGCGGGTAGCCCGTGAGCCTCCTCGGCAAGCCTGCGGGGTCTCACATAAGCTACTTTTCCCGCAGGAGTCTTCGTCTTGCACTCCAATCAACCGCTGGAAAGAGATAAAATCAAATGTACCGTAAACAAATAAAAAACCCGAACGAATCTGCTTTCTAGTAGGCAGATTTGTTCGGGTTTTACTTAGATTAAAACACTTTTGTCCCAACCTTTTTATAAAAAGAGGGAGGGGAGCGGTGGTCATATGGACTTGCGTCAAGGTTCGCAACCACCTTAAGGAAGGTCCGTCCCTCTAAATTGCGCTTTCCTCACTTTTGACAAATCGTTTGTGGATCCATATTTTGGATCGCCAGCGTTTGAGCATGATGATGCCTCGGAGCCATTCATCGGCAATGAAGGAGATCCAGATACCGATAAGGCCGAGCCCGAACCAGATTCCAAGTATATAGGAGAGAGTAACGCTCACTCCCCACATGGATAAGATACCCATATAGACTGGGAATCGTACGTCACCAGTTGCTCTTAGTGCGTTAATGACAACTAAATTGAAGCTTCTGCCTGGTTCGAGAATGATAGTCAGGTAGATTAATGTTTTACCAAGAGAAATGATTTCTTCGTTGTTTGTAAATATTCGCAGTAGCGGCTCCGCTGCGATAGAGAAAATTCCGGCCATAATGAGAGAGATGAAGATAGCAATCTTTAAACTTTTCAAACACCGTTCATAGGCACTGTCAAATTGTTTCGCTCCGATCATATGACCAATGATGATTTGAGTTCCCTGACTGATCGCTACGCTGAATAAAAAGATAAACATCATCAGGTTTTGTGCATACACTTTGGTGGTCAATGCGTTCGTCCCGATACTTGCAATGAAATACGTAATGACCATTTGTGAACCATTATAAGATAGATGTTCTCCTGCAGAAGGAATCCCGATGCGAAGTAAATTTTTCACATGAGAAATTGGTAAACGAAAAAGCCTCTTGATTGGAAGGGCGTTAGGAATCCGTTTGGTAATCACGATGATGCTCACGATAAATCCAATCAATCTAGAAGCAATTGTGGAAATCGCTACCCCTTCTACTCCTAAAACAGGAACGCCAAATGGACCAAAGATAAATAAATAGTTCCCGATTACATTGATGATATTCATTCCAATTGTAATATACATGGCGTCTTTCGTGTAGCCGTAGCTCCTCATGATGGAACCGGCTGTCATGATCAATGCCTGGATGAAAGCGAACCCTCCAACGATTTTTAAATAAGAAGAGGCTTCATTCATCAGCGATCGGGGGAGGTCCATTGTACGCAGGATTGGTTCACTGAAAAACACAAGGGCGACACTCAGAAAGAGACCGAATCCTAAGTTAACGGCAATGGACACGATGGATACTTCTCCTGCCAATCGGTCCTCCCGGGCTCCCAAATGCTGAGCAACAAGAATGGCAGTACCTGTCGCGACAAATCCAAACATGACAATAATGAGAGAAAGGATTTGATTGGAAACCCCGACGGCTGCAACAGATTCATCTGAGTACTGACTGAGCATTAACGTATCGGCATTTCCCATCAGCATATGGAGAAAGATTTCAATGAAAATCGGCCAAGTCAAGGCAAAGAGGGTCATGTTTTTTTGATTCTTGCTCATAGATTTTCTCCTTTAACTGGCCAGGGATAGGCACCTGGTCTTTTTTTTGCGATTTAAATAGATAAGGGGACTAACCGTTAAGGTATAGTCCCGCTGATCACGAACTAAGCTATATTAAAATTTCAGGATGGCAAATCCAAACCCTTCAAGTGCCACTTCGATGGACTCTGCTTCAGCGGCAAAATCTTCACCGCTCCACAGATTCGTGATTTTCTTTCCTTTTAATTCAAAAGGAAGAGAGTAGGTGGTCGATTTTTCACTGGAGTTTAAAAGAACAAAGATTGTCTCCTCTCCGTTTGATTTAGTGAAGGAAAGGCAATGCTCGTGAAGGTTCCCGGGTAAAAACGTCAGATTTCCTTCGTTGCTTAACAATGGATACTGCATGCGAAGGGCGATATGTTTCTGTATATGCCCAAAGAGCTCTTCATTGTGTTGTTCTCTTTCCAAAGGGAAGCACTTACGGCACCCTGGATCCTGTTCACCAGTCAGGCCGATTTCATCACCATAATAAATACAAGGTGTGCCTGTAAAAGTGAGCATGAAAGTGTAAATTTGTTTAGCACGTCGGATATCTTCACCGCACTCTGTTAATACACGTGGTGTATCGTGACTTCCGACAAGGTTGAAATTCACTTCGTTTACGTTCTTAGGGTACATATGCACGACCGAAGTCATATTTTCTGCAAATTGAGAAGCGGAAATCGTTTGGTGAGCAAATAGATTCAATAGATTTGTCGTGAAAGGATAGTTCATGACAGCATCGAATTGATCTCCCCGTAACCAGGGCATTGAATCGTGCCATATTTCTCCTAAAATATATAGATCCGGTTTTATACCCTTCACTTCTCTGCGGAATTCACGCCAGAAGTGGTGATCGACTTCATTTGCAACATCCAGACGCCATCCATCGATATCAAATTCCTTTATCCAGTATCGGCCAACCTCTAATAGATAATTGCGAACCTCTTCATTTTCAGTATTTAACTTCGGCATGGAAGGTTCGAATGCAAAAGTATCATAATTAGGCGGCTTACTCTCGATATCCAGAGGAAATTCGTTTACATGAAACCACTCTTTATAAGGAGAATCTTCACCGTTTTCAAGTACATCCTGGAACTGGTCAAAATAGAAGCCGCTATGATTAAAGACGGCATCCAGCATGACTTTAATTTCATTCTCATGACAGACCTTTATTAATTCCTTCAATGTTTCTTTCGTCCCAAACTGTGGATCGATTTCGAAATAATCAATCGTGTCGTATTTATGATTGGAATGCGCTTTAAAGATTGGGGTAAAGTAGATTCCGGAGATCCCAAGCTCTTTTAGATAAGGAATGTTCTGGATCACACCTTCTAAATCCCCTCCGAAGAAATTGGTGGGAGTGGGTTCTGTGCTATTCCAAGCCAGTGTTCCTTCAGGGTCATTCTCCGTATTTCCATTTGCGAATCGCTCCGGGAAGATTTGATACCATACTGTATCCTTCACCCATGCAGGTGCTTGAAATACATCGATAGTATTCAAGAACGGAAAACAGAAGTAATCCCCGATATCAGTGGAAGGAGCCCCATCAAATCCTTTTTCTCCATAAAAGATTTCTTCCTTTTCGTCATGAAGAAGGAAACCATAACGAAGGCGTCTGAAAGGAGGGGAGATGGGAGCGAACCAATAATCAAACAGCTGATCAGTTCCGGTTAAAACCATCTCCTTACGATCATATATCCAATTTCCGTCTTTCCACTGATAAGGATCTCCGTGCAGGAGTGTGACGTTCTCCACATCATTCTTCTTCGTGCGAATCCGTATGTGTAATTCGTTTTTCGTGCAAGCGTATGCATAATTATCTTTTGGTCTATGATAAATGGCTTCCAGTAGCATCGTAAATCCTCCTCTTTTTCATTCCATTTAAAGAGTATTCTAAACCATCAATGTTGTCAATGAAACGTATATAAACAATTAAAGCGTTTTCTTATCTCTTTAATAAACGTAAATAATTTTCAAAAAAGTATTGTCAAAGCCGATTTAGTTTGTATAATAAGAAGTAGGTTGTGCAATCGTTTTCACAAAGATTGTAAGCGATATCTTTCGGGATTAAGTCATAGTATGTGCAAACGTTTGTTCAGTCTGAAGGAAGGTCAATATTTTTACCATACTTAGGAGGGGTCGAGATGAAGAAAGCGTTATCATTATTGATGGTAATCATGCTTGTACTAGGGGCGTTGGCTGCTTGTGGTCCTAATCGTGAAGAAGGATCGGGAAATGACAGCGGAGAGAAAAAAGCTGACGATGCAAACAAACCTGAGAAACTGGTTGTCTGGGAAGATGAAAAGAAATCTGGATGGCTGGATGAAGTAGGTGCTAAGTTCGAAGAAGAAACTGGCATCAAAGTAGAAGTGAAAGAAGTCGAAATGGCTACTAAAATGAAAGAACAATTACGTTTAGACGGTCCTGCCGGAACTGGTCCGGACGTATTAACATTACCACATGACCAAATTGGTGAGCTTGCTCTAGCCGGTCATATTGCTGCTTTAGAAGTTGAAGGAGACGTTGAAGAGCGTTTCACTGAATCTTCTATGACAGCGGAGAGTTATGATGGGAAACTTTATGGTCTTCCAAAATCTTCTGAAACGCCGGTATTCGTTTACAACAAAGAATTAATGGAAGAAGCTCCAAAAACAATGGATGAAGTGTACACTTTCTCTAAAGACTTCACAAAAGATGGAAACTACGGTTTCTTAGCTCTTTGGGATAACTTCTATTTCGCTCATGCACCAATCGGTGGATTCGGCGGATATGTATTTGCTGAAAATGATGGAGCATTGGATGCGAAAGATCTTGGGTTAAACAATGAAGGTGCAGTAGAAGGTACTGAATATATTCAAAAATGGTACTCAGAAGGATTATTCCCTAAAGGTATCGTTGGTGAAAATGGTGGATCAGCAATGGACGGTCTATTTAATGAAGGAAAAGTTGCTTCTGTAATGAACGGACCATGGTCTTTCCAAGGTTACAAAGATGCTGGAATCGATATCGGTATTTCGGCTATGCCTAAACTTCCAAACGGAGAGCCAATGAAAACATTCATGGGTGTTAAAGGCTGGCACGTATCAGGATATTCTGAAAATAAAGAGTGGGCTCAAAAATTCATCGAGTTCATCACTCAAGACGAGTATGCTAAATTACGTTTTGAACAAACACAAGAAGTACCAACAAACCAAGGCTTGATCGACGATCCTGCGATTGCTGATAACCCTGGTGCAAAAGCGGTTGCTGAACAATCTCAATATGCGGTTCCAATGCCAAACATTCCTGAAATGGGAGAGGTTTGGGGACCAATGGCAGACTCACTTCAAACCGTTGTGACGGGCAAACAAGAACCGAAAGCGGCTCTTGATGCAGCTGTAAAGCAAATTCAACAAAACATTGAAGCGAACCACTCTAACTAATGCATAAACATAGCGGTACCTTCTCACTCTGAGAGGTACTGCTATCCTTTTAAAGACCCATTCAAGGGCTTTTTAAGGAAATAAACACTTCTTTTCTTAAAAAGCTCTTGAAGCTTATCAAAATGGTGAACGTAGAAAGGGGAATATAGGATGGAGCAACAATCCTATCAAAAAAACACAAGAAAAACAGCACTGGCCCTTTCCCTAATCCCTGGATTAGGTCAGATGTATCATAGACAGTTTCTAAAAGGCGGATTCTTCCTGATCATGACTGCCGCTTTCATTCTTGTCTTTAGAGATTTGATCGGCTACGGATTATGGGGGATTACAACCCTTGGGACAGACATTTCATACGGAGATCATTCCATTTTCTTGATGGTATATGGAATTCTGGCAATCATCGTATCTATCTTCGGAATCGGATTCTATTTGTTTAATCTCCGGGATGCTTATAAAAACGGAGAAAAGAGAGACAGAGGAGAAAAACTGAGTACGATTCGTGAGCAGTACAAAAATCTAGTAGACAATGGCTTTCCGTACTTGATTATGTCCCCGGGATTTTTACTACTCGTATTCGTAGTCATCTTCCCGATCATCTTTGTTATCTTACTGGCGTTTACAAACTATGATTTGTATCACTCACCTCCAGCTAAATTAGTCGATTGGGTAGGGATACAAAACTTTGTTGATATTTTCAAGATTGATATTTGGAGAGAAACATTCATCACCGTGTTAGCCTGGACCCTTGTTTGGACGTTCGGTGCCACAACGCTTCAAGTTGCCCTGGGTGTATTCCTTGCCATCCTGGTCAATCAAAAGGATTTAAAAGGAAAAGCAATCATTCGTACCGTATTCATCTTACCTTGGGCCATTCCGGCTTTCGTTTCGATATTGGTTTTTGCTGGTATGTTCAATGAATCCTTCGGAACAATAAACCGGGATATCTTAGGATTCTTCGGCATTGAAGGATTACCATGGATGACAGAACCGATGTATACACGAATTGCCCTGATCGGTATTCAAGCCTGGTTAGGTTTCCCGTTCATCTTTGCGATGACAACGGGGGTTCTTCAATCGATTCCTGATGAGCTTTATGAAGCAGCAACGGTTGACGGGGCATCAGCCTTCCAGAAATTCAAGAACATTACGTTGCCCCTCGTTCTTTTTGCAACGGCGCCAATTATCATTACGCAATACACATTTAACTTTAATAACTTTAACGTTATTTACTTATTCAATGGTGGAGGACCTGCCCTGACAGGACAAAATGCAGGTGGAACTGACATTCTGATTTCATGGATCTACAGTCTGACTATGACATCCGCTCAGTATTCTAAAGCAGCTGCCATCACATTATTATTATCCATCATCGTCATTACAGTGGCGATTTG
The DNA here is from genome assembly GCF_035590735.1 of Rossellomorea aquimaris. NCBI lineage: Bacteria > Bacillati > Bacillota > Bacilli > Caryophanales > Bacillaceae > Rossellomorea > Rossellomorea aquimaris. Next base: position 1,565,744 of record NZ_CP141595.1, read on the forward strand.
GCAGTTCAAGAGAACGAAATCATTCCAAGAAGAGGATATGATGTAATATGAATATGAAGAGACAGAAACTCATACGTTTAACACTTTCATACGCAGCCATCGGAATCATGTTTGCCATCATTCTTTACCCGGTTGCATGGATCATCGGATCTTCCTTTAACCCAGGTCAAAGTTTATCCGGTTCTTCCATCATTCCCAAGAATGCAACACTGGCACATTATAAGGAACTATTCGATCTTGAGCAAAGTAATTATATGCTTTGGTACTGGAATTCATTAAAGGTAAGTTTATCAACAATGGCACTTACGGTTTTACTGGTCAGTTTAACGGCTTACTCTTTCTCACGTTACCGCTTCGCCGGTCGCAAAAATGGATTAATGACATTCCTGATCCTACAAATGATTCCTAACTTTGCTGCCTTAATTGCGATTTTCGTTCTAGCCCTATTAACAGATTTATTGGATACTCATATAGGATTGATCCTGGTATACGTTGGTGGACAAATCCCAATGAATACATGGTTAATGAAAGGGTATCTGGATACGATTCCGAAAGAGCTTGATGAATCAGCGAAAATGGATGGAGCGGGACATCTGCGTATTTTCTTCCAGATCGTCATGCCCCTTGCGAAACCGATCATTGCAGTAGTAGCACTGTTTTCGTTCATTGCACCATTCGCAGACTTTATCATTGCAAGTATCCTTTTGCGTTCAGAAAAAATGTACACATTACCGGTTGCCCTTTATGATATGGTAGCAAAACAATTCGGAGCAGAATTCACAACATTCGCTGCAGGTTCTGTCCTGATTGCCGTACCGATTGCCCTATTATTCCTGTTCTTCCAGAAATACTTCGTTTCAGGATTGACGGCAGGGGGTACAAAAGGATAATCTTAAAGGCGTTACTAACAGTTTGAGGAGGAGCGGAGATGAAAAGAAGAGTATTATCTCTCATTTTAGTCCCGTTTCTTCTTTTTTACGCCCTTCCGGTAGGTGCAGTTGAAAAAGAAGAACGAAAATGGCAGGATGAGACCATTTATTTTTTAATGGTCGATCGCTTTAATAACGGGGATACGAGCAATGATAAGAATGTGGATACAAAAAACCCTAAAGCCTATCAAGGCGGGGACTTTCAAGGTGTGATTGATAAGCTGGATTATATTAAGGATATGGGATTTACCGCCATCTGGCTGACCCCGGTCTTTGATAATCAACCCCTTGGGTATCACGGCTATTGGATTACGGATTTCTATAAGACAGAAGAACATTTCGGATCCATCGATACGTTCAAAAAGCTTGTAGATGAGGCCCACAAACGTGATATGAAAGTGATGCTGGACTTCGTTGTAAACCATGTCGGACCCGAACACCCTTGGGTGAATGATCCTGAAAAATCGGACTGGTTTCATGAAAATCAGCAGATGAACTTCGATAATGAAGAAAGTCTACAAAATGCGTGGTTATATGATCTTCCCGATTTAAATACAGAAAATCCCGAAGTGAAAAACTACTTATTTGAGGCCGCCAAATGGTGGATCGAAGAAACAGATGTTGACGGATACCGACTGGATACTGTTCGTCACGTCCCCCAGGAATTTTGGACTGAATTTAGCGTTGAGGTTAAGTCAGTCAAAGAAGACTTCTATCTTCTTGGTGAAGTGTTCGATCGCGACCCCCAGAAGATAGCGAAATACAATGATGTAGGAATTGATGGATTCGTTAACTTTCCTCAAGCAGAAGAAATGCGTTCTGTATTCCAAAAACCGGATACTTCGATGGATCGTCTGTTTAACTTCTGGAAATACAACGAAACGTACTATGAAGATCCCTATTTAATGGGAACTTTTATCGATAACCATGATATGGAACGTTTTACGAGACTGCTCGTTCAAGAGAAGCTCTTCCCGGGTACCAGATGGAAGCTCGCTTTAACATATATGTATACGACTCCAGGGATTCCGATCGTTTACTATGGTTCAGAAATAGCCGTAGATGGCGGAAATGACCCGGATAATCGACGTTTTATGAACTTTAGGGCAGATGAAGAATTGATTGATTACATCACTCAATTGGGAAAGCTTCGTCAAGATTACCCCGCCCTTACAAGAGGGACGATAGAACCCATCTATGAAAAAGACGGTATGGGAATATTCAAGCGTACGTACGGGGATCAAACGCTAGTGATCGCCATAAACAACACAAGCAAATCTCAAAAGGTTCAATTGAGTGAAGAAGAATTAGCAGAAAATAGTGAGTTGAAAGGATTATTAACCGCAGACCTGGTTCGTATTGATAAGGATGGAAACTATACGATCGTAGTCGATCGTGAAGAATCAGAGGTTTATTCCCTTAAACAGAAGAGTGGATTGAATTATCCTTACCTACTGGCACTCGGCACTGTGTATGTCCTCTTCCTACTCTTTATTTATCTTGTATGGAAGCGTGGAAGGAAGAAAAAACAGTCATGATTTGATGCGGGGCTCAGTCTATGAGTCCTGCAATTCCTGATTTTAAAGAATAATGAAATGGAAGCGTTTTAATTATTGTGTAAAATAGAATAAAACAGCCCTCTACACCTAAGAGGGTACGATTTTCAAAGAGGGGGGTGGAATGAATGGCGGTCACCATCAAGGATGTTGCAAAGCTTGCAAACGTAGCTCCATCTACGGTTTCACGTGTTATTGCAAACAATCCAAGAATCAGCGAGAAAACAAAGCAAAAAGTCAGAGAAGCGATGGAGCAATTAGGATATCATCCTAACTTCATAGCAAGGAGCTTGGCAAATCAGTCCACTCAAGTTTTGGGGCTTGTATTACCAGGTTCAGCTAGTACTTTTTCACAAAACCCTTTCTTTCCGACAGTTTTAAGAGGACTAAGTGAAGGGGCGCAGGAAAAACAATACGCACTTCAGATGTCCACAGGTCAATCCGAAGAAGAAATCTATGAAGGCGTCGTCCAAATGGTGCAAGGGGGAAGAGTGGACGGAATCATCCTTCTTTACTCAAAAGTGGAAGATAAAGTGATGAACTACTTAAAAGATCGTGGTTTTCCATTTGTCGTCGTCGGGAAGCCTTATAAATATTGTGAAGAGATCACTCATGTGGATAATGACAACTACCGGGCAACGAAGGAAGTAACCGATTATCTCCTGGAGCTTGGTCATGAATGCATCGGCTTTATCGGTGGAGACCTCAACCTCGTTGTAACCGTTGAGCGTCTATTAGGTTATGAGAAGGCTTTGCGTAATGCTGGAATAGACATGAAGGACGATTACATTATTCATGAAGAATTTCTTCGTGAAGGAGGTCGTGAAGCCATTAATGAACTGATGCAATTAGACGCTCCTCCAACGGCTCTGGTAGTGGCCGATGACTTAATGGCATTAGGGGTACTGAACACACTGGATGAAATGGGCATCCGTGTTCCTGAAGACATTTCCATTGTCAGCTTCAACAATGTATTGCTGGCTGAAATGTCCCGTCCGCCGCTTACGTCTGTGGATATCAACATATTCAATCTGGGAAATGAGGCAGCAAAAAGCCTGATCCAAAAGATCGAGAACCCGAAAGAGCCGATCAAGAGAATCATAGTGCCGCATCAGCTTGTCACAAGATGTTCTTGCAGTGAGCGAAAAGAGAAAGCCTGATAAAAAGCGACTGAAACGTTTGAATCTCCACTTATAGGAGAATCATATGTTTCAGTCGCTTTCATTTTAGCCGTTAATAACCGTCCCGCCATTAATATGAATCATCTGTCCTGATACGTAGCTTGAATCTTCACTTGCCAGGTATACGTATGCAGGTCCTAATTCATATGGCTGACCAGCACGTCCAAGTGGAGTATTCGCTCCAAACTGAGATACCTTTTGAGAGTTGAAGGTGGACGGAATCAGCGGAGTCCAAATCGGGCCAGGGGCCACGCCATTTACCCTGATTCCATCGGATGCAATGTTTTCTGCAAGGGACCGCGTGAAACTGACAATGGCCCCCTTAGTAGAAGAGTAATCAATCAAATCCTTATTCCCTTTATATGCTGTGATAGAAGCCGTGTTAATAATGGAGGCTCCCTTTTTAAGATGAGGCAATGCTGCTCTTGTTAAGTAAAAAATAGAGAATACGTTCGTTTTAAAGGTACGCTCCAACTGTTCGTCACTTATATCCGCAAGCCCTGCCTGAGGATGCTGTTCGGCAGCGTTATTCACCAGGATATCAAGCTTGCCGAATTCAGAAATCGTTTTGTTCACGATGTCTTTACAAAACGTCGAGCTTCCGATGTCACCTGACAGCAGGATACATCTTACACCTTCCGCTTCCACTAATTCCTTCGTCTTATTCGCATCTTCATGTTCATCTAAATAAGAAATCGCGACATGGGCACCTTCCCTGGCATAATACCAGGCCACCGATCGTCCGATCCCGCTGTCTCCTCCGGTAATAAGTGCGACCTTCCCGTCCAGCTTTCCACTGCCTTTATAATTTTGATCCGTATGAATCGGCTGGGGATTCATCTCATCCACAGTTCCGGGCTGATGATCCTGGTGCTGGGGGGGAAACGTTTGCTTCTGGTTTTGTTGTTGTGACAATGAAAACACTCCTTTGATGATTTGGGTTATCTTAGGATAGTGTTTACCCGAAAAAAATAATTATTAACGTGTTTCTTTTGGGAGATTTATCAAATTTCACGGACGAATTGATGTGTGATGCAGTTATTTCGATTTGGGACGAAGCCGTTTGATGTGTGATAGAGCCGTGATTGAAGGGAATTCAGCCGATTTTTAGTGTAATCCGACCGAAATCCAAAAAAATCCAGACGTTTAACATATTTATCCATTATCAAAGTGCATATTCATACAAAAAACAGGCCCCTCCCCAGAGAAGCCTGCATGTAATTATTCCTTTTCTATCAACCCTGCCCCCTTATAGCCGATCATATTCAACAACCCTTTAGGAGAAGAGAAGGGAGGGGCGTAGCAGGTTTCGATTTCCTGGAGGTCGGTAATGGTCAGGCCTCCGAAAATGGCTGTGGCAAGGACGTCGATTTGCTTGTCTACCCCTTCGCCGCCAACTACATTTCCTCCAAAGATCTTTCCGGTGTCAGGACAAAAATGGACTCTCACGTACACATCACGAGCACCGGGATAGTAGCCGGCATGTGACTTTCCTTCGTGCACGGAGGTTCTATACGAATAGCCCTTTTCATTTAATTCCTTCTCACCTAATCCGGTAGATGCAATGGAAAGGTCAAAAACCTTCGCAATTGCAGTACCAAGCATCCCCTTAAAAGGGACTGGGCTTCCTGATAGGTGTCTAGCAATAATGTAAGCTTGTCGGTGGGCAGGCCATGCGAGAGGAACCTGCTTAGGGGTCCCGTCAATAAGATCCATGGACTCCACCACATCTCCGACTGCATAAATGGAGGGATCGTCTGTTTGCATAAACTCATTACTGACGACACCACCTGACTCTCCTGTTGATAACCCGGCTTCCTTAGCAAGAAGGTTATTCGGCTTTACACCTACCGAAAGGAGAATGAAGTCAGATTGAAATGTTTCCCCGCTGTCAAGTTTCAGGGTGTTTTCTGATAGCACCTCTTTCAGTCCATCATTGGTGTACAACTTAACACCTTGCTCCGTTATATGTTCTTGCAGTTTGATGGCGGTCTCTTCATCGATTACACTGATCACATGTTCCGATCTTTCGACCAGATTGACTTTCATACCTAAATGAGTGAAGTTCTCAGACATTTCGACACCTATGTAGCCTCCGCCGATAATCGTACAGTCATTTGGTTTTGAGGTTTCAACAAATTGCTTGATTCTGTCCATGTCTTCAACGGTTCTGAGATGGAAAGCCGGTATTTTATCAAGCCCCGGGATGTCAGGGATAAAGGGGGAAGCCCCTGTTGCAAGTACGAGGTAATCATATGCTTCTTCGTAATCCTGATTTTTGTCATGATCCCTCACAAGTAAAGAATTTTTACTGCGATCAATTTTCAACGCCTCATGATGCATGCGGACATCGATGTTTTTTTGTGTATGTAATTTTTCAGGTGTGGCTGCAAAAAGACTTTCACGGTCTTTAATGACTTCACCTAAGTAATAAGGCATTCCGCATGCCCCATATGAAAGATAGGATGTCTTTTCAAGAAGAATGATCTCTATTTCACTATCCAGTTTTCTAATTTGTGATGCAGTGGTGGCACCGCCGCCGACCGCCCCAATAATGATGACTTTTTTCTTCATGTTTTTCCTCCTAAATGAAAGAAGTCTAATGGATATATTGTACCCATTAGACTTCTTTGAAAAACCGGATTATCGGAAGTTTACGTACTGCACATCGATAGAAAGATCTGCCTCACGGATCGCAGCGATGATTTTTTGAAGATCATCCTTGCTTTTTCCAGTGACCCGTACTTGATCATCCTGCACCTGACTCTTTACTTTTACGCCGGAGTTTTTGATGATGGTATTGATTTTTTTCGCATTTTCTTTATCGATTCCTTGAACAAGTTTCGCACGCTGTCGGACGGTTCCGCCGGATGCCCCTTCAAGCTTGCTGTAGTCAAGGTTTTTAACAGGAACATTACGCTTGATGAGTTTACTTAGAAGAACATCCTTTAACTGATTCATTTTAAATTCATCATCAGAAATGAGAACGATTTCCTCTCCATCTAATTTAATGTCACTCTTACTTCCTTTAAAGTCATAGCGTGTTTGAACTTCCTTCAACGCAATTTGAATCGCATTACTCACTTCAGACATATCCACTTTCGACACAATATCAAATGAACTCTCTTTTGCCATATGTAACCCCTCCATAGTATTATCTCTTTCATTATAGACAACCTTTGACGGTGCATACAACTTCTATGAGTGCATTGGGGGGATTTTTTAAAAAAATAAAAAGCACCAGCTCTATAAAGAACTGGCACTTTCTCATATCAAAGAGCCGGGGGCTGCCCAAGACAATCCCTTACAAATGATCCGTCTTTTTAGAATACTGATTCTTCCCGGCTTTACGGTTCACTTCTTTGATCTTATTCTTTTCCTGGCGCAAGGCGTTGTTGTCTCTGGCCTTTTTTTCGTTATCAGATGTATGTGGCATAATGATTCTCCCTTCGAGTATAATCTCCCTCTTAGTATGAGGAAGAATAGGGGAGTTTATGAGTGTTCGTTTAAGAAAAATATGGCTAAAGTGCCTGTGCCTGTATGAGAACCTATGGCACATCCAATAATACTGATATATACATCTTTCGGTGTGAATTTTTCTTGAATGAGCTTCTTCATTTCAAGGGCAAGTTCTTCGTCGTCTCCGTGGCTGATGGCAATCACTTGATTGGAGAGATCCTCACCCCGTTCTTCCATCAAGTCGAGAATTCGTTTGAGAAGCTTCTTTTTCCCACGCAATTTTTCAATCGGGACAAGCTTTCCATCTTCCACATGAAGGAGAGGCTTGATGTTTAGCAGTCCGCCAAGAAAAGCCGATGCTTTTGATACTCTTCCGCCTTTTGCAAGGTACTCAAGGTCTTCTACAGTGAATAGGTGTTCCATATGCTCTGAGTGGAAACGGGAGGCTTCGATAATTTCTTCTTTACTCCCACCGTTCTGAAGCAGTTCAGCAGCCTTCATTACAACTAATCCGTAGCCCAGTGAAGCGCATTTTGAATCGATAATGGTCAAATCAAGAGCGGGGTGTTCCTCTTTTACCTGATCGCGAATCATCACAGCCGTTTGATACGTCCCTGACAATTGTGAGGAAAAGGCAATGTAGATACCGGATTGATTCGATTCTGCAAGCTCTGTGAACTTCTTCATGAAAAAGTCCGGTGATACTTGAGAAGTTTTTGGCATATGCCCTTCCCTTATTTTGTTGAAAACGGTTTTCGGCTCGATGGTGACCAGGTCCTCGTAGTCCTGACCATCAATATGTACTTTCAGTGGCAGCAGTTCTATGTTGTGTTGGTTGAAATATGCAGCAGGAAGGTCGCTCGCACTATCAGCAAATAATTTTACTGTCATCCTAATCATCCTTTGATTATTCTATATAGCTTTAGTCTAGCTATATTTCATTCAAATAACAATCCATAGAGCATGATTTTAAGGTAAAAAGTATCATTATCTTCTTAAAGGATGAATATCGGGAGGAGTTTAGTTAAGATGAATTGTGGAACATAGAAAATAACAACTAGATGTGGGAGGTCCGTCAATGTCGAGAGATCATGTTCAGTTAGAAGCGAAGAAGTTTTTCGTAGTGTTAGTAGGGGCAGTGCTGGGGGCCATTGCGATGAATTTTTTCCTGATACCGGCAAATGTTTATGCAAGTGGTTTTACAGGATTGGCTCAGTTATTGTCCAGTGTGTTAAAAGAATTTGCACCATTCAATATTTCAACAGGTATTTTATTATTTATTTTAAATATTCCTGTGACGATTCTGGGGTGGCTAAAAGTTGGTCGTTCCTTTACAGTGTATAGCTTCATTTCTGTATTTCTGACGTCCTTATTCCTTGAAGTGATTCCTGTGATTAAATTATCGCCTGATATCCTTCTAAACGCCGTGTTTGGCGGGGTCATTGCCGCGGTGGGAGTCGGAATCACGTTAAAATGGGGTGCATCCACGGGAGGCATGGACATAATTGCCATGATACTTTCGAGAATGAAAGATAAGCCTGTCGGGTCCTATTTCTTCCTGATGAATGCGGGTATCATTACTTCTGCAGGATTTCTTTATGGATGGGAAAAAGCATTGTATACGTTAGTAACGTTGTATGCTTCAACCCGTGTCATTGATTCCATCCATACACGTCATGAAAAACTCACAGCAATGATTGTGACAAAGAAATCCAATGAATTAAGAGAAGCCATCCATTCAAAGCTTGTCAGGGGAATCACGACTCTGCCTGCAAAAGGGGCTTTTTCCGGTGAAGATAAGGAAATGTTGATCATTGTCATTTCGCGCTATGAACTTTACGAGCTTGAACATACCATTAAAGATGTAGATCCCAACGCATTTACCAATATCGTGCAAACGACCGGGATATTCGGATTTTTTAGAAAAGATTAGATTCTTTAAATTGACAAATACTAGAGGTGAACTTGAATAGAAAGGGGTATCACCTTGAAGGCATTTGTTTATATACTTATTAGTTCTTTCATGCTCTTTAGTGTACCTTCTCCGATGAAAGCAGAGAAGGCACCTCTGATCTTTTCTGTGAAATCTATTCCAGGAGAAGAAGGATCTCAAATCAGGCTCGTTCTTTATAATAATAGTGAAGGTGATAAAAAGATCACCTTCCATACGAGTAAGATGTTTGACTTTACAATCAAAAACAAAGCAGGCCAAGTGGTCTATCGGTACAGTCAGGGGAAATCATTCCTCCAGGCGTTTCAAACCCTTACGTTGAAAAAGGGTGAAACGAAGATTTGGAAAGAAACATGGGATTACAAGCAGCAAGGAAAGCGTGTCCCAAAAGGGCATTATACGATCGAAGCACAGCTGATGGGAGAGGATATGAGTGGATTTGATCGTCCTTTGCGAGCTGAGGATTCATTCTCGGTTCCGGATGAAAATCCGTCATTTAGGGGAGTAAAGGTGCGTGAGGTGAAAGGGCGTGTTTCCATCACAGGGCAAGCACGTGTTTCAGATGGCAGCTTTTATTATGCGGTGGAGGACGGACATAGAGTGCTTCTAAGAGAAACCTTTTTCAAGGTAAATAAAGAAGCGCCAAACTGGACTGGTTTTTCCATCATACTTCCGGAGCTATCAGGTAGTGCTGAGAAGGTTTTTGTAAGTCTTTATGAGCGGGATAAAGGGGATGGGAAGATTCTTCACAGATATGTCATCTCCATTCCGTGAAAAAACAAGGGTTGTCCAAAATGGACAACCCTTGTTTTTTCTTTATGACAGGCGGTTTAACTCATCTTGAAGAGCATGAAGTTGCTTTTGTTCTTCGACATTTGAGTTAGCGTAAGCAGATGACAACGCGTTTTTCGCTTTATCAATGGACATTTGAGCGTTTTGTCCCGTACTGCATGCTTGTTGGGCAGAATGAACCGCGTTACGGGCCTGTTGGAATAATGGATTACTCATTACTCCATTCCCCCTGTCCCTTCGCCATGTGATGCAAGCTTTTTAGCCTCTGCTTCAGCATACGTCAGATGGTACGGAATACGTTCATCATGTTTTGTTACAGCGATTTTACCTTGTTGTACAAATCGTTTAGATTTATTTCTACCCATCACTACCACCCCTTTTGCAAGTTGGAACGCATGATGCGCTCCTTTTTAGTATGGCTCAATTGGTGATGAAATACAGTAAGAAGATATACCCACAGCTTCCAAAAACGTTCTGGTTTAGAGATCAAATCGTTTTTGCAGGTAGCGGCCGATTCCGTCTTCTTCATTCGAAAGTGTAAATTCATTGGCAATGTCTTTAAGGGGATCAATGGCATTCCCCATGGCAACTCCAGTGCCTGCATATTCAAGCATTTCAAGATCATTATCTTCATCTCCGAATGCAATGATCCGTTCTTGCGGAATATTTAAAGATGAAGCAACTCGTTCAATTCCGACAGCTTTATTCAATCCTGATTTAACGATTTCGATGATGTGCCACGGTGCAGCCCAGCGGCGATGGTCAATCAATTCTGCATGAACATCATCCAGGTGTGCACGAATTTCCGGAACATCTTCTTCTTCAGCGTGAATGAGCATGGAAGTAGGATGATCAGAAAGTACATTTCGAATGTCTCCTGTTGAAATCGCAGGATTACCCATCATGAATACATCTATGATCTTTTCATCATGGTAGTGCAGATATACATCATCCATCACTTCGGCAACAATGTTGCGGAATTTAAAATCGTCACATGCGTCAATGATTTGTTTCGCTACCTTTAAATCCATCGGCTCGTGATACAATCCCCACGAATCATCCATAGGGTGATGCACGAATGCACCGTTGAAATTTACTATGGGAGTAGTTAGCTTTAATTGTTGATAATACAATTCACTCGCACGATATGGTCTGCCTGTGGCAATCATCACTTCATGCCCTTTCATGCGTGCTTTATTTAATATATCGTGAGTTTTTGATGAGATTTTCTTCTCGTCCGTTAATAGTGTTCCGTCTAAATCCAGAACAATCAGATGTTTTTCTTGTGCGTTCATCAATACAAATCCCCAATCTTAATGGTATTAATGCAATTCTAGCGCTAGATATTGAAAGTTGTCCACCGCATCTTCAAATCATTTAAAAATTGTTTACAAACGCTTACGATTTAAATATTATACATACTACCAAATCTAGGATATCATAGTAAAGTGAAATGCATTCAGGAGGGAGAGACCACACATGATCTTAGTTGATAAATCAACCATTCAAACAATCCCGTTTCTGCACCTTGTAAAGGAAGAGGATGCAGATAAGCAAGTCCCGGTATGCTTTTTCATCCACGGGTTTACAAGTGCGAAGGAGCATAATTTACATTACGCCTACTATCTTGCGGAAAAAGGGTTTAGAGTGATTCTTCCCGATTGTTTAGAGCATGGAGAACGGTCGACAGGCAAATCAGAGCATCAATTAGGACAAGTATTCTGGAAAATCGTCTTAAATACGATTCATGAATTATCTATTATTAAAGGTCATTTTGAAGAAAAAGGATTGCTCGCCCGTAATGGTGTCGGAGTTGCAGGGACCTCAATGGGGGGGATCATCACACTTGGTGCGTTGACTCAGTATGATTGGATCTCTTCTGCCGTCTCGCTGATGGGGAATCCTACATATGTGAAGTTTGCTCAAGCTCAGTTAGCCCAAGTTGAATCATTAGGATATGAGCTTCCATTCAGCGAAGAAGAAATAGAAAACATGTTAAATGAACTGGCTCATTATGACTTAAGTCTTCAGCCTGAAAAACTTAGCGGCAGACCATTGATGTTCTGGCACGGAAAACGGGACAAAGTCGTTCCATTCAACCTGACACACGAATTCTACCAGAGCATACTGCCATACTATGAATCCCGGGAAGATAACCTGTTATTTATAGAAGATGATAAAGCAGATCATAAAGTAACGAGAGAAGGCGTGTTAAAGCTTGTGGAGTGGTTCGAAAAACACTTATCGGCCTAACATTTTGTTTTATAAACGTTCTTTTGTTAAGATGAGTAGTGAAAATGGATATGGAACAAGTATAGAGAGCAAAGGAGTGTTAACATGGATCAAGATCTTAAAGATAATTTGATGGGTGCACTGGAACAGGTGGTTGACCCTGAGTTAGGAATAGACATTGTCAATTTAGGTCTGGTATATGATGTGGATCTGGATGAAGAGGGTAAAGCGACGGTCACTATGACACTTACATCAATGGGATGCCCACTGGCTGGTACCATTGTCGATCAAGTGAAAACAGCCCTAAGTGACATCCCTGAAGTGAAGGAAACAGAAGTAGACATCGTCTGGAATCCCCCATGGAGCAAAGACAACATGTCACGCTATGCAAAGATTGCATTGGGGATTAGGTAACACGAAAAGCGGAGGCGGCTTGGTCAGACCCGACAAGCATAAGGCGAGCCTGCCGGAAAGGCGTTTTTTGCCTTTTTGGCAGGCTTGACTTATGACCTCGAGGGTCTAGCCGCCGGAGCTGGACAAGAAGAAAAGCGGAGGCGGCTTGGTCAGACCCGACAAGCATAAGGCGAGCCTGCCGGAAAGGCGTTTTTTGCCTTTTTGGCAGGCTTGACTTATGACCTCGAGGGTCTAGCCGCCGGAGCTGGACAAGAAGAAAAGCGGAGGCGGCTGGTCAGGCCCGACAAGCACAATAGGAAAATCCCAAAAGGCGTTCTTTGCCTTATGGGATTTTTTTGTGAGAGTAGGGATTTCCGTTCGTATAGGAAAGTAGAAAATCGAAGGCAAAATTTGTCGTGTTTGGAGAACGGTCGGTATATTAAAAAAACGGTCGATAAAATAAAAAATCCTTATTCCCGACACAACCCACAAAACCCCTCAAAACAAAAAAAGCCGAAAACACAGTATCCAATACTGCATTCCCAGCTTTTTCATCAATCAATCCGACATATCGAAACCGGACAGTTCTCACAATCGATTTCATCTTTGAGAAAATTCAAATCAAGTATCGTGATATATCCTTTTTCCCATATCAGGACATTGTCTTTCTTCAATTCACTCAGCAACCGATTTACGACTTCCCTTGAGGAACCACAGAAATTGGCCAGCTCCTGATTGGTTAACGGAAAATCAATCAATATGCCATTTTCAACGGTTTTTCCATAGCTGTTGCACATACGGATCAGTGTAGAATAGAGTGCACCTTTTTTTCCATGAAGAACGAGGTCACGAAACTTCGTTTGATTTTGCTGATTTTGTATTTGAATCCATTTTAACCATTGGATGGTGAGGCTGTTATCACCCGAAAGCTTTTCTTCAAAGACTTCTTTGGGTAGTACATAAGTCTCCGTATTCTCAAGGATCTTTGCACTGAGCATATAGTAAGCTTCATTCGTAAATAACGTTAACTCCCCGATCACATCGTCGCTTGAACAGATGCGTAAAGACAACTCCCGGCCATCAGGAATCACTTTGCTGATCTGAACTCGACCGCTTTTGATTAAGTATAACTCGTGAGCAGGTTTCCCTTCTTGAAACAGGAAAGTTCCTTTTTTAACGGTTTTCAACGTTTTTTTCTCGAAAAATAATTGTTTAATCCCGGAAGGAACTTCAGTTAATTCACTCATGAGATCACATCATTTCTGTCATAATGTCTTATACTACTTAAAGCTTACCAAAGGAAACAGACAGATAGAAGGGATTTAAGCGAAAATTAAAACAGCTGCTCCGACAACGGCACAGTAAATGGCAAAATATTTCAGGTTTCCTTTAGCCATAATATTCATGAACCACTTTAACGAGAAGTATGAAGCAATAAGTGACGCAATGAACGCGACTAAGTAAGGAATGGCCATTGAAGCAAGGTTTGGATCTTTGATCAAATCACTTATACCGAATACCATAACCCCGACACTTACGGGGATATAGAGCAGGAATGAGAAACGTAAAGCCGTTTCAGCTTTCATCCCGCTTGCTATTGCCGCAACAATGGTTGCACCGGAACGACTGATTCCAGGAATAAGGGCTACTGCCTGAGCAAGGCCGATAATGATAGCGTCTTTCACATTTAAGTCGCCATCATTTTTTCTTCCTCGAAGGTTACGGATTAACCATAGGGCAATACCTGTAATAATAAGTGTAATTCCTACTGTGATAACAGATGTTAAATGTTCCTCGATCACGTCACCGAATAATACACCGATCACCCCGGCAGGGATGGTACCAATCAGTAAGTAAACAATGAAATGAAAATCGCGTTTCGTTTCAGGTGTTTTATGTTTGAAATAGCCTAAGCCATTCACGATCAGGCGCATGATATCTTCACGATAAATAATGAGTACAGCCACTAATGAAGCCGTATTAACCAGAATTTCAAATGTTAGGGTAGCATCTTTGATGCCAAGGAAATGCTGGGCTAATAGTAAGTGCCCACTGGATGAAATCGGGATTGGTTCAGTAAACCCTTGAAAAATCCCTAAAAATAAGTATTTCATAATCAGATAAAAATCCATTGTGTTTCCTCCAAGCTTTTTTTCTCCACAGTTTTTAATTTAACACCATAAAGGGAAAGACTGTAAAGCCTTTTTCCAAATGTTAACCGAACCGTAACTTGTTTATCATATAAAGCATTCTGATATCCTTCATCTGGCATGCATGAATGCCCGGGCTTGTAGAAAAATAGTAAGGAAGCATCGCTTCGAAAAGGAGGGGTAAGAATGGGCCAGTCACGACAGTTCAAAGCTGGAGAAAAAGCACCTAATAATGGAGAATATATCGAAATTGGTGAAACTGGAAGTATGGTGAAAAATCCGCAGAAACTTCGATTAAATGCGGGGGACCGATTTCCTGAAAACTCCAACCATAATCGTTTATGGACGTATATGAGAAAACCATAACCCCATAAGGGACAAGGATGCCGTGTCTACAACTCACCTTAGTAAGGATGGTGACGTCTATCGGAGGCACACCTTGTTCCTTTTTCTTTTCCTTTTTCCACTGAAGGATATATAATAGATGAAAAGGTCAATAAAGGTCAAAATGCGAGGTGTAGCACAATGAATTTTGATAATATGACTCACAGCGTTCAAGAAGGATTGGTTTTGGCGGGAGAGATCACAAAAGAAAGACTACATACAGATATCACCCTTCTTCATTTGTGGAAATCACTCCTCAATTCAGAAGACAGTTTTCTCCAAACGATCTATGAACGTGCAGGGGTAGATGCAGAGGACTTAAAGAAATGGATTGATGACAAGTTAAACGGTATCCCTTTTGTAGAGGGGGATGGTCTGCAGTATGGACGATTTTTTGCAAGAGATATCCATCAGCTTATTCATGATAGTGATTCATTAAAGGCTAAATGGGAAGATGACTATATTTCAATCGAACATCTTGCCATTGGGTTATTCAACCAAAAGAACCATCCGATTACGACATACTTAACAAAACATAATGTAACAGAAAAGGAATTAAAGGAGATTATTGCGACTATCAGAGGAGGGAGCAAGGTGACTTCACAGAATCCTGAAGTAAAATATGAGGCGTTGAAAAGGTATGGAAGGGATCTTGTTGCGGAGGTAAAGTCGGGAAGAATAGATCCAGTCATAGGCAGGGACAGTGAAATCCGCCACGTGGTACGTATCCTTTCCCGTAAAACAAAAAATAATCCTGTCCTAATAGGAGAGCCTGGAGTAGGTAAGACGGCCATCGTTGAAGGGCTTGCACAGCGGATTGTCAGAAAAGATGTCCCGGAAGGCTTGAAGGATAAAACCATCTTCGAATTGGATATGAGCTCTTTAGTTGCAGGTGCCAAGTTCAGGGGTGAGTTTGAGGAACGCTTAAAGGCTGTTTTACAGGAAGTGAAAAAGAGTGATGGACGCATTCTTCTATTCATTGATGAGCTCCATACGATTGTGGGAGCAGGGAAAACGGAAGGAGCGATGGATGCGGGGAATATCTTAAAGCCGATGCTTGCGAGGGGAGAACTTCATTGTATAGGTGCTACCACTCTCAATGAATATCGTAAGTACATTGAAAAGGATCCCGCTTTGGAAAGACGTTTTCAACAGGTACTCGTTCAGGAACCCAATGTAGAAGATACGATATCTATTCTAAGAGGCTTAAAGGAACGATTTGAAATTCATCATGGAGTAAATATTCATGACCGTGCCATCGTAGCAGCCTCAAAACTTTCAGATCGCTATATATCCGACCGTTTCTTGCCGGACAAAGCAATAGACTTAATCGACGAGGCATGTGCGATGATCCGGACGGAAATAGACTCAATGCCATCTGAACTGGATGAAGTGACGCGTAAAGTGATGCAGCTCGAAATTGAAGAAGCTGCTTTAAATAAAGAAAAGGATCCTGCCAGTCTTGAACGCTTGGGTCGAATCCGTGAAGATTTAAGTAATCTGAAGGAAAAAGCGAATACGATGAAGTTAAAATGGCAGCAGGAGAAAGAAAGCATCGGGATCGTACAGGAGAAGCGGGAAGAACTGGAGAAGCTCAGGCGCTTACTGGAAGAAGCAGAAAGTGATTATGATCTGAATAAAGCTGCCGAGCTTCGTCACGGCAGGATTCCCGCTATGGAAAAAGAACTTGTTGCTGTTGAGCAGGAGATGATGAAAGAGCAGGAAGGGCGCTTGCTGCGTGAAGAAGTAACGGAGGAAGAAGTGGCAAATATTGTAGCAAGATGGACAGGGATTCCGGTCACTAAGCTTGTAGAAGGTGAACGAGAGAAGCTTTTAAAACTTGATCGCATTCTGCATGAAAGAGTGATTGGGCAGGATGAGGCTGTTCAATTAGTGAGTGACGCTGTTATTCGTGCAAGAGCAGGAATTAAAGATCCGAATCGTCCAATTGGTTCATTCATTTTCTTGGGGCCAACGGGAGTAGGGAAGACAGAACTTGCGAAGACACTAGCTCACACGTTATTTGATAGTGAGGATCAGATAATTCGGATTGATATGTCTGAGTATATGGAGAAGCATGCGGTTTCACGCTTGATTGGTGCACCTCCAGGTTATGTTGGTTATGAAGAAGGCGGTCAGCTGACAGAAGCGATCAGGCGCAAACCGTATTCTGTCATCCTACTTGATGAAATTGAGAAGGCTCATCCAGAAGTATTCAATATTCTTCTGCAAATGCTCGATGATGGGAGGATAACCGATTCTCAAGGAAGGACCGTTGATTGTAAGAACACGGTGATCATCATGACCTCTAACATCGGATCCTCCCATCTTCTTGAACGGAATAAGGGTGAAGAGGAAATTGATTTAGAAACAAAGAACCTGGTCATGAGTCAGCTTCGTTCCTCTTTCAGACCCGAGTTCCTTAACCGGGTCGACGACATTATTCTCTTTAAACCATTGAGCATTGAGAATATAAAAGGGATCATCGATAAGCTGGTGGAAGACTTGCAAAACCGAGTGGAAGAACAGCATATATCATTGTCATTAACGGAAAGTGCAAAAGAATTTATGGCACAGGAAGCCTTTGATCCGGTTTATGGTGCACGCCCTTTAAAAAGGTACCTGCAGAGAGAAATAGAAACCAAACTGGCAAGAGAACTGATAGCAGGAAACATCAGGTCAAACGAAACCATCACCATCGATAGAGGGGAGAATGGTTTATCTATCATTAAGGATAAATAAAAAAAGCAGCCGGATTTGGCTGCTTTTTTTAATGCTTTTCGACTGGCTCGTTTGGTATAACAAGCGTGATAAGGAATACTAGTATCGTTACACAAACCGATATAATCAATCCTGTTTCAAAGTGAAAAGCAGTTCCATTCATTGAACTTACAACGTAAGTTAACATTTCAGTCAGAGCAAATGCCCAGAAAAACATCCAGAAAAATCTCACGTCAAGTCACCTCATTCCTATGTAATCAACTAATACATTATTAGAGTGTTCTAACCAATTTCAATCTTTTTTATCTTACCACAGCTTTATGAATTAATAAATGACTAATCTGTGAAATGTAACCCTTATCATTTCACATTAAAAATTTTTTGGGGGTAATATGTATTTTGACTAAATTTGCAAATATCAGGGGTTCTTTGGGCTATCTCCCTTACCAATGTTGTCTCCTTACATAAACTATAATGACTTACTATGTAAAAGGAGAAATTCTAATGTATCAGCGATTGTTTCAATTAGAGCAAGAGTGGTGCATGATTCATTATCCTGAACGCCCAAATGGATTCGCTGTAATGGTAATAGGAGATTCCCATCACTATGTAGACGATAAGAGCAGCTTTTGGGTTCAACATGAGGCACGTTACAAGTGGATTCAAGAACTGACCGCCAAAGGATACATTGTGTATTATAGTAATCTTTACGGAGCGAATTGGGGTAGCAATCAAGCCGTGCAGTTAGCCAAACGACTTTATCAGCATGTAAAACGAAATGAAATCATTAATGGAAAGATTCATATATTGGCAGAAGGCATGGGGGCTTTGGTATTGAAGAACCTCTATCCGAAAATGGAGCAGGATATTAGAAGTGCTGTTATGCTTGCGCCTTGCGTGTCTTTATATGATCATCTCGAACAAGAGAAGGAACAGAAATTCTTTTATAAAAAGGTAATAAAAGAACTTGCACACACGTTTCGATTGAAAGAGGAGGAGTGCGAATCCTTCATTTCTCAACAATCGAAGGACTACGAAGTATTTAAAAACATCTCGATTCCCCTTTACATTGTTCAATCAACGACTCTTAATCGTTATAAAAACCAATTTACTCTCATAAAAGATATATATACGGAGCGTTTAGAAAAAGGTACATCAACCGATTTATTCTTTGTACTCCCTGAAAAACGTGCTTCTCTGGGAAGGAAGTTTGCTTCATATTTTTCTTTACATGAGAAAGAGTTATAACAAACACATTGGAGTGATTGACTTGAATCATGCATTCGTTTTTGCCGCTCAACAGTTTTTGGGATTTGAGCTTTGTGATGCGCTTCTTGAGAGTGGATGGACCGTAACGGCAGTGGATGAAAATAAAAAAACAGAGGATAAGTGGTTAGGAATTGGGAGGAACTCAAACATTCAATATGTTCCTTATGGAGACTGGGATAAGGAAATACAATCAGGATGCAGCGTGTTCCTTCCATACTATGATCAGGTGAGAGAGAATAAAGTAAGTTATTTGTCAGAAGTAGAAGGGCTGTTGTCAAAAATTGAACAACCCCTCTCCATCATTCGAATCTATTCCAATCTGGACAGGAATCAAAAACGCCAAGAAGGTACCGTATTCTACCTTCCCACTCTGTATGGAATTCACCAGCCAACAGAATTTCTGTTCGCTCAACTATTAAATGGAGAAGACGGTGACTCTCCTTACATTGATGATCCGAGTGGAGCGATCTATGTAAAGGACGCTGCCCGATCTATCATAAAGCATTCATCCAATACAGAAGAAATATATAAGGTAAAAGCTCTTTCAGATCAAAGCTGGAATGAAGCATTATCGTACGTAACGAAGAAGTCTATTTCTCCCGTCAGAAAGGATGTTGAACCAAGTGGAAAAGATCTTATTGTCAAGCCGTCCAAGTCTCATGAATCGGTCATCAAAGAACAATTAAGAGGGATTCATTTGCATGAAATTCAGGAATAAAAAACTTTTTCTTTCCTTGTGGATAGGGATGAGGGTAAAATAAATATGATGTAATAATTTTCTATTGATTCTTTTTTATAGATGCTGCACGGGCTTTAAAGGAGTTGCTGCACATGAGTAAGAAGTTTTACACCATTTTCTTGATGGTATTCGTTATTGGAATAAGTGGTTGTTCAGCGGGAGACAGTGCTGAAATAGAAAAAGTCGGTTTACTGGTTCCGGAAACCGTAAGCGATGGGGTATGGGGAACAAAAGGTTACAAAGGATTATTGAAAATTCAATCCGATTACAATGCAGACGTTTTCTATAAAGAGAGTATAAAGAATGATACATCAATTAAACAAGCGGTAAAAGAGTATAATGATGATGAAGTTACATTAGTGTTTGGCCACGGAAGTGAATATTCCGGGGTATTTAACACCCTTTCCGGTGATTATCCCAACATGCATTTTGTAAGCTTTAATGGGGATGCCACAGAAGAGAATACCACAAGTCTACAGTTCAAGGGCTATGCAATGGGCTTCTTCGGAGGCATGACAGCAGCCTATCAATCCAATTCGAATAAAGTCGGGGTGATTGCTGCTTTTGAATGGCAGCCCGAGGTTCAAGGTTTTATAGATGGAGTGAAATACCAAGATAGTGAAACGGAGCTCATTGTCGAGTACACCAATCACTGGAGTGATCAAGATATTGCCTTTGAAAAGCTGGAGGGATTAATGAATCAACGTGTCGATGTTGTATATCCTGCAGGTGACGGCTATAATGTAGCTGTAATCGAAAAGCTGAAGGAAAAGGGTCTCTTTGCCATTGGCTATGTCTCGGATCAATCTGATTTAGGGGAATCCACGGTTTTAACGAGTACTGTGCAGCATGCTGATAAGCTGTATAGTATAGTTGCGGAAAGATTCGCGAATGACGAACTGGATTCTGGCAACCTCGAATTTGATTTTGAAGATGGGGTCATTTCCATGGGTAAATATAGTCCCATCATTCCAGAAGAATTTCAAGCTGAGATGAAGCAACATGTTCAAGCCTACATCGAAACAGGCAAATTGCCGAACGGAAAGGAATCGAAGCAATGAATCAAGACAAAACGATGGAATTCATGCAGATTGCCATGAAGTACTTCCCACAAGCAAAAGAGCAACTGGATCAAGCGGGTGTAGAGTTCACTCCCGAAATGCTGCAGCCATTCATGACGCTATTTACACAAGTCATGAGTGAAGCCTATGAATTAGGCAAACAGGATGCCTTACATAAAGAGTAAGTGTACAGTAAAACGGTTCATTGAATTTTTCAATGAACCGTTTTTTTATTGGCTATTTTTGTAAACATTGTGATTTTGTATAACTTCCAAAAAGTGAATTTTTGTTTTGGATGAGTGGTAGTGTGAAAACATTGACCGTTCCTTTCCGCGGGGAGGAAGTCGAGCCTCCTCGGGCTTTGCCCTGTGGGGTCTCGACCTTTCCTCTATTTCCCGCAGGAGTCAAGTGCCTTCCGCTACAATCCACTATGTGCTATTACATTGTGAATGCTATAAGTATAGATACTCAAACACAAAAATGCTCCTTTTGTGGCCATTTTGAGCGTTGTTCCTAAAATAAACTATCAAGTAGATCATTGAACTATCATTCAAATAAATGAATCAAACAATGCTCCAACGGTAAAAAACTTCTTGTAAAGAGAGCGATAGTCCGTTTTCTCCAGATAGTTTTTGTTACTTTTAAGCTCTGTCACGAAATTTTCTTATAGATGGTGTGGGGAACTGCGTAGACTCTGGCGGATTTTGGTCGTGCCGAGACCCCGTTCGGCTAAGCTGAGGAGCTCGGCCGAACGCTAGCTGCAAGCGAAGCAGTTCCCCTCACCATCCAGCACATACTGATTGGACAGAGCCGGAGCAGATCTTTTGTTAAAAAGCTCTTTGTAAAAAGAGACTTTTTATTTTATATTCCATTGCTTTAATAATGGACTGATTTTCTTATAGAGTGGTTTTAAGTCATCGATGGAATTCATCATGGAATGAATTCCATCGAGTAATGATCCTTCTTCATTGCTGCCTTCAAGCTTCTCCAGAGAAGGAGCCTCTTCTTTTTTACGGGTCCTTCCTCCGTACATCATCCTATCAAATGGATGCAGCTTCTTTTCTTCAGACATATTCTCACCTCCTCTACCTACTATGTAACCTATGAAAAGGAGGGTTGTACGAGTATAGTCAAACGCGTAGAAGAAAGGGAAAAGAAAAAATAATTGCAGAAAGTAGAAATCTTCGATAAAATTAGTACCAAGTCATAACAATTGATAATAAACTTAAGTATAAAAGAAAAAATATAAAATAAGAAAGTAGGGAATGCCAGTATGAATACAGGAATTATTGGAATTGGGCGTTACCTTCCTGAGAAAATCGTAACCAATGCGGATCTTGAGAAAATGGTGGATACATCTGACGAATGGATTCGTACGAGAACGGGCATTGAAGAGCGAAGAATAGCAGATAATGAAACAGACACATCAGACATGGCGTACGAAGCAGCAAAAACGGCCATTGCGGATGCAAATATTTCAGCAGAAGAAATTGATCTGATCCTTGTGGCTACAGTGACACCTGATCAGCCATTTCCATCTGTGGCTTGCTTACTTCAAGAAAGATTAGGTGCAAAAAAAGCAGCGGCGATGGATATAAGTGCAGCATGTGCCGGATTTATGTATGGTATGATTACGGCAAAACAGTTTATCGATAATGGTGCGTATAAGCATGTACTCGTTGTAGGAGTTGAAAAGTTATCCAAAGTCACGGATTGGGATGACCGGAATACAGCTGTTCTGTTCGGGGACGCAGCGGGTGCAGCGGTACTTGGGCCAGTGCCGGATGACAAGGGAATACTTGCCTTTGAATTAGGTGCAGACGGATCGGGTGCAAAGCATTTGTATCAGGAAGAAAACATCATCATGAACGGACGCGAAGTTTTTAAATTTGCCGTTCGTCAAATGGGTGAATCGAGCGTAAATGTTATTGAAAAAGCAGGTTTAAAGAAAGAAGATGTTGATTTCTTAATTCCTCACCAAGCCAATATCCGGATTATGGAAGCAGCAAGACAACGATTGGAATTGCCGATTGAGAAGATGTCTAAAACTGTAAATAAATACGGTAATACTTCAGCAGCTTCTATTCCTGTTTCATTAGTGGAAGATTTAGAAGCAGGAAGAGTGAAAGAAAACGATGTAGTCGTAATGGTAGGATTCGGCGGCGGTTTAACCTGGGGCGCTATCATCATGCGCTGGGGCAAATAAATAGAACTCTCTTCTATAACTTGCAGACAAAGGAGATGGAATAAATGAACAAGAAACGTGTAGTTGTAACAGGATTGGGAAGTGTCAACCCGTTAGGAAATGATGTTGAATCAACGTGGGCAAATATTTTAGCAGGGAAAACGGGTGTAGGTCCGTTAACGCGCTTAAATGCAGACGATTATCCTGCCAAAGTGGCAGCAGAATTGAAAGATTTCAATATCGAGGATTTCGGTGTGGAGAGAAAAGAAGCGAGAAAAATGGATCGCTTCACTCATTATGCGATTGCAGCATCGTTAATGGCTGTCAAAGATTCCAAGCTAGACATTACAGACGAAAACGCTCACCGCGTCGGCGTGTGGATTGGTTCGGGTATCGGCGGAATGGAAACGTTTGAACAGCAATATGAAACCTTCCAAAAGCGTGGATATCGAAGAGTAAGTCCATTCTTCGTCCCAATGATCATTCCTGATATGGCTGCTGGACAAGTTTCCATCATGCTGGGAGCGAAGGGCTTTAATTCTTGTACAGTCACTGCATGTGCGACAGGAACAAACTCGATTGGAGATGCATTTAAAGTCATCCAGCGGGGAGACGCGGATGTCATGGTTTCAGGTGGGGCAGAAGCACCGATTACCAAGATGTCAGTAGCGGGCTTCTGTGCAAATACAGCTCTATCAACGAATACAGATCCTGAAAAAGCTTCAAGACCATTCGATGCAAACCGTGACGGATTTGTCATGGGAGAAGGAGCCGGAGTCGTTGTTCTGGAAGAACTTGAGCATGCACTGAAACGCGGAGCACCGATCTATGCTGAAATCGTAGGCTATGGTTGTACGGGAGATGCGTATCATATCACGGCACCTGCACCGGCTGGAGAAGGTGGAGCGAGAGCAATGAAAATGGCCTTGGAAGACGGTGGAGTCCTTCCTGAGCAAATGGATTACATCAATGCCCATGGAACAAGCACCCCTTACAATGACAAATACGAAACGATGGCAGTAAAAGAAGTATTTGGGGAGCATGCCTATAAATTAGCCATGAGCTCAACAAAATCCATGACGGGTCATCTTCTGGGAGCAGCAGGAGGAGTTGAAGCGATTTTCACAGTACTCGCGATGAAAGACAGTGTGTTGCCTCCAACAATCAATATAGAAACACCGGATCCGGATTGTGATCTTGATTATGTAGCGAACGAAGCTAGAAAACAGGAAGTGAATGTGGCGATGAGTAACTCATTAGGTTTTGGTGGCCATAATGCTACGATCGTCTTTAAAAAATATAGCAACTAATATAAGAACGAGTCTGTTAACAAGCGTTAGCAGGCTCGTTTTTTTGTTGTGAACCCTCTTCCCTTTACATATACATGATAAAAAGCCAGGAAAGAGGGATGAAGGTGACCGTTGCTCCTACTGATGTATGGCTTGAAGACTCCATTCATAAGCCTTTAGAGCTTTTAAAGAATACAATAAACGGAAAAGACGATCAAAAATCGTTTTATCAATACCTGATGAGGCATGGAATGTACAAATCATCACATCATGCCGAAGATATTTTCGAAAAGATGAAAGAACATAACATATGGGAACAGTTTTCCCTTTTTGAAAAAAAGTATAAACGAAAATGGAATGGCCCCAATGTTCCGATTTACTTATTTCCCGTGCAGGAAAAGAGAGGTATGTTCCAATCGTCAATGAAAAAGTCAGGTGTATGCTTTAAAAACGAGATTTTCTTTTTTATAACAGATCAGGAAGATACGAAAGAGTACGAAGCTCTCTTCGTTCATGAATACCATCACTGTGTCAGAATGAAATTACTAAACAAAAAAGACACACAATATACCTTATTGGATTCAATCATTTTTGAAGGACTGGCAGAACATGCCGTTAAAGAGTACTGTGGAGAAAAATACTCAGCTTCCTGGACAAAGGCATATGAAGAGAAAGATATGTCACGTTATTACGAGAAATGGATTCAGCCGAATTTGGATATAACAAGAAGCAGTCCCCTTCACGATCACTTACTTCTTGGTAAGAAATCGTATCCTAACATGCTGGGTTATGCTGCTGGTTATTACCTGGTTGAAAATTATTTGAAGAAGAAGCATGCAACTACCATACCCCTGATAGGGAAAGCATCATCAACTTTTTTACCATAGGAAAATGGGGGATCAAATCAGTCAGGTATTTTTCTGAATAGCAGGCAGGTGATGAAAATAGGAGCTTAATTTCGTCATATCTTCCATTTACCCTCATAAACTATAGTAAGAATGGACGAGCTAAATCTCTAAATGCGAGGATAGAGGCGGAAGGTATGGTGTTTCGAATGTTTGTATTGTTTATCGGGTTTGGACTGGCTGTTTCAGGAGGAGTGAGTTTAATTATTTATTTAAATCTTCTCACCACCGGAATGACTTTTTCAGACTATATTCTTTTCGTATCCACCCGAGTGGAATGCTATTTATTTCTCTTAGGGATTCTCATCATCACGCTCTCGATCTATATCCCCCGAAGGAAAAATAATCACTATCTATAAAACCCTTGTTGAATAGGAATAAATTTACACCGATTTGCCTATACTGATTGACAAATAAGATTGTAGCAAAGCGAGGGGTCAATCATGTTATATCTTCATGATGTATGGGTAAATTGGTTCGAAGGCGAAGAAAATGGCTACAATGTCTGTCATTTTCACGAATGGAGAAAAGAGGACGTTATTGAGTTATTGGATCAAGTTCCTCTCATTAAAGTGGACACTGTTCTATTTCATTACATCGAGAATGATTTATCAGAGTTACCTCAACAACTGCTTAATAATGTCTATCAAAAAGCTTACTTACGAAAAAACCATGAACGAATTCAACTGGATTATTGCTTCATTGTCACAGATGGTACAGGAATACTCGCAGTGGATACGATTGGGTATACCGTTCCAATCAGAAAAAGCAGGCTGATTCCAAGACAGGAACAGCTCGTCTATGAAATGGTAGAAAGTCATGAAACGATGCAATATGCCATTCAGCCTGATGCTAAGAGAGAGGATTCCCATCACATTCTCTCACCAAGTCCTTATATGATGAGTGGTCTGACAAGAAAAGAAAGACAGTTGAAACAATTATTATTTATGGCCCTGGATCAGCTTCACAGCTCGAACAATACGGCCGAAATTCGCTACTGGTACACCGAGTGGGCTCCACAGCGATACCGTACCATCCAGGAATTGGACTTTGAAGAAATTTGGCAAATGTTATACGAAGAAACGCAGTTTGGCTGGTCGGATAAGCACTTGACCCTCTGCGAGAACTTAATTAAAGGACAACCCTTCTTTGAAAAATTATGGGAAGTGGAAAATCGTCCTAAGGTAAATTGATAGGTGGATGAAAACCTCAAGTCTGTAATGGGCTTGGGTTTTTTTGTTTAGGATTATAGGGGGAGGCGATGATGATCAGTTCAAAAAAAGCCCAGAGCCTCATACTGTAAGCTCTGAGCAACAATGCTATTTTCTCTTTCTCTCTTTACGCCCGAGTCCCATGGCCTTTTCCATCTTCTTCAGCATTTTGTTTGCTGCAAAATTAGCTTTTTCTGCCCCGCGATCTAAGATATCATCCAGCTCTTCAGAATCAATCAATTCATAGTAGCGGTCCTGCACTGGCTTAATGGCATTTACGACCACTTGAGCTAAGTCACCTTTAAAGTCTCCATAGCCTTTACCTTCATATTTTTGTTCAAGTTCTTCTATTGAACTGCCTTCAAGAATCGAATAGATGGAAAGAAGATTTGATACTCCTGGTTTGTTTTCTTTATCGTATTTAACGACCCCTTCTGAATCCGTCACAGCACTTTTGATTTTCTTTTCAATCTGTTTCGGGTCATCGAGGAGTGTAATAAATGATTTCTGGTTAAGATCGGACTTACTCATTTTCTTCAAAGGATCCTGGAGGGACATGACACGGGCGCCCACTTTAGGAATCCGGACTTCCGGTACCTTAAAGATGTTGTTGTATTTATTATTAAAGCGCTCTGCAAGATTTCTCGTTAACTCCAGATGCTGTTTCTGATCTTCTCCCACCGGTACTAAATCTGTTCCATACAGAAGAATATCGGCTGCCATTAATGGTGGATAAGTTAACAAACCTGCAGAAACGGCTTCTTTCCCATGTGATTTATCTTTGAATTGTGTCATTCTTTCAAGTTCACCAATATACGTCACACATTGCAGAATCCATCCTGCCTGCGCATGAGCCGGAACTTCCGATTGAATGAATAATGTTGATTTCTCAGGGTCAATACCACATGCAATATAGAGTGCAGCAAGACTGCGAATGTTTTTACGAAGCGCCATTTTATCCTGCGCTACCGTTATTGCATGTTGATCAACCACACAGAAATAACAATTGTATTCTTCCTGCAGCTCAGTGAACTGCTTCATGGCCCCAATGTAATTCCCAAGCGTAATCGTACCGCTCGGTTGAATGCCGCTAAAGATTGTTTGCATCTTATTTCCTCCTGTTTTACACAAAATAAAAACCCACCCGTCCTATTGAAGATAGGGACGAATGGGATGATTTCCGCGGTGCCACCCTAAGTACTCAAATGAGTCAGCTTAGTCCATGACGAGCATGGAACCCCTTTAACGTGAGGTAAATCCGTTATATGCTACTCCAATTCACAAATAAAGCTCAGAAGTCCATTCCCTTTCCCATGAATACTTGTTTTCACCGGCCACAAGCTCTCTATAAATCATAAAAGAAAAGTACTACTCTTCATCTACGCTCTTTACTATCATTTATTATATATTTTTATTATATGAAAAATAAAAGTGTAATTCAAGTGTACAACAGATAGGACAAAGCAATAGAAAGCAGCAGAGTGATGGAGCCGACAATCAGAACGGATCTGGTTATGGAAAACGATCGCTTGACTCCGTATTCCTCATGGGCTTCCTTAGTATCGTCCAGGTCGTCAAACTGCGAAATGAACTTCCCTTGTTTCGTACTGTTCCGGAATCTCTTAAGGGCATACACGATGCCATTGAAAAACCCTTTTTGAAATATATATAGGAGGGAACCTGCGGCAACATACGTAATTCCAATAATAAACAAACTATCTATAATAGAGAGAAGCAAGCTTTTCCCCTGGAAAATGGCAGTGACGTTGGCGATGATGAAAAATAGCAGTGTAAGTAAGTAGAAAAAATTTATTCGTTTCATAGTTCTCCTTAAAATGTTTTTATCAAAAGTATACATGAAGCACTAAGGCGAATTCAATCATTCATATATATTCAATTTATCATGCATTGTATAGGGAGGGAGAACATAAATCCGCATAAAGAGTACACACTTGAAACTTCAGTAAAATCATAAAAATATGAATGGAATAAAGTATGTTTTCTATTTTTTATATTTAGTCTTGTGTATTTATATTTATAACAGAAATAGAGCCGGTAATTGTTACCTGACATCCATAATAACAATATATTATATGGTAGGAAATTTACATTTGTAACAATTGTAATGGGACGAACTCTCTAAAATGTTTGACTAAAACCCATTTATACCAACGTTTTGGCGTCAATATACCTACTAATCTGATAATTTTGCAAAAAAACTGTTAAATTCATATTGCAATAATTTCTCTATCATGTATAATAAGTAACAAATCTTCTGAAAATTAGAAGATAAATAAATATGAGATTTACGAGGAGGTCAATTTCAAGATGAAGAAAAAGTTTTCATTCTTGCTAGTTCTTCTTCTGGCTCTAAGTACTTTCTTGGCTGCATGTGGCGGCGACAAGAAAACTGAGGGCAATGAAGGAGCATCTGGCGAAGGCGGCGAGTCTGCTGAAAAGAAAGAACAGGTACTTAACTTACTTGAGAGTTCTGAGATCCCATCAATGGACTCTACTCTAGCAACTGACGCTGTATCATTCAAAGTAATGAACAACGTATTTGAAGGTCTTTACCGTTTAGGTGAAAATGATGAAGCTGTACTTGGTATGGCTGCAGAAGAACCAGAAATCAGTGAAGATGGTAAAACATACACGTTCAAACTTCGTGATGCTAAATGGTCAAACGGTGATGCAGTTACTGCTAACGACTTCGTTTATGCATGGCAAAAAGCTTTAAACCCTGACACTGGTGCAGAGTATGCGTACATCATGTACGATATCAAAAACGCTGCAAAAGTAAATGCTGGTGAAGTTCCAGTTGAAGAATTAGGTGTTAAAGCGGTTGATGAAAAAACATTAGAAGTTCAGCTTGAAACAGCTGTTCCTTACTTCAAAGCTTTACTTTCTTTCGCAACTTTCTATCCTCAAAACCAAAAGTTTGTTGAAGAAAAAGGCGATAAATTCGGTCTTGAAGCTGACACTGCAGTTTACAATGGTCCATTCACACTTTCTGAGTGGAAGCATGAGCAAAGCTTCAAACTAACTAAGAACGACAGTTACTGGGATGCAGAAACTGTTAAGTTAAAAGAAGTAAACTTTAACATCGTTAAAGATACTGCTACTGGAGTTAACTTATACGAAACAGAAAAAGCGGATATCGCTGGTCTTTCTGCTGAATTTGTTGACAAATACAAATCAGATGAAAACTTCAAAACA
Source organism: Rossellomorea aquimaris (assembly GCF_035590735.1). NCBI lineage: Bacteria > Bacillati > Bacillota > Bacilli > Caryophanales > Bacillaceae > Rossellomorea > Rossellomorea aquimaris. The sequence goes on from NZ_CP141595.1 coordinate 1,595,367, forward strand.
AAGGCTGATACTGCGGTATTCTTCCTTCGTTTAAACCAAAAGAATGAAGTTATGGCTAATGTAAATGCTCGTAAAGCATTTGATGCAGCTTATGACAAGCAAGGTATGGTTGACGTTCTTCTTAACAATGGTTCTATTCCTGCGTACTTCTTAGTACCAAAAGATTTCGTTTCTGGTCCTGACGGTGCTGAGTATCGTGAAGCTGTAGGTGATTTCGGTGGTTTCGATCCTGAAAAAGCTGCAGAACATTGGGCTAAAGCGAAAGAAGAGTTAGGTAAAGATTCTATTGAATTAGAACTACTAAACTATGACTCTGACAGCTCTAAGAAAATCGGTGAATTCTTAAAAGAACAATTAGAGCAAAACCTAGAAGGTTTAACTGTTTCAATCAAAGCACAACCATTCAAGCAAAAGCTTGAGTTAGAATCTAAAGGTGATTATGATGTTTCATTCGCCGGATGGGGTCCTGACTATCCAGATCCGATGACATTTGTTGATATGTTCGTTACTGATGGTGCACATAACCAAATGGCTTACTCTAACCCAGAGTATGACAAGTTAATCGAACAAGCTAAAGGTGAACTTCTTGATGATCAGGAAGCACGCTGGCAAGCAATGGTTGACGCAGAAAAGATCCTTTTCGAAGATCAAGCGATCAGCCCGATGTACCAACGTGGAACTGCTTTCCTAGAGCGTCCATATGTTAAAGGTCTGTTACGTCACTCATTTGGTGCAGATGCATCATACAAATGGGCTTACATTGAGTAATCATAAGCTCAATTAACAAACCTTCAGAGGAGAGTGTATGCGTAAGCATACGCTCTCCTTTTCCAGTGAATGTCGAAAATTATCAAAAAAGTAAAAATATATTGAATATTTGTCGGAAATCATTATAATTAAAATGTAGAAAAAAAAAGATAAAAAAGGGGGGCTAAAGAATGGTCAGATATACAATTCAACGTATCGTCTATATGATCATCACTTTGCTTATCATTGCAACCGCCACTTTCTTTCTGATGAAGCTCCTGCCTGGATCTCCACTACAAAACACAGAAAGGCTGACTCCGGAACAACAACAAATCATCCTGGATAAATATGGTCTGAATGACCCGCTGCCAGAACAATATGTGAATTATATGGTTGGGTTGGCAAAAGGTGATTTAGGGTTGTCCTTCCAATATGACAATCGTCCAGTAACACAAATTCTTGGAGATCGTATTGGTCCTTCCGCACTTCTTGGATTCCAAGCTATGGTATTAGGTACATTCTTAGGGCTACTTATTGGAATTATTGCAGCAATCAAACATAATACATGGTTAGATTATGGATCAACATTTCTTGCTGTACTGGGGATTTCGATTCCTTCCTTCGTATTCGCAGGACTCCTCCAGTATTATGTTGGGGTTAAACTTGAATTGCTGCCGGTAGCATTATGGGGAGAATACAAACATACTATTCTTCCAACTTTAGCACTGACAGTATTCGTAGTAGCAACCATTGCTCGTTTCATGCGTACTGAAATGCTGGAAATATTAAACTCCGATTATATTTTACTTGCAAAGGCAAAGGGGATTTCCCAAACATCTACAGTTGTAAAGCATGCTGTTAGAAATGCTTTAATTCCGATTGTAACGATTCTTGGACCAATGACTGTTGGTGTAATGACAGGATCTCTTGTAGTTGAACGAATATTCGCAGTCCCTGGTTTAGGGGAACAATTCGTTTTATCTATTAACACAAATGATTACACGGTTATTATGGGGATTACCCTCTTCTTTAGTGCTTTATTCATTGGTGTAATCTTCTTGGTAGATATTCTTTATGGAATTATTGATCCGCGTATTCGTTTAGCTGGAGGGAAGAAATAATGGAAGCAAACAAAAAGAAACTAGATCAACTTAGTCCAGAACTCTTCCAACCTCAAAAGGCTAGGGGAGATGAGTCAGAGAAAATTTCGCGTCCAAGCTTGAATTTCTGGCAGGACTCATGGATTCGTTTACGTAAGAATAAAGGCGCGATTGCCGGGATTATTATCACTGCAATCATTATCTTCTTTGCTCTTTTTGGGCCGATGATGAACGAATATAAGTTTAGCGATCAAAATATCCGTCATGCAAAGCTGCCACCAAAAATTGAAGCGCTTTCAGGGATAAGTTGGTTGCCATTTGACGGAAAAGATGCAGACGGCTTTGATGTATATGAATCAAGACAAATTAAAGAAAACTATTGGTTTGGTACTGATGACTTAGGACGTGACCTTTGGACCCGTACTTGGAATGGTACTCGTGTATCTCTTTACATTGGTATATTAGCAGCCATTATCGATTTCATAATCGGTATCTCTTATGGTGGGATTTCTGCTTATTACGGTGGGAAAGTCGACGATATCATGCAACGTATCATTGAAATTCTTGTCGGGATTCCAAACTTAATTGTGGTAATTCTCTTTATCCTGATATTCGAGCCGGGTATATTCTCCATAACCATGGCCATGGTCATAACCGGTTGGACCGGCATGGCCCGTATTGTCCGTGGACAGGTACTTCAATTAAAGAACCAGGAATTTGTACTTGCTTCCCGCACTTTAGGAGCAACCAGCAACCGTTTAATCTTTAAACATTTGCTTCCGAACGTAATGGGACCTGTCATTATCACTACAATGTTTACAGTTCCTGCTGCGATTTACACAGAAGCATTCTTAAGCTTTATCGGATTGGGGATTGCTCCACCAAGAGCATCTCTGGGATCATTGGTTAATGAAGGATACAGATCAATCCAATCATTTCCTCATATGATGCTAGTACCTTCCGCTGTTATTTCATTAGTCATTTTAAGCTTTAACTTAATGGCCGATGGTCTGCGTGATGCACTAGATCCGAAAATGCGTAAGTAATGGAAGGGAGATTATGAATATGTCAAAAATTTTAGAAGTGAAAGATCTACACGTCTCCTTCAATACGCATGGAGGAGAAGTTCAGGCTGTCCGAGGTGTAGATTTCCATTTAGATAAAGGTGAAACACTAGCGATCGTTGGTGAATCCGGTTCAGGTAAATCGGTTACTACAAAAGCGATCATGAGATTGATCCCAAACCCGCCAGGTTTCATCAAGGGTGGAGAAATGTTATTTGAAGGTAAAGACTTAGCGAAGTTGCCGGAAAAGGATATGCAGAAAATCCGTGGGAAAGATATCTCTATGATTTTCCAAGATCCGATGACATCCCTGAACCCTACAATGACTATTGGTAAACAGATCATGGAACCACTGGTGAAGCACCAGAATATGAGTAAAAATGATGCGAGAAAACGTGCCATTGAGTTACTTAAACTTGTTGGTCTGCCTAGCCCTGAAACACGCTTTAAACAATATCCTCACCAATTCTCAGGTGGTCAGCGTCAGCGTGTCGTAATCGCAATCGCCCTTGCTTGTAACCCGAAAATTCTGATTGCCGATGAGCCGACGACAGCATTGGATGTTACCATCCAGGCTCAGATCCTTGAATTGATGAAAGATTTACAAACAAAGATAGAAACTTCCATCATTTTCATCACTCACGATCTAGGTGTTGTTGCGAACGTAGCTGATCGTGTAGCCGTTATGTATGGAGGACAAATTGTTGAAACAGGAACAGTGGATGAAATTTTCTACGATCCACGCCATCCATATACGTGGGGATTGATCGGCTCCATGCCGACAACAGAAACAGAAGGTGAGCAGGAGCTGGTTGCGATTCCAGGGACTCCACCGGATTTATTAAATCCACCTAAAGGGGATGCATTCGCTCTTCGCAGTGAGTATGCATTGAAAGTGGATTTTGAGCAAGAGCCGCCATATTATCAGGTTTCAGATACTCATTATGTGAAGTCCTGGTTATTGCACCCGAGTGCTCCAAAAGTAGAGCCGCCTGAAATCGTGAAATTAAGACATAGACAAATGCCCTCTAATTATAAAGAGCCGGTACTTGTTGAGGGGGTTCGTTCATAATGGCTGAGAAATTATTAGAAATTAAGAATTTAAAACAGTACTTTAACCCGGGAAAACCGAATATGGTAAAAGCTGTCGATGATATCAGCTTTGATATTTATAAAGGGGAAACACTCGGTCTGGTTGGTGAATCAGGCTGTGGTAAATCAACGACTGGTCGTACGATTATTCGTTTGTATGATGCTACAGACGGTCAGGTTCTCTTTAATGGTGAGGACGTTCATGGAAAAAAATCACGTTCACAATTAAAGAAATTCAACCGTAAGATGCAAATGATCTTCCAGGATCCATACGCAAGTCTGAATCCCCGTATGAAGGTTGCGGATATCATTGCTGAAGGAATCGACATTCACGGACTGGCTTCTTCCAAAGAAGAACGCTTAAAGAGAGTTCATGACCTTCTTGAAACAGTGGGCTTGAATAAAGAGCATGCGGGTCGTTATCCACATGAATTCTCCGGTGGTCAGCGTCAGCGTATCGGGATCGCCCGTGCCCTTGCCGTAGATCCGGACTTCATTATTGCCGATGAGCCAATTTCCGCACTTGACGTTTCGATTCAGGCCCAGGTAGTTAATCTTATGCAAGAGCTTCAGAAAGAGAAGGGGTTAACGTACTTATTTATCGCCCATGATCTTTCCATGGTTAAATATATCAGTGATCGCATCGGGGTTATGTATTTTGGAAAGTTAGTCGAGTTGGCACCAAGTGATGCCCTTTACAAGAACCCATTACATCCTTACACGCAATCTCTATTATCAGCGATTCCGTTACCGGATCCAGAGTATGAGCGCACACGCAGAAGAAAAGAATATAATCCTTCTGTTCACAACTATACAGAGGATGATAATCTTGAAATGCGTGAAGTGGCACCTGGCCATTTCGTGTTTTGCTCAGAGAAAGAGTTTGCACAGTATAAAGCTCAGTACAAAAGCTGAACATCTTACAAAAGCTCCCTTTAATGAGGGGAGCTTTTTTTATTGAAGGGTTCTTAGTAATAGCTTGTTTTATTCTTTTTTAACATGAAAATCATACTATATAATGAAGATATTTAATTTCCTTGGAAATTTCGACAGATTAGGAGTAATACCCCTTTTCTTTCAAGTTATTTCCTTGTTAGAATAGTATAAGGTGTTACATATTTTACTAGATAGCTTATTTAATAGAGGAGAGGTTTATTTTGAAATGGAGTAAGGTAGCGACATCCTTATGTTTAGTCACATTGTGCGTATTGCCGTTCCAAACAGCGAGTGCTGAAGGAGAGGGAACGGCTGTCCACGAGAAGAGAAATCTTTCTTTAAGTAAGAAAGAAATAGCAAGTCCCGCCCCAAGGTTTGCATATGATTCCGGCTTTAAATTTGAATATCCTGATGCGGTTAGAGGGGTTTATGTTACAGGTCACTCTGCAGGTGGAGCGAGATTTGAAAGCTTAACGAAACTAATGGATGATACGGATCTAAATGCCATGGTTATTGATATTAAAGATGATCACGGATATGTTACATACGAACCCGATGAATCTTCTCCGTACGCTAAAGTAGGTCAGCCTTATATCAAAGATCCTAAAGCGATATTAAAGACACTTGAAGAAAAACAGATTTATCCGATCGCAAGAGTTGTGGTATTTAAAGATACGGTATTGGCGAATGAGAAGCCTGAGCTTTCCTTTAAAGATGGAAATCAGGTATGGAAAAATGGCAGAGGTGAATCCTTTGTGAACCCCTTCCTGAAAGAGGTGTGGGATTATAATGTAGGAATTGCAATCGAAGCCGCCAAAATGGGATTCCAGGAAATCCAGTTTGATTATGTCCGATTCCCTGAAGGCTTTGAAAAACGTGATGATGAACTACAATATAACGGTGGTGAATATGCGGAGCAAGACTCAGATAATATACAGAAGCGTGTGCAGGCCGTTACAGACTTTGTAGAGTATGCGCATGAAAAACTTGAACCATATGGAGTTAAGGTTTCTGTGGACATTTTCGGGTATACAGCAACACTTCCAGAGGCACCTGGGATTGGACAGAACTTCTCAAAGATATCTGAAAACGTCGATGTTATTTCATCCATGATTTATCCAAGTCACTGGACACCGTACTTTGGAATCGCAAAGCCGGATTTACAACCTTATGAATTGGTTTCTGAATATGCCAAGCTTGAAAATTCTAAGTTAGCAGAATTAGATAACCCGCCTATTTCAAGGCCTTGGTTGCAGGATTTCACTGCTTCCTGGTTAGGAAATGGAAACTATAAAGCTTACGGAAAAGCAGAAGTTGAAGCGCAGATTAAAGCATTGAATGATCAAGACATTAAAGAATTCCTTTTATGGGATGCCGGTAATACGTATACAGAAGGTGTAGATTATACACCTTGATTGAAAAGACCGGCCTGGGAAGTCCCAGGCCGGTCTTTTCTTAATGAGGATTTTCGATTTGAAAAAATACTCAAACATTGTTATCATTGAAGTATTGGTAAGATTAACCGCTTTCAACCACATTACCCTCTTCATAGGTATTTCTAGCCTGTGATTCCGTTTTTTTATCCCACGGATGAGACTAACATCTAACATAAACATTTTTTTTCTGAGAAAAATAATTGTATCCCGTTAGTCAATGTCACCCAAAATTCTTTTAAAGGAGTAGATCCATGCATTGGTATGAAAAGTTAAATCAGTATTTCCCGGTAGAGGAAATGAAATCTAAGGAACACCTTGAGTCATTACTCAAAGAAAGAAGCGACATCTATCATAAAGATGAGGGGCAATACCACGTACTTATGTATGCCGAACTTGATGATTTTATCTTTATCGATTACCTTTTTGTCTCAAAGGATGCTCGCGGACAAGGCTTGGGTCATAAGCTGCTTGAGAAGTTAAAAGAAAAGAACAAAGCGATTATTTTAGAAGTAGAGCCAGTTGATTATGATGACACCGACACGGAAAAGCGTTTAAAGTTCTATAAACGTGAAGGATTCGAACATGCTGTCAGTATCGGATATGCACGTCGATCTCTCGCTACAAATGAAATCAATGAAATGGAAATCCTTTATTGGGCTCCGAATAACGAATCAGAAGATCTGATCTTCAATTCTATGAAGAAAACATATGAATTAATCCACACTTATAATGATAAGAAATTTTATGGTGCGTCTTACCAGCCGGTTGAAGAAGTCTTGAAAAAAGACAAAGACCGTGATGGAGATGTACTGAAAAATCTCTAAAGCAAAAGAACCTTATTGTCCATTCGCAATAAGGTTTTCTAAATGAAAAAATGAAAATGTTCAATATTATGTTTAGGCTCTTTTTGAACCGGGTAAAGCCATAGTAGAAAGAGATCATATAGCGTATGTTAAACCTATGTATAGGAAATTTGACAAATTGGTTAAAACTATGTTCAAGGGACAGTAATTCATGTATAATACATAATAGAGATTTCTTATTTAAACTTATTTTAATTAACAGCCGATGTTTAAAATGAAATACTCTATATTATAAAAAAATCCTTAAGGGAGTGTGAATGATTCGTGGTTACATTATTCACTTCACCTAGTTGTACATCTTGTCGTAAGGCAAAAGCTTGGTTAGAAGAGCATGAGATTCCATATACAGAGCGTAACGTATTTTCTGAACCATTAAGCATTGATGAAATAAAGGAAATCCTGCGTATGACTGAGGATGGAACGGATGAAATCATTTCAACCCGTTCTAAAACATTCCAAAAGCTTAATGTAGATTTAGAAACTTTACCACTTCAAGAACTGTTCGAGCTTATTCAGAAAAATCCTGGTCTTTTAAGACGTCCAATCATCTTGGATGAAAAACGCCTTCAGGTAGGATACAATGAAGATGAAATCAGACGATTCCTACCGAGAAAGGTTCGTACGTTCCAACTTCTAGAAGCTCAAAGAATGGTAAACTAAAGTATTCTTACATTCTCATCATATTATCAATGTTTGAGAATATATAAGGAAAAAGGGGCTGACCCTTTAAGGAACGTTGCGTCTCCTTTCGGGTCAACCCCTTTTATATTAGTATAAGTATTAACACTTGAATTTTCTGCAAATATTCGCTAAAATGTCAAAAACACGTTAAATAGTGGGATTTGTGAAGAAAAAAATGGGTGTTATTTTTATTCCATTTTCAGTGTTTATATCATAAAATAGAAGTACAAGGTACAAACTAACCTAAATGTATCTTCTATCTTCACCAGCAATCGAGCAAAATTGCTCAGAGGGTGTAGTCCCTTCACCAACATCATGCAAGAAGGGAGAGGTGTTAATTGGAAATCGAACGCATTAATGAAAATACGGTCAAGTTCTATATATCTTACGGAGATATAGAAGATCGCGGCTTTGACCGCGAGGAGATCTGGTATAATCGTGAAAGAAGTGAAGAACTCTTCTGGGAAATGATGGATGAAGTTCATCAAGAAGAAGATTTCGGAATTGAAGGACCGCTATGGATTCAAGTTCAAGCGTTAGATAAAGGGCTTGAAGTACTGGTTACAAGAGCTCAGGTTTCAAAGGATGGTCAGCGATTTGAGTTGCCTATTCCAGAGGATAAACTTAAGGAACTTCCTGTAGATGAGCGGATAGAGGAGCTTCTGGATCAGCATTTCCAAATCAAGCAGGATCAAGATGGAGAAGCAGAAGTGGCACTGGATTTCACTTTGAAGTTCAATGATTTCGAAGATGCAATTTCTTTATCCCATCGGATGAAAGACATGCCTTTAGATCATTTGGAAACAAAGCTGCTTGCATTTGAAAATAAATATTTTATTTACGTTAAATTTTCAGAAGAGCACTTCTCGGAAGAAGATATCGACAATATGTTAAGTATATTACTTGAATATGCGGATGAGTCACGAATGACCGTTCATCGCCTAGAAGAGTATGGAAAAGTAGTCATTAATGGACATGTATTTGGGACATTAAGTGAACACTTTTCTTAAGGATCATACCGGTTTCATTTAGAAATCGGTATTTTTTTTATTTAGCATCATTAAGCCAGTGAAAGGTGTTAGAGGTATGAAAAATACAGTGAGAGTCCTCTTATTTATTGCTGTTCTCGTGTTAAGTTATATTTTTTATTTTGATCAGTACCTTTCAGGTATGGTCAAATATATTAGTCTGGTTTTTACTTTCTCTGTCATTGTGATAGGATTTCTTATCTTCTTTGAGAATCGTCATCCGACTCAAACATTAACATGGTTAGTTGTTTTAGGTGCTTTCCCATTCCTTGGATTTATCTTCTATTTATTGTTTGGCCGAAACTACCGGAAAGAGAAAATGTATAAGAAGAAGTACATATTGGACAAGGAAACCTATAATAAATTTGAGCCTGGCCCTAAGGAAATGAATGCTGAAATGTTTGGCTTGTTTCAGGAAAAGCACTTTCAGCTTGCTCAGCGAATAGGAAACAGTGCCATTTCTTTTTCCAGTGAAACGAAGCTTTTAACCAATGGTAAGGAGACATTTGGAGAAATCCTGAGATGGTTAAAAACTGCCAAGCATCACATTCATATGGAATATTATATTGTCCGTCATGATGATATTGGAAATCAGATTAAAGATATCCTTATTGAACGAGCCAATAATGGTGTGAAAATCCGCTTTCTTTATGACGCGGTTGGGGCATGGCAATTATCAAAGGATTATATTGCTGAATTAAAAGATGCAGGGATTGAAGTGGTTCCGTTTGGTCCCGTCAAAATTCCTGTTCTCAATAATAAGTTTAACTTTCGAAATCATCGCAAGATCATCGTCATTGATGGAAGTATTGGATTTGTTGGGGGACTTAATATCGGAGATGAGTACTTAGGTAAAAATCCACATTTTGGTTTCTGGAGGGATACCCACTTGTTTGTAAGGGGTGAAGCGGTTCGTACGTTGCAGCTCATCTTTCTTCAAGATTGGTACTATATGACGAATGACGATTTCTTGACTCCAGGGTATTTAAGCCCCGATCCATTGGAAAATGCAAACGATGGTGGAGTTCAAATGATTGCAGGAGGACCTGATAATGAGTTGAGCGTTTTGAAGAATATCTTCTTCTCGATGATCACTTCTGCAAGGAAAAGCGTATGGGTTGCATCACCATATTTCATACCGGATGAAGATATTTTCTCAGCACTTAAAATTGCTGCTTTAAGTGGTGTGGATGTAAGGCTATTGGTTCCCCATAAGCCTGATAAACGAATTGTATTTCACGCTTCACGATCTTATTTTCCAGATCTTCTCGAAGCAGGAGCCCGAATTTTTGAATATCAAAAGGGCTTTATGCATAGTAAGATTGTCATTGTCGATGAAGAAATGGCATCAATCGGGACATCAAATATGGATATGAGAAGTTTTCATTTAAACTTTGAAGTCAATGCATTTCTATATAAAACAGAAAGTACCGAGTCTCTTGTGAAAGAATATTTACATGACTTAGAGGATGCAGAAGAACTGCAGTTGGAAGAGTTTCAAAAGAGACATCTTGGCTATCGGTTATTGGAATCCACTTCACGCTTAATGTCACCTCTATTATAAGATGAAGCCTTCAAGTGATTTTTTGCTTGAAGGTTTTTTTTGAAGGATTTTCACGATTTTTGGCGAATGATTATTGAAGGAGGTGTTCTATGTTAACAGCTTTATTAGGAGAGAAAGTGTTTTCAACCATCCATTACACAAGAGAGGAATTAAAGAATCTGCGAAGTAAGCGTCTTATATTTCTCTGTCCTCATTGTTCTTCCGAATTGAACCTTCGCATCGGAAACCAAAACGTTCCACATTTTGCTCATCATTCACAGTCCCATTGTGAGATCGGAAAGCAGCATGAGTCACCTCGACATCTGCTTAGTAAGCAACTGTTATATGAAAGGTTGAGAGAGGATTATACGGAGGTGAAGGTTGAATATTATGTAAAAGAGCTTCAGCAAATCGCTGATATTTATGTGAAAACGGAATCGAAAAAAATTGCCATTGAGATTCAATGTTCTTCCATTCCCATTCCTGACATCCTTACTAGAACTGGAGGATATCATAGTCAAAACATCACTCCGTTTTGGATGCTTACCCAACCGGTGACTGTAAAGCAAAAGGGCTTGCTGCATTTGCCGTCGTTTCAGCAAGCATTTATCCGGTATTCACCCCATTTTCACCATTTTCTTCTCCATTTTTCTCCTGAAAATCGCAGCTTTACATTATTTACCCATCTCATACCTGTTTCAGTCTCAGCTTTTATTAGTGCAGCACCTGTCAGAATCCCTATTGAGCAATTCACTCTTCCTTTCTACATCCCACATTCTACAGCCAATCACCCATATCTATTAAAATACTGGAATCAATACCGAATGAAGTGGATCTATAACAAACTTCATTACAGTAAAGCAAAAAGCGATTTATTTTTACGAGAAGTGTATAGAGAAGGGGATACTTTTTTATATTTACCTCTATTCGTTGGAATGCCCGTATTCCCTCATGGAATCCATTTTAAGAATCATGCGATTGAGTGGCAATACTATATATGGAAGGATTGTATGAAGAAGGATCGGTATATTTCAGAGGAAAAAGTATTTGAGGTGATAAAAAGAAGGATGGATAGAGGATATTTAGAATTCCGTCCGCTTCCTTTTGTAGGGGGGGAAGAACTACTAAAGGAAATAGTAAAGAGTTATTTGGCTCTCTTGGAGGATATGCAGGTGGTCAGAAGGATAGAGGATGGGCAATATCAGCTCTCTCAGCCGTGGAATTGTCCAGACAACTTTCCGGGTTTCGAACAGCATCAGCATGATTTTTTTCCTATATGGAAGCATATATTAAAAAAGGTGTAATAAAGATTGTTTTGTTGCAGGAAAATCTTAGATAAGAGAGAATGTAACTATAAGGAATTTTCTGTGGATTTCAGAATGGAGGATGTATATGTCAAAAGATACAGCTACGAAAAGTCTGCCTGGCAGGAAAGAGGTAGAGGAGAAGTTAACGTGGAGATTGGAAGATATTTTTGAAAGTGATGAAGCATGGGAAAAAGAATACAAAGCAATTAAAGAGTTAACGGGTAAAGCAGATGAGTTTAAAGGAACTTTAGGTGAGAGTGCAGATCAGCTTTATAAAGCATTTTCCTTCCAAGATGAAATTATGGAACGTATGGGTAGGGTTTATACATATTCTCATATGCGCTATGACCAGGACACGACCAATTCATACTATCAAGGACTCGATGACCGTGCCAAGAGTCTTTATACACAGTTAGGGAGTAAATTTGCCTACTTAGTACCTGAAGTGCTTTCGATTGAGGAAAGTAAGCTTCAAGGATTTCTTGACGAAAAAGTAGAACTGAAGAAATACAAGCATGCCTTAGAAGAAATTAATCTCCAGCGTCCACATGTTCTTTCAGCGGAGGAAGAAGCATTACTTGCTCAAGCTTCCGAAGTGTTCAGTGCGGCGGGTAACACGTTTGGTATGCTGAACAATGCAGACTTGGAGTTTCCGAGCATTAAAGATGAAAACGGTGAAGAAGTAGACATCACACATGGCCGTTTCATTCGTTTCCTGGAGAGCAGTGATCGACGCGTACGGGAAGACGCGTTTAAAAAGGTGTATGAAACATACGGCAAATTTGAGAATACGTTTGCCTCTACATTAAGTGGCGCAGTAAAGAAAGATAATTTCGTCGCAAACGTAAGACATTATGATTCAGCAAGACATGCGGCATTATCTAATAACAATATTCCTGAACAGGTGTATGATAACCTGGTTGACACGGTCAATAAGAACCTTCATTTGCTGCAACGCTATGTAAAGCTTCGTAAGAAAGTATTAGGCTTGGATGAAGTTCATATGTATGACTTATACACACCGTTAGTGAAGGAAGTCAAGATGGACATCAGCTATGATGAAGCACAGAACATGATCCTGGATGGCTTAAAGCCTTTAGGAGAAGAATATGCCAATGTCCTGAAAGAAGGCTTTGATAACCGTTGGGTGGATGTTGTCGAGAACAAAGGAAAAAGAAGTGGTGCATACTCATCAGGAGCATACGGCACCAACCCTTATATCCTCATGAACTGGCAGGATAATGTGAACAATCTATTTACACTGGCTCATGAGTTCGGACATAGTGTTCACAGCTATTATACGCGCAGTGCTCAGCCGTACACGTACGGCCATTACTCCATCTTTGTTGCCGAGGTGGCTTCTACGTGTAACGAAGCTTTATTGAATGATTATCTATTAAACACAATTGATGACGAGAAAAAACGTCTGTACCTATTGAATCATTACCTGGAAGGATTCAGAGGAACCGTTTTCCGTCAAACCATGTTTGCAGAGTTTGAACACCTCATTCATAAGAAAGCCCAAGAAGGGGAAGCTCTTACTTCTGAATTCTTAACAAAAGAATATTATGAATTGAATAAGAAATATTTCGGAGAAGACATCTCGATTGATGAAGAGATAGGATTGGAATGGGCTAGAATTCCTCACTTCTACTACAATTACTATGTTTATCAATATGCAACCGGCTTCTCGGCTGCGACCGCTCTCAGTCAGCAAATCCTTGAAGAAGGAGAGCCGGCCGTAGAACGCTACATTGATTTCCTGAAAGCGGGCAGCTCTGATTATCCGATTGAGGTATTGAAAAAAGCAGGAGTGGATATGACAACCTCCAAGCCGGTAGAAGACGCATGCAAAGTCTTTGAAGAAAAGTTGAATGAAATGGAAGAACTGCTTGAAAAGTTACAGTAAATAGAGATCAAAATAAACTCCCCTTAGAAAGGAAAATATTCTAAGGGGAGTTTTATTTTGGGGGAAGTTTCGAAAGAAAGGTCCGTCCCTCATTTCATTGATTTGAATCCTTTGAAGCGGTTGCGATTTCCAAGGGAGTGGAAGAAGAGCAGGAGTGAGAGAAAGAGGATCGGGGATGTTATATAGATCGGAACAAGTCGCATGAGTCCGAGGATGTTTATGAAGAAGCTGATCAGGATTAACAGCAGGAGGATTCCGTATTTTATTTTTAGTGCCATATCATTTCCCTCCGGTGATAAGTTGTCTTATACACATGTATATGAAGGAAGAGAGGGGAACATGAATGGTTTTTGACAATATTGTGAAATACCATACAAACAACTTGCCAATACAAGTGGATGCGTGATATATTATCAGTGTGAAGTTGATCACAAGCAAACATATACCCCTTTGTTTGACCGTGAAAAATTTCTCCCATCCCCTTTGTTCGTATTGAAAAACCGATGTTGGAAACAACATCGGTTTTTCTTGTTTATAGGCTTATTTTAATATATTGAAATAATTAATCGCTTATATATTTCCAGAAAGTTCCGTGCTTTGCAGGGATCCTCTTTACTTTTTGCTGAAGTGTCCATTTCTTCATTTGCTTTTCTACTTCTTCAATGGATAAATCATAGACAACGGCTATTTCCTTGGATGCCACTACACGATAGTATTTCATGAATACTTCCAGTGGAGGCAATGGTTGCTTATCAGGTTTCTCCCCAAGCATTTCTTCAATAATATGAACATATACCTCGTAGGAATACAATCCCGTGATCTTTAAGCCTTCATCTTCAATATTTTCATTAAAGAAAACCAATGTAGGAATTTCTTCCACTTCCATCTCAGATGTGATCTTTACATCACACTGAAAGGCTTTGGACGCGGATGATGAATTGATATCGCTCATAAATTCGCTCAAATCAAGCTTGGCGGCTTGAGCACACTCCTTGAGTACCTCGATATTGGAAATGTCCTGTTTCTGTAAGAATAATCTTTCCTGTAAAAATCTTAGAAACCGGATACCCGAATGCTTTCCTTGAAGCTCTGCAGCTTTAATGGCGAAAGAAGCAAGATAAGGTGAATCAATTGGATTATCTATCCATAAGCTTCCGTCGCATGACATTCCTGAACGGCTGGCTGTTTTATCCCATTGCTGGGCTAAATCTTCCTGCTTACGTCTGGTCGCTATGTTTAAAGATGCAAGCTGGCCGCTCAAAATGTAACGAATACGAAAGTATTGTCCGTATTCAATATGCAATTTCTTTAAGATTGGTTCAAGCGCCCAGCATTCCGGGCAGAGAGGGTCAACAAACATATATATTTCCAGAGGTTTCTTATCATGTCCACACCCTTTAAGGTGATGCCAGCTATTTGTTCTAGTCAATGCTATTACCCTTTGGTGTTTCTGTATTCACCATATGATGAGCGGTTAATACGAGTCTGTGAAAAAAGTCATCTCTTACTGGACCCTCTAGATTGACTTCATCCATTGCCTCATGCATACAGCTTAACCAAGCCTTTGCCCGTACCTCCGTGATGGTAAATGGCAGATGCCTTGCGCGCAGCATGGGATGACCATGCTCCTCTGTGTAAAGCGAAGGACCACCTAAATATTGAGTTAGAAATTGTTTTTGTTTGCGAGCTGTCTCGGTTAAATCATCAGGGAATATTGGTGCTAACTCGGGATGATTCGCTACTTTATTATAAAAAGCTTCAACGAGCATGGAGAGTTTCTTTTCGCCGATAAGATTATAAGGCATTTGTGGTTTCTCGACCATAAGAATGACTCCTTTTTACTTAGATTGTATGTTTATTCTAGCAAGCATTTATTTATATCTCAAACAAATAGCCTTACATCAGCTTATTATTCCTAAATTAGTGTAGCCTTTTTTGCTCAATCTATCCGGTTTTATATGTTTGATATTTAACAAAAAGCGAGTAGTAAAGGAGTCGAGTGCCTTCCGCTCCAATCAAGTTTCTTAGGTTCGGTTTACTTTAACAAGGTACTTATAAATTAAATAATCTATTAGAAACAATCCATTATAAAAGACCCAAATAAAAGCAGGCTGACCAGGAAGTAGAGGGTCAGCCTGCTTGAGGGGTCATGTAAAATAGCGGTCGGTCACTTTTTTTACATATGCAGTGGTTTCTTTAAACGGTGGAATGCCGTTGTATTTATCAACATTTCCGGGACCTGCGTTATAGGCTGCCAGAGCCAGTTTGACGTCCCCATTGTACTTATCGAGCATCTGCTTTAAGTATTTCGTTCCGGCGAATACGTTTTCTTCCGGATCAAAGATGTTGTTTACGCCAAGCCCCCTTGCTGTACTGGGCATGAGCTGCATTAACCCGGATGCACCTGCATGACTGACTGCATTAGGATTGAAGTTGGACTCCTGTTTAATGACCGCTTGAATCAGTTTCATCGGGATACCATAGTGATCCGCCGCTCGGGAAATGATTTCATCAATCTCCTGAGGAGCATTCCGGTTCGGTTTGCTCAAAGCGGAAAGTCCAGGAGGTGGTGGTGAAACAGAGAAAACTGTATTGGTTTCCAATGCCTCTTTAACGGTCCCTAATGTTTGGTTCATATTTAAATGGTTCAGGTTAGTATGAAGTGCCTGATTTAATAGTTGTTGAAAGAGATCACTGGACCCGCCGGTGTTTTGCTGAACAGAAGATACTGAACCCAAGCTGTTTAGAGCTTGCAACTCCATCATCGTTCTCAATTGCTGAACATTCATGAGTATAACTCCTCTTCTGGAAGACTTTTATTCATATACTATATCGGTAATCGTCAATCCTTTTTTAACTTTTCCAGGTAAAAACGTTTGATTTTATTATCCGTTTCCCGAAGTGGAATGTTTAGTTCCTCCAGTAAGTTCAGAAAGATAGCTTCACCTGATTTACGTTCTTTCACTTCATATTCCAGCTCATAGTCTTCCTTTTGTATATATGAACTCTTATCGAAGACCAGGAGCCCGTCTTTATAGTCGGTTTCAGCCCGGCTTGTCGTCAGCGTTCCGAAATATTGAAGGGACCCAGTGGGAATTTGAAGGGAATTCAGAACATCTTTCACTTCTCCTTCAGGGAATGCCCCTCGATGTAAAAGCGATTCAGACTCTTCCTTTGTTAGCCTTTGATTTGTTTCTAGTAGATCCTCTTCTAAAGGGGTTTTTAAGGTAAGCGTAAAAGTCCCTTTCTTCTCCCGGATTCTTAAGGCAGATTGTTTACCTTTTAATTGATAGTCCGGCGTATCAAAATAGTGGTTGTCTTGAGATGAGAAATCCTCATCTTTTATATGAAAATGTGAGGTTAATCTCGTGAATTCATCTTGTGTTACTAGATTCTTGAATTCTATTTCAATCTCCTGTGCCATAACAAGCATCCTTTCCTTGCATACTTCTTCTATTATCTCTTTAATAAAAGAGAACTTCAATGTTTAGATGAAATGGTTGTCTTATGTTAAAATGATACTGATTGTTTAATGGAAGGATGAAGAAATGTATGAGGAAAATAGTTCAATTTAAACAAACAACATATGAAAACGGTACATTATACTTACATACCGACCAGGCAGATCTCCTGCAAGGGACAACTGCAGCTGGTCAAATTATTGCAGACTCTGATCGTTATGCTTTCGTATACTTAGCAGAAAACGAAGAGGAATATGTGTACTTATACCTTGAAGAGTCGATCTGGGATGAATTGAAAAAAGCACTTCAAGAAAAGAGTGCAGTCATTGCAAAAAGCGATGATTATTCTTTGGAGTTGGATCAATTCACTGAAGAGCTCGACTATCTTGTAACCAATATAGAAGGAAATGGGAACTACGGTGACGAAATGGTTAAAAAGGTAGAGAGCGTATTTCTTGATAAGTAGTCACGTGACGTAAAGAGGTGAGGAGAATGAATCACTGGGAACAATTTTTAGCTCCCTACAAGCAAGCGGTTGACGAATTGAAGATTAAGCTTAAAGGGATGAGGGGAGAATATGAGCTTCATAACACACATTCTCCCATTGAATTTGTGACTGGAAGAGTAAAGCCAATCGCGAGTATTCTTGATAAAGCAAATCAAAAAGGGATCAAGCTATCGAATATTGAAACAGAAATGCAAGATATCGCCGGACTCAGGATGATGTGTCAATTCGTGGAGGATATTCATGTGGTAGTGGAAAAGCTTCGTGGGCGGAATGACTTTACTATTAT
Organism: Rossellomorea aquimaris; assembly: GCF_035590735.1. NCBI lineage: Bacteria > Bacillati > Bacillota > Bacilli > Caryophanales > Bacillaceae > Rossellomorea > Rossellomorea aquimaris. Next base: position 1,613,328 of record NZ_CP141595.1, read on the forward strand.
AGAAGAAAGAGATTACGTGACCCATAAGAAACAAAGCGGGTACCGTTCCTATCATATTGTCATAGACTATCCGGTACAAACGATTCACGGAGAAAAAAACATTCTGGTAGAAATCCAAATCCGGACACTTTCGATGAATTTTTGGGCTACGATAGAGCATTCTTTGAATTATAAGTACAGTGGACAGATTCCCGAGCAAGTTCGTCTCCGCATTCAAAGCGCTGCTGAAGCAGCATTCAGACTGGATGAAGAAATGAGCTTGATCCGTGAAGAAATTCAGGAAGCCCAAGTCATATTTACAAACAAAAAGGAAAAGGATCAACGGGGGAAAAGCTCTTAACCAAATCAGCAGTGACTTGAAGGGGGTACACGAATGAAGTTCGCGATAACATCAAAAGGTGATTCGAAGTCCAATACATTAATGCACAAAATGAGGACCTATCTCCAAGATTTTAATTTAACCTATGATGATGATCAACCGGATATCGTCATATCGGTTGGAGGAGATGGTACGCTGCTTTATGCATTTCATCGCTACAGATCCCGGTTAGATAAGACAGCATTTGTAGGTGTACATACAGGACATCTCGGCTTTTATGCCGATTGGGTGCCGGAAGAGATCGAGAAGCTCGTGATCGCTATAGCGAAGACACCTTATCAAATTATCGAATACCCATTATTGGAAACGATCATCCGCTACCAGCATGGGGGGAAAGAAACCCGTTACTTAGCGTTAAACGAATCGACGGTCAAAAGCGTGGAAGGAACCCTGGTCATGGACGTGGAAATCAGGGGCCAGCATTTTGAACGATTTAGGGGAGATGGACTCTGCTTATCGACTCCATCAGGTAGTACTGCTTACAATAAAGCGCTTGGCGGGGCAATCATTCACCCGTCTCTTCCAGCTATTCAATTTGCTGAGATGGCTTCCATCAATAATCGTGTATTTCGTACCATCGGATCACCTTTGATTTTACCTGCACATCATACATGCATGCTAAAGCCTGTGAATGGACCAGATTTTCTGGTCACCATCGACCATTTATCACTTCTTCATAAAGATGTGAAGAGCATTCAATATCGTGTCGCTGATGAGAAAATCCGTTTTGCCCGCTTTCGTCCGTTTCCGTTCTGGAAGAGGGTGCATGATTCCTTTGTGGCGGATGAATGACTTAAGGTTTAGGAAGTGTACGATGAAATTTTATACATTGAAATGGGTTATCCCTTCTTCCTATGACGGGAAACTGATGAGAGAGTTTCTGATCGATCAGCAGATCTCAAAGCGCACACTGACTGCTGTGAAGTTTGATGGAGGGACTATAACCGTTAATGGAAAAGAAGAAAATGTCCGATATCACCTTATAGAAGGGGATATTCTTGAGATGAGATTCCCTGAAGAAAAAGGGAGTGACTCATTAGTTGCTGAAGAGATTCCGTTGTCAATCATATATGAGGATGGGGATGTTCTCGTAGTAGATAAGCCATGGGGTATGAAATCCATTCCGACTAAGAATGAGCCGACAGGAAGTCTCGCCAATGCCATAGCCGGTTATTATGAGAGGGTGGGTATTTGTTCAACGGTTCATATCGTTACTCGATTAGATAAGGATACATCGGGGCTTGTTCTAATAGCAAAACACCGCCACGTTCATCATTTATTCAGCCTACAGCAGAAGGGGCGGGAAATTAAGAGAACGTATGAAGCATTTGCAGAAGGTGGGTTGGACTCGGACATTGGTACGATCGAAGAGCCTATCGGCCGGAAACCGGAAAGTATCATTGAAAGAGAAGTGCGGCAGGATGGCCGGTATGCCCTGACACACTATAGAGTGAAAAAGCGGTTCCAGGGTTTCGCTCATATTGAATTGAGATTGGAAACTGGGAGAACCCACCAAATCAGGGTTCACATGTCATTTATCGGTCACCCACTTGCAGGAGATGATTTGTATGGAGGCAGTGTGGCGTTGATAAGAAGACAGGCATTGCATTGTAAGAATCTGTCTTTTTTTCATCCTGTTAAAAAAGAATGGGTGCATTTGGAGTCTGTGATGCCTCTGGATATGCGGATTTTACTTGAAAGACAATGAAAAAAAGAGATTCTTTTCGGTTGAACTGAAAAGAATCTCTTTTTTTGTGTGGAGGGGGAACAAGCATAACCACCAGCACTACCACACCTCATTCAAACTCCCGAAACTTCTCCTCCACAAAAGGCATGCTCGACCCCACACTAACCACTTCGATCTCAGGGTATCTTAAAGCAGTCAACTTCCCGCCAAACACAGCTCCTGTATCAATATTGCAAGTCTTATTAACGATTCTGGCATCTTTTACCGGGGTGTGGCCATAAACGATCCAAGCGTCCCCTTTATAATCCGAAGCCCAATCTTTTCTGACCGGCGTACCGTCTTCATTCTTCTCACCTGTGATGTCACCGTACAGAACAAATGTTTTTACCTTATTACTCTGCTTTCCGATCAGTTCTTCTTTTAAACCGGCGTGGGCAATGATTAGCTTTCCATCATCCAACATGTGATATAAAGGGGACTGTTCATACAAGGAGAGAAACATATCCCGGTAACGGTCTCTTTCATGCCGGGGAAGGGCACTCAGTTCCGCTACTGTCGTTTCAAGCCCGTGCAGGATCTTCACATTATTCCCAAGGAAGTAGCGATAGAGTTTATTACAATGGTTTCCAGGGACATAGTAAAGAGAACTCTTTTCAAACAAATTAAAGACCGTTGAAATGGTCTGAAGCGAGTGATGACCACGGTCAGTTAAATCCCCTACAAAGCCGAGCAACCTTCCATGTGGATGGACGGGGAGACCGGATGCCCAATCGTAGCCTAACTTTTTGGTTAATTCTTTGAACTCTTTATAACATCCATGAATGTCTCCGACTATATCTATTTTCATAGAATACCTACTTTCCTGTGGCATTTTTCTTTTCTTTTCGCTTATTTTATGCCATATTAATGATTCAGTCTTTCATATCGAGAGGATGTTTATTCATATTTTAATTTACCTTCCGTACATAACCCAAACCATATTAAAGATGGTTATCATTTCATAAGAGACATTCGTCTTAAGATTTGCTAGTATTATTACGACTATATACAATTCACGATAAGAAGGAGGGTGTATATGATGTCTGAAGTAACCCAGGATCAAGCAAAAGAAAGAGATAAGCAGGAAAAAGAAATGTATGATGAAGACCTTCTCATTAGAGCACTTCAAGAAGAAGATCTGGATTTATTTCGCTCAGAATTCGTCCATTTACACTCTTATGACCAAGCAAAGTTTTTTTCGAAAATAGATGAAGCCCTGCGAAGCCGCCTGTATCATTATCTGTCTCCGGAAGAGATGGCGGAGCTTTTTGAAAGTCTGGATATAGATGAAGAGGATTATCAGGATATACTGGCGGAGATGAATCCTACTTATGCCGCTGAAATGCTATCGAATATGTATGCCGATGACGCGGTGGATGTCTTAAATGAACTGGATAAGGACCAGGTAGTTAGTTATTTAACGATCATGGATGATGAATCAGCTAAAGAAATTAAAGAATTATTGCATTATGAAGAGTATACAGCCGGTAGTATCATGACTACTGAGTTTGTCGCCATATCCAAAAATCAGACCGTCCGATCGGCCATGTATATATTAAAAAATGAAGCCCCTAATGCTGAAACGATTTACTATATTTATGTAGTGGATGATGATAAAAAGCTCGTCGGGGTCATCTCCCTAAGGGATCTCATCATCAGCCATGATGATGTGATGATAGGCGAAATCATGAGTGATCGTGTCATGGCTGTAGGCGTCAGCGAAGATCAGGAGGCAGTCGCGAGACAAATGAAAGATTATGACTTCCTTGCTTTGCCTGTTGTTGATTTCCAACATCACTTACTGGGGATCATTACCGTAGATGACATTATGGACGTTATGGAAGAAGAAGCATCTGATGACTACTCAAAGTTAGCTGGTATCGCGGATTTGGATTCCATCGACCGAAGTCCATTTAATGCTGCTAAGAAGCGTCTTCCATGGCTGATTGCATTACTATTTCTAGGAATGTTCACTGCAAGCCTTATCGGGAGATTTGAAGACACGTTAGATAAAGTAGCGATTCTTGCCGTGTTTATCCCCTTGATCGCCGGGATGGCAGGTAATACGGGAACTCAGGCCCTTGCTGTTGCCGTGAGAGGGATTGCGACCGGTGACCTGGAAAAGGAAAACAAAATGTCTCTTGTCATCCGTGAAGCGGGAACCGGACTTATAACTGGTACTACATGCGGGGTAGTCGTCAGCATCGTGGTCTATGTATGGAAAGGTGAATTCTTCCTGGGGGTTCTCGTTGGGATCTCCGTGTTGGTCTCATTATTTGTTGCAACGCTAGCTGGCACATTAGTACCTTTACTTATGCACAAACTAAAAGTGGATCCAGCTGTCGCTTCTGGTCCTTTTATTACGACGATAAATGATATTATCAGTATTTTAATTTATTTCGGTTTAGCGACATTGTTCATGAATTATTTAATATAGAGAGAAGAGAGAGGGGGAGGATTAGATGGAACAGCATGCGTCCGTTACATCGTTAGTTATTGTCATTCTTGTAGCTTTTTTAACTCCCATATTGCTGCATAAATTCAAACTCAATTTTATCCCTGTAGTCATCGCAGAAATCATTATGGGATTAATAATAGGTAAGAGCGGATTTGATATCGTTCACCAGGACATGTGGTTGGAAACACTGTCTACACTTGGATTTATTTTCCTCATGTTCTTAAGTGGACTGGAAATTGATTTCACTGCTTTTTCAGGAGGAAAGAAGAAAAAGGAACGGTTACCGAATGGGAAAGAAGAACCGAACCGTCTGAAGGTAGCGACTATTATTTTCATCGGGATATTCTTTGTTTCACTTGGCCTGTCTTACCTGTTCGTCTTATTCGGGCTCATTGATAATGCATTCTTAATGACCCTTATTATTTCCACCATTTCACTTGGTGTTGTGGTTCCTACACTTAAGGAAGCACATATCATGAAAAGCGCCATCGGGCAGATCATCCTGCTTGTGGCGGTTATTGCAGACCTTGTGACGATGATTTTACTGGCCGTATTCGTATCACTTTACGGTGAAGGTCATGGAAACATGTGGCTTCTCCTGATCCTGTTCGGTGTTGGAGTACTCTTATACTTCCTGGCAAAGAGATTGAAGAACAATTCCTTCATCAAGAGCCTGTCGACAGGTACCGTTCAAATCGGCACACGAGCGGTCTTTACATTGATCATTCTCCTTGTAGCTGTATCTGAAACCGTTGGTGCTGAAAACATTCTAGGTGCATTCCTTGCAGGTGTACTGGTATCATTATTGGCACCAAATCAGGAAATGGTTCATAAGCTTGATTCCTTTGGCTATGGATTCTTAATCCCGATTTTCTTCGTGATGGTAGGAGTTGAATTGGATCTGGGATCACTGCTTAGCGATAAAAAGATGCTTCTGTTGATTCCATTACTTCTGCTTGCTTTCCTAGTTTCGAAAATCATCCCCGTTTACTTATTAAAGTATTGGTATGATACGAAAACAACGATTGCATCAGCATTTTTACTTACATCAACGTTATCACTTGTCATTGCAGCTGCGAAAATCGCTGAGAGAATGGAAATCATCACAGCACAGATGAGTGGTACGCTCATATTAGTAGCCGTGATCACGTGTATCATTACGCCAATATTCTTCAAAAAGCTTTTCCCGAGGGAAAGCGCAAAGGAGAAAAAGCTCAAGATTACATTCCTGGGAGCGAATCAGCTTACGATGCCGGTTTCAAGGGAACTTCATTCATCCCTTTATGAACCCGTCTTGTATCATACAAAACAAGATAAGTCTGATCGTAATATTGCTGATTCGTTGTTTACCATCAATGAAATTGATAATTACGAGTTAGTCACGCTCGAAGAGAACAATATCTTTGACTCGGACATCATTGTGATCTCGACCGGTGATGAAGAAATCAATGCAACACTTGCCGTTACCGCTAAAGAATATGGCGTGAATCGTGTCATTGTAAGGGTTGAGAGTCCTGACTTACATGAGACACTGCGAGAACAGGACATTGAAGTATATTCCGTGTTCCTGTCAACGAAAGCCTTACTGCGTGCACTCATTGAGTCACCGTCTGTCATGAATATCCTTACGAACCAAGAAACATCGCTTTATGAGATTCGCATGCTGAACAGTCAATTTGAAGGCATGACCCTTCGAAAATTTCCTTTTACAGGAGATGTTATCTTTGTTCGGATCTTTAGAGGAAAAGATTCCATTGTTCCACACGGAGATACAGAACTCCACATGAACGACCGCTTGATCGTCACCGGTTCAAAAGAATATGTAGATGAACTAAAACGCGAACTTGAATTCTGTGAGTATTGCTAAGAACTAATCAACTTCCCAAGAAATTATTCTTGGGAAGTTTTATTTTGGCTCTTTTCGTATAGTTTGTTGCTATTGTAGAGGGGAAGTAATAGTTGCTTTCCGCTCCAGGATGCTCGCTTTCCGCGGGGCTGGCGGTGAGCCTCCTCGGCTGCGCCTCCGGGGTCTCACCTGTCCAGCTACGGGGCTTAGGGGCTCGAGGTCATAAGCCAAGTCTGCCAAAAAGGCAAAGAGCGCCTTTCCAGCAGACTCGTCTTATGCTTGTCGCCCCTAGGCAAAGCCCCTCCGCTTTTCGTACTGTCCAGCTATTCCCGCAGGAGTCGAGCATCCTGCAGCGAGAATCAACTTTCTGAGCATGTATCCTTAATGGGGAATAATAACAATAAGAATTTTAGCAAACAATCTCATTTTAAGGTAAGTAGAGATTGACTTTCCTTTTAAGAAAGAAGAAATATTTTTTCTTGTTACCTTGTTTTCTTGCACACCTTGAAGCTCTGTCATGAAAATTCTGTTAAAGATGGTGAGGGGAATTGCTTAGACTCCGGCGGATTTTGGGCGTGGCGAGACCCCGTTCGGCTAAGCTGAGGAGGCTCGGCCGAACGCTAGCTGCAAGCGAAGCGGTTCCCCTCACCATCCAGCACACACTGGTTGACAGAGCCCTGGCAGAATCTATGGTAGAAAACAACAATCTTTGCGAAAAGAGACTATTTTTTAGAGGAGTTTACACTCTTACCACTAATATCTAATAAGAGAGAAATACTAAAGGGAGGAATGAAAATGTGGGAATCAAAAGTAATTGAAATCAGAGATAGGCTGAAAGGAAGCTTCATGGAGGTAACTGTTGAGAAGCTGAATGAAAAGCCTTCGCCAGAGGAATGGAGCATAGCTCAAATTGTTCTCCATCTGGCTGGAGCTGAAAAAAGATTTTTAACATTGGCACTCGAGTCAGCAGAGAATCAATCAGGAACATGTGAAAATAGAGCTGATTTATCCGTATTTGATGATTCTTCTAAGAAATTGAAGGCACCAATCGAACCAACCTCTCAGTTTCAAAAAAAGGAAGATTTAATTCTAGCCTTAGATGAATCCCGGTCATTCACTACACGTTTCCTGGAATTATACACAGAAGATGGTTTGAAAAGTCGATCCATGAACCATCATCGATTTGGAGATATGCCCATTTGGCAAGTGTTAGAGCTTCTCGGTAAACATGAACAAAGGCATTTAGTTCAAATCGAAGAAGTTAAAAGGCGAATCCTGTAGGAATTCTTCTTTTCTTTTGTGGTGTATTACTGTAGAATTAGTATCAGGTACTAATAACATGTATAAAATAGGAGGATTACAATGACTCTTTCATTAAAAGGTAAAACATATGTCGTAATGGGAGTTGCGAATAAACGCAGTATAGCATGGGGAATTGCCCGTTCCTTACATCAATCAGGTGCACGTTTGATCTTTACATATGCAGGTGAGCGTTTTGAAAAAGGTGTTAGAGATCTTGCCGAGACTTTGGAAGGTGGAGAAGATTCATTAGTGCTTCCTTGTGATGTAACAAGTGATGAAGACATCGAAAAATGCTTTGCAACGATTAAGGAAGAAGCCGGAGTGATTCATGGACTTGCCCACTGTATCGCTTTTGCCAATAAAGAGGAGCTTGCTGGTGATTACATGAATACAACAAGAGACGGGTTCCTTCTGGCTCATAATATCAGCTCATACTCCTTGACAGCAGTTGCTAAAGTAGCGAAGGATCTTATGACTGAAGGTGGAAGTATCGTTTCGATGACATACCTTGGTGGAGAGAGAGTGATGCAAAACTACAACGTAATGGGTGTAGCAAAAGCATCTCTTGAAGCGAGTGTGAAATATCTTGCCAGCGATCTTGGTAAGCACGGCATTCGTGTGAACGCGATCTCTGCAGGACCGATCCGCACTTTGTCTGCTAAAGGTGTTGGTGACTTCAACAGCATACTGAAAGAAATCGAAGAGCGTGCTCCGCTCCGCCGCAATACAACACAAGAAGAAGTCGGTGATACGGCTGTATTCCTATTTAGTGATTATTCAAGAGGGATTACAGGTGAGAACCTGCATGTAGACTCCGGTTATCATGTATTAGGTTAATAATATTGACATACGGAACCCTGGTTGCAGAAATTTCATTGTAGCCGGGGTTCTTTTGTTATGTAGAGATAGTATTTATCTATAGCTAATAAGAAACTCATAGGCATTTCCTGCATACATATAAATGTAGAAGGTAAGGAGGGATAGGATTGAATAGACAGAAAAAGCCACTATTATATATACATCAACCCAGAATGAATGATGTGAAAAGCAGCATGCAGGAAGTCTATAGAGGGTCGTCAAGTATCGTTCAACCAAAAAAAGAAGAAAGAAACACCCAGCCAATCGAAATGAAAAGGAAAAGCTCTGAGTTATTTGAAGCTACTCCATTAGGGAGGTTAAAACAGCCAGAGTATCATACGATTGTAAAAAGAGAAACTCAAGAGGTTCGGCCCATTATAAAAGAGACTCCTAATAGTGAAGAACCAAATCAAGGTGAATTAGGGCTGGAACACTCACATGACAGTTACTTTAAACCACTTACTCCATTTAAAGACCTGGATCTGGATGGGAAAATTGAATATATGCAACAGAGTATTATGGGGAGAGCTCCATTTCCATGTGCGTTTCAAACAGAAGAAGGGGTGTATCGTGGTGTATTAACCAGTGCAGATGGCGCATCCATTGATATTAAGACGTTTCAAGGTGAAGAAATCACTTTAAAAAGGAATTCTATAAAGGCGATCAAAATCATTGGATTGAAATAAAAGAAGCCAGCCGGAATTTCCGACTGGCTTTTTATTCTCGTGCTGATTAGTCACAAACTCCTTCTACTCTTACATCATCGATACATTGAATAGCGCAGAAGCAATCCAGATCAACTGTGATACAATCTCCAGTCAATTCGTAAATAAAGTTATTGTTTAACCCCATTAATTCGTCTTCTGATTCTACGTCTTCACCTGTAACATGAACTTTCTTCAATACTTGAAGTGTGGCACAGCAGTCGTCAAATACATTCTTCACACGGAAGTAAGGTGTTTTCCAGCAATAATGTTTAGGGTGAACCTTGAATAGGTCTCCTTTTTTATTATAAAGTTTGAAAACACGAGTATTTGGTGCATTTCCAACTGGACTTACCAAAGATCCTAATGGCTCAAGAAAACAATCATTTTTACAGTCGAAACAGTCTTGATCTGCTGCATCTTGAACATCTTTAATAGCGCGAACAGCAAGGCATACACAACCGCGGTCTCTTGCACCTGCAATGTCATCTTTTCTGTAATTACCGCAACCCATAAGAATTTTCCTCCTTAAATAATTTTCACTACACTAATAACATATTGTAGAAGAGGAAATTGGGTAACGGACAAATGCCCCTTTTGACTAAATTGGGCGGGATATAGTTTATATAAGGAGTGGGAATATGGAGATACTTGACATAATGATATTGGGTATTGCTGTGTTTAGAATGACTCACCTCATCGTATTTGATAAAATAACGGAATTCTTAAGGTCTCCTTTTTTTGATGAAGTACCTGAAATGTCAGAAGAAGGGGTGGAAGAAATATTCCTTTTACCCAAAAAAGGTGGAATAAAAGGGTTTATAGGGGAGCTATTATCATGTTATTGGTGTACAGGTATGTGGGTTGCTGTATTCCTATATGCAGGGAATATTTTTTTTCCTCAATTTTTCATCCCGATTATCACAATATTGGCAGTTGCTGGAGTTGCTTCCATATTAGAGGCGGCTGTCCAAAGTTGGATAAGAGAGTAGCTCAATAGGTAATTAGTGGAAACAAGCTTGCGCTATCGCACATATAATGGTCGTAAGGGTGATGGTAAAAGGAGGGCGATCATTATGAAGAATACTTCTACAAATAGCAAGAAACCAACGAATTCCCCCATTAAGAAAAAAGGATGCGGTTGTGGATCAAAAGTGAAGAAAAGATAGGCTGCTCAAAATGGGCAGTCTTTTTTTTTTCATAAAATCTCACTTTAAGAAAAAAATAAAACATGAGTACAAATAAAAGAGGGATATGTCATGAACAAAAAACGGATCATCGTTCCACTAACTTTACTCGTCTTGATAGGGTGCACGAATAAGGAAGATGGAAACGACAGCAAGATTGCGCTAATGAAGAAAACCGATCCACCACCCATTGAATTAGTGGATAACCCTGAAACAGACAGCTATGGACATGCCATTAAGAGGGAAATTTCGAAAATGAAAGAGCTTTATGATGTAGCGGTCATTCAAGGAAAAGAAGAAACGCTCGTTGTATATAAAGTGAAGCACCTGCAAAGATTTCATATGAAGAAAATCGAAAAAAAGATGGATCGTTATTTAGAAGATAAATATCCGGATGAAGACTTTATATTGTCCAGTGATTACAAGATATTTCTTGAAACCATCCGTTTAAAGGAAAAGCTTAAGAAAGGTTCGATTTCAAAGAAAGATGCGGAAAAGAAGTTCCAGGATATTGTGAAGCTTCAAAAGGAAAAGACGTAGGAGGAATGTTTTGTGGGGAAATCACCAAAAACAGCCGAACAGAAAAAATACGAACAGTTGGAAAAACAATACGAAACAAAGAGACCTCTACTTAAAAATGTACTAAAGGCTTTCTTTGTGGGGGGATTCTTCTGCTTAGTCGGTCAGGTCATTACGTATATATATATTTATTTCTTTAATTTCACTGAGCAGACGGCAGGGAATCCAACTGTTGCCACCATGGTATTTATATCAATGCTTCTGACGGGCTTTGGCGTGTATGATCATATCGGTCAATTCGCAGGAGCGGGTAGTGCTGTCCCTGTCACGGGTTTTGGAAACTCAGTTATATCAGCAGCCATCGAACATAAAACGGAAGGATATGTCTTGGGGGTCGGCGGTAATATATTCAAGCTTGCAGGTTCGGTTATTGTATTTGGAGTATTCTCGGCCTTTATCGTAGCATTAATCAAAACAATCTTAATTCAACTGGGGGTGATATAATGCTTCGGGGTTCAAGGTCATGGGTCTTTCCTACACATCCGGCCATACTGTCTACCGGTGTAGTAGGCGGTCCATTTGAAAAAAAAGGGAACTTAGCTTCCGACTTTGATCAGTTTTATGATGACCTGTGGATGGGACAGGACACATATGAAAAAGCCAATCGAACTCTCATTGAAGATGCAGTTCAAATTGCGTTGGAAAAACAGTCTCTCCAAAAAAGCGATGTACAGTTTTTCCTTACGGGGGATCTAATTAATCAAATTACCCCATCAAGTTTTGCTGCCAGGACCAATGGAATCCCATACTTCGGATTATTCGGAGCATGCTCAACGTCGATGGAGGGTTTGGCATTATCTGCATTCCTGGTTAACTATCATGGGGCTCAGCATGTGGTGACAGGGGCATCCAGCCATAATTCCGCAACTGAGAGACAATTCCGGTACCCGACTGAATATGGCGGTCAAAAGCCTCCAACAGCTCAGTGGACTGTAACAGGTGCTGGTTTCGCAGTAATTGGAGAAGGAAAGGCTGTTACGGCCCCCACACCGAGAGTTACCTCTGCAACCATCGGCAAGGTGATGGATATGGGATTGAAAGATCCTTTTAACATGGGAGGAGCCATGGCACCAGCTGCAGCTGATACGATTGCAGGTCATTTTCAAGATCTGGGGAGAGATCCTTCTTATTACGATCTGATCATCACAGGAGATCTGGCTAAGATCGGCAGGCGGACAGCTGTTGAAATGCTGAAAGAAAAAGGATACAACTTCTCGGATCATCAATTTAAAGATTGTGGATTACTGATTTATGGAGAAAATCAGCCGGTCCAATCCGGAGCCAGTGGTCCAGGCTGTTCAGCTACAGTCCTGTACGGTCACCTATTAAATGAAATGAAAAAAGGGACATATAAACGCATCTTGGTTGTGGCGACGGGAGCCTTGTTATCACCATTGACATTTCAGCAAGGAGAAACAATACCCTGTATTGCTCATGCGGTTTCCATAGAATACATGTAAAGGAAAGGAGGAAACGAAGTGTTAGCGATGTTTTTTTGGGCCTTTACAGTAGGTGGGATTATTTGTGTGATTGGTCAATTACTGTTTGATGTTGCTAAATTAACTCCAGCCCACACACTAAGTTTACTAGTTGTGGCAGGGGCGGTTTTTTCAGGATTTGGATTGTATGAACCTCTCATTGATTTTGCCGGTGCAGGAGCGACCATTCCCATAACAAGTTTCGGTAACGCCCTGGTCAATGGTGCCATGCAGGAATCACAGGAACATGGGATAGTGGGAGTCCTGACCGGGATGTTTGAAGTGACAAGCTCAGGGATCTCGTCCGCGATCATATTCGGTTTCATCGGGGCACTCCTTTTCAAACCTAAAGGATGATAGAGGTGAAGAACGATGCCTGAATACTTAGAGGTGGCGTTACGCAGTATATTTATCTTACTTTCCTTATTTGCAATAACCAAGTTACTTGGGAAGAAACAACTATCTAAATTGTCTTTTTTTGAGTACATTACAGGAATCACGGTTGGGAGCATTGCAGGGACACTTTCGATGGATCTGGGTCTTCCCTTAAGTGAAGGACTGATGAGCATCTTTTTATGGTTTACCTTTCCACTCATTTTCTCCTTTCTTTCTCTTAAGAGCGTTCGATTTAGACGATTTGCTGAGGGGAAACCGACTGTTTTCATAAAGGATGGAAATATTGATGAGAAGGCATTAAAGAAAGAACATTATTCCGTTGATGAACTGCTGGAACAATTGAGAAAGAAAGACGTTTTCAGAGCTGCAGATGTGGAGTTCGCGTCACTGGACACCAACGGAGATCTAAGTGTTTTGCTCAAAAGACAAAAAAGGCCGCTTGTTCGAGAAGATGTATATAAAATCTCACAAAAGTCCACTCCTCCACAGGCAGTCATTTCAGATGGGGAAATAGATGAAGAAGCTCTGCGAGAAGTAGGGTTTCCCCTGCCCTGGTTACAAAAAGAACTAGCCAAAAGACAATTGCAAGTTGAATCCATATTCCTTGCCCAACTGGACCGCGAAGGAAACCTGACCTTCGACCTGTACAATTGGACAAACACACAATAAATTCTCCAAAAGCCCATACGTATTGTTCTCTCTATACATATGTTATAAGAGACTTAAGGTAAAAGAGAGGTGAAATTATATGTATGGATATGGATACGGTGGCTGTGGATATGGCGGCGGCGGTTATGGCTCAACATTTGTATTGATCGTTGTGCTTTTCATTCTCTTGATTATCGTTGGAGCAAGCTTCTGTTAGAAAGGGGTACAAAAGGCAGAATCCTCATTAGAGAGATGCTGTCTTTTTGTTTTTAGGCTCTTTTCACAATGATTGTTGATTTTACTTATGGTCTGCTCAGGCTCTGTCAATCAGAGAGTGCTGGATGGTGAGGGGAACCGCTTCGCTTGCAGCTAGCGTTCGGCCGAGCCCCCTCAGCTTAGCCGAACGGGGTCTCGGCACGACCGTACTTCCGCAGGAGTCTACGCAGTTCCCCTCACCATCTTTCATAGTTTTTTTGTGACAGAGCTAAATGGTGTCATAAAACAAGCTAAATCCTCGGCAGGTAATAACGATAAACATTGAGCAATTAACTAATTTTTGACCTATCATAATGAGGTTGATTTTGTGCTCTTTTGTAGATAGTTTGTTTTTGGAACAAACGCTAACACAGTTATATGTAATGCCAGTGGGTGAGACCCAAATGAGTATGCTCATCGGCCATACTTTCTCTGTGTAGATACCAACAAGGTTAACGAGAGAGAGCTATTTTTTTAATAGTGAATCTAAATTAAAGAAAAACATGTAAAACCTTCAGAAATATCAATTCTTAATCACGCTCCTGGGTTTTTTACATATGATGCTTATAGTTAAAAGGAGGCGTGAAGGAAATGAATAACAACTTTTTTAAGAATCTAGAGAAGAAGACAGGCGTAAACATGAACGAGGTGTTAGAGCTTGCGAACTCATTACAAAATGCAAACTTCAAAGATGAAGCAACCGTTAGAAGCGTCATTAAACGCGTATCTAAAATTGCCAATAAACCCGTAAACAAGGAAATGGAAAATAAGATTGTGCAGTCGATCGTGAACGATGGAAAGCAATTAGACTTTGGAACCATCTCCAATATGTTAAACAAGGGGAAGAAATAAAAGTTATAAATAAAATGAAGGAGAATGTACATAAAGGTGCGTGCCAACACGTATTTTATGTTAATTCTCCTATTTATTTTTTTACCAAGGTGTAGGACTGGTCAGATTATTCATCCAGGCATGATACATATTTCAACAAAACCTGTACAGACCCCAGAATCGATAAAGCCTAAATAAAGTTTAATGTACCACCCTATATGGGTAACTACTACCAAGGAGGTAATGAAAATGGGATACATTGCTCCAATTCCCCACCATCAATATAAACAGTATCAGGAACGAGAAATAAAAGTTGAAAAACATCCATTTACCTTTCTCCCCGTGCAACCTGTAAAGCCCATGAAAAATAAAACTCAAGCACATACTGAAGAAGCTGAATCGTCCTATCATGTACTTCAATCAAAACAACGCAAAAATTCAAACCAAGCACTCTCTAAACCATCCATCCAAACAACATTATTAGCCCAGCTAACAGGAAAAGGAAAGCTCTTTAACGAATATGTTTAAAGAAGTTTGTGGGGCTTTTTTAGGCACTTTGAAAAATCCCAAAAAGATCATTCCTTATTGAGATTTTTTATTTAACTGCTGATATCAGGCCCCGGACATATTTGGAGGTAATCACTTGAAATTACAAAACCTTGCCGAGCAATGCTATGCATTTACAGGGAGCGTTAACATTGGATACTGCATCAAAGAAGGAAAGGGTATTCTTGTTGACAGTGGTTTGGATGATGCTGCCATGAAGAAAGTGATCAGAACCTTAACCAATGAGGGACTCCCCTTGGATTATTGTGTCATCACCCACGCCCACACAGATCATTTTGGAGGAGCTCACTTCCTGAAGAAAAAACAAGGGACACCATTGTTTGCTCCAAAACTTGAAAAAGCGATCATGGAGAATTCGGTCCTGGAACCGATTTATCTATTTAATGGCGCTAATCCCATAAACGATTTGAGAAATAAGTTTCTTGAAGGACAATCAGTTGTCATTGATAATGAGTTGAGGATCGGTGAAAATAGCATTGGACCTTTCACTTTTGAAGCGATTGACTTACCGGGTCATTCGTATGGTCAGGTAGGGTTGCTTGTTGATGATGTTTTATATGCAGCGGACAGTTATTTTGGCAGGGATACGTTGGAAAAACATGTCATTCCGTTTATCATTGATGCAGATCAAACACTGGATTCATTAGAAAAACTCCTTCACATACCATGCAAAGGAGCGATTCCGGGACACGGGGACTTTGAAGTAAACTTTATTAATACAGTTCAGGAGAATATCGATCTTCATGAAGAACGTATGAATTCTCTTCTAACACTAGTAAATGGTAGTAAAGAGGGCTATTCTTTTGAAAAGATCATAAAAGAGTATTTGAATTTACACAAAATAACCGTATCATATGTGGGGCAATGGCTTTTGTTCAGGACATCGGTAACAGCTTATCTTACCAGTCTTGAACGAAAGAAACTCCTATCGTTCACGATTAGTAACAATGAACTCATCATTAAGCCCCTTTAATAACCTTGTACTAAAAGGCTTTCTCCTTCTTCCCACTCTGCATACATAACGTCCTTGGAGGAGAGGAAGCCTTGTTTTTTTATTTCGCTTAATAGCCAATCCTCCCTTTGTTCGGCCAGCTTTAAATTATCGTAAACGATTTCTCCATCCACAATTAAAGAAAGAGGGAGGGAAGCATTTTTTGCCGGTATATTTAGGTCTTGACGCTGTACGATTTCATAAAGCGGTTTTCTAATCACACTCAGCGTACCGTCGGACTCTAAAAGTGCAAATTCACATTCCCTTACTGAGAAAATATCTTTTGCACGAAGCAGATGCTGCAGTTGATTGAGATCTAAGTGATTTTTCTTCAGCTCATCGAAGTTGATCTTCCCTTTATTAATGACTAAGGCAGGCGTACCTTCCAGCATATGGCGAAAGCGTCGGGATTTCTGGGTGAAATACTCTGTTGAAAAGATCAAACTCCCCCAGATAAAAATGGCAGCAAGGATAGGAAGAACAGTGGTTTTTCCATCATAAAGGGAATTCCCTACAAGTTCACCAAGAATTAATGCTGAAATGAAATCAAAGGCAGATATTTGAGTGATTTGAGTTTTACCAAGTATTTTTGTAAGAATCAATAAGGCAAAATATCCTACGATTAACTCGATGGCAATCGATGTGATTCCCATAAGGATCCCCCTTCCCATACACTTTCCCATTATCGACGAGTTGATATTGTAATATACTTCTTAATATGATTTGCCAGAAGCAAAAAAGGAACGGGTAATTAAGCAGAATTGCTTAATTACCCGTTCCTTTTAAATATCCTTCTTCATTGTTTTATGAGGGATTCCTGCGTCCAGAAATTCATCAGATGTAACCTTGTACCCTAAGCCTTCATAAAAAGGGATGGCATAAGTCTGGGCATTTAACTTTAATTGGGATAAGTGCCCCTGCATCGCATATTTTTCAATGGCAAGCATGATTTCACGACCAGCTCCTTGTCCCCTGACGGATTCTAAAACGCATATTCTTTCAACTTTCCCGACTCCATCAAGTATACGGAAACGTCCTGCACCTACCGCGTGTGTTTGGTCGTAAAGGACAAAATGAGTGGAATCGTTTTCGAATTCATCGATTTCTTCTTCAAATGGAACCTTTTGTTCTTCCACAAACACGGTCTTTCTTATGTTGAATACCTCTTGGATCTGCTCTTCTGTTTTTGCAACTTCGACCTTCAACTCTTACTCTTCCTTTCCTAAACGGAAGGTTTCGTATACTGTCCACGAGCCGTTTTCCAATTGATATAACAAGTGGAATCGGTCAATGGTTTCTTCATGATCGATTCCCAGCATACGCAGGGATCCAAATATATCCGAGTGTTCATCATTGGAAAGCTTTTGAGCGACAGTAATGTGAGGAACGAAAGCGAATTCCGGCTCGTCACCCATGAAGTTTTGACTATGCATGTCATCGTGTAACCCTTGCAGTTCAGGAGTGGAGTTCACCTTGAAATAGATTACATTGTTCACAGGCTGAAAAGAACTTACTTTGTACACTTTTAAATTGAAGGGATCGTATTTCTTTGAAATAACATTTAATTTATCAGCTATTTCTTTGATTTGATCATCATCTGCACTAAAGACATTCTTTAATGTCAAATGTGGTGGAACCAATGCATAATGAGGATCATAGCGTTTCCTATAAGAGTTTGCGATATCCTGCAGCTTTTTCGATGGGAAAATGACTATACCATAATTCATTTTCTTCAATCCTCCTCTATTTAACTATCTTTGTATTACGTATAGTATAGCAAATTTTTCAAAAATTTAATATAGGGCGAACGGATAGGATCTCCTTTTATCAAGTGGTGCCGGAAACTCCCTGCCTTGAAATAAAGAGAGGCAAGGGTGGTCCCTTGCCTGGTCGGGGTTTAGTTAAACATCATCTTCAAAGCGCGTCTCAAATCCGGTTGCCAATGTTTCCACGTATGATCTCCGTCGAACTCATCGTAAAAGGAAGAGAATCCTTTTATATCGAATGTTTCGTGAAGCTTACGGTTCGGCTTTAAGAAGTCTTTTACTTTGCCGTCCGTAGTTTTCACCTCTGTTTCCTGTTTACCAATTATATGGTAAATGCTTAACAGGTGAGGTTGTGAGAAGTTTTCTACGGCTTCCAACACTTTCTCGTTGACGAAAGGTGACTGCAGGAGAATCTTACCAAATGTATTTGGGTATTTTAATGCAGTCATCAATGAGACAGTCGCTCCTAATGAATCACCAACCAGGGCACGTCCCATTCCCATATGATAAGTTGGGTAATGCTCGTCCAGATACGGGACCAATTCATGTGCTAAAAAGCGAATGTAAGCATCATTTTCTTCACCATGCGGATGGTATTTTCTTCTCCGGTCCTCAACATCTTTATATGGAACTCCCACGATAATCATGTTTTCTATTTCCCTATTTTCAAGAAGTTCATCAGCAAGACGAGGTATTCTTCCTAGCTGGAAATAGTCCTTGCCATCCTGGGTGATCAGTAGAGAATATTTATAGAGGGGAGAAAAAGTAGCTGGCAGGTATACGAGCATCTTAATCTCTTCATTCAGTTCTTTACTAAAGAGGTTTAATTCGGTTACAGTTCCTCTTGCGGTTGTCATGACGATAGCCTCCTATAATCAGTGTTAACGTTTACAGAAAGATTGTATCATATTCTCCCCGATAATTCCCTAAAGCGGATTGCAATACGAAAATTCAAAAGAATGGTATAATTCATGTAAGTTTATGGACTGTCCAGAAAGGGGTATCTCAATGAATAAACCTGTACATTCAAGGGATGTAACGAAAGCTGCATTACAGAAGCTGAAAGACAGAGGTGTATCAATAGAAGATATTGCTGAAATCGTCTATGAAATGCAGTATCCATATAATCATGAGTTAAATATGGAAGATTGTATCGAGAGTGTGAAGAGAGTGTTGTTAAAAAGAGAGATTCAGCATGCGATTCTTGTGGGGGTAGAACTGGATCAACTTGCTGAAGAGAAGAAGCTTTCAGAACCACTTCAATCGATTGTAGAATCAGATGAAGGGTTGTTTGGAGTAGACGAGACCATTGCTTTAGGTGCAGCATTAGGATATGGGAGTATCGCTGTTACCACTTTTGGGCATCTTGATAAAAATAAGATCGGTATCATCCGTGACCTCGATACAAAGAACGGGAATGGTGTTCATACCTTTTTGGATGATATCGTGGCAAGTATTGCGGCAAATGCTTCTTCTAGAATCGCACATAGCTTAAGGGACCTTGAAGAAAATATTTCAGAAGAAGATAAGATGAAATTTGAGGATGAGGAATTAATAGGCTAGATCATTTCCTGATATATAACAGATGGACTGGAGAGGAATAATTCCCATCCAGTCTTTTTACTGTGAACAAACATGCGTGGTGGAAGAAAATTCAGCGGAGAAATGTAATCGCTTTATACATTCTGTATACATTTGTAAAATGATTGATATGACAAGAACAAGCCGTACAACAGATTTCAATCAGAGTGTAAAGATTGTAGGATGGTTTTTTTATAAAGATTGTTAAAATTTTATGTATTTGATTTGACAAGATTGTTACAGACTGTGTTACAATTATTTCGGTAAAGTAGAAATTTAATAGGGGGGAATTAGAATATGAAAAAACGCAGTTTTTATCTAAGCACTGCAATACTTCTAGTTCTATCTGTCATTCTTGCTGCATGTGGCGGCGGATCAGGCGGAGGATCATCTGAGGGTGAAGGTAACAAAGAGGTTGACTTCATTGGGATTGCTACAGGTGGAACAGGGGGTACATATTACCCGTTAGGCGGAACATTCGCTAAGATCATTGAAGATGAAACAGGAATCAAATCCTCGGCATCCACTTCAGGGGCATCGGCTGAGAATATGGCTGCCATTAAAGACAGTAAAACTGAAATCGCTTTTACACAAACCGACATCGCATCTTATGCATCGGAAGGAACTGAAATGTTCAGCGATAATAAAGTAGAAAACGCAAGAGGAATTGCCACTCTATATCCTGAAACGATTCAAATCGTTACAACAAAGGATTCAGGTATCAAGTCCGTTGAAGATCTGAAAGGTAAAGTAGTTTCTGTCGGTGAAGCCGGATCTGGAACGTTACTGAACGCGAAACAAATCCTTGAGGTTCACGGAATTACGCTAGAAGATTTAGAAGCTCGTAATTTATCATTTGATGATTCAACCACTGGTATCCAGGATGGTACAATCGATGCGGCGTTCATTACTTCAGGTACTCCAACAGGAGCGGTTGAAGGATTGGCCGCAACGGAAGATATCACAATCGTACCGGTTGAATCCGGTAAGATCAGTGAGCTGATCGAGAAGTATCCATACTACTCTGAGGATGAAATTCCTTCAGGGACGTATAGTAAAGTCGATGAGGCAGTTACAACGGTTGCGGTTCGTGCAATGTTAGTAACAAATGCTGATATTTCCGAAGATGTAATCTACGACGTTACAAAAGCCATTTTTGAAAATACAGATGCAATCACTCATGCCAAAGGTGAGTTAATCAAGGCTGAAGATGGACTAAAGGGTATGGGGATTGAATTACATCCTGGTGCGAAGAAATACTTTGATGAAAAAGGCGTTTCAATGGAATAGATCCACACCAGCAGATTGACGAAGGGATAGGCCGCATAAAACGGTCTATTCTTTTGTTTTGGTATAGACTAAAAAAATGATAAGTACAGCAGTAATAAATGGAATGGTGGGGACTTTGTTATGAAGAAAATTTCATTCATAGGAACAATTCTCATTATTCTTGTTCTTTTATTCATCACCTTTATTCCCTTTCAAACATATCTGGTAATCGAACCGAGGAATACTGAGGATGATTCCGTCCTTTTTACACTTCCTGAAGATCATACCTTTTCAGTTCGTTACACTCATTCTATTCATCTCTCAGAAGTAGAAGAGTTTTATCGCCAATCTACAAACCAAATTCAACAGACAAGGTTGCTTTATGAGGATACTGCAATTGGTATGCCTGCAAATGCAGAAGGAAATGAAACCTTCGAGATGACTGAAGAAGGAAAATACTTAATTTCAAATATGAATAAAGTGTTTCCATACATTGATATTCGCATCGGACAAGTGGTAGCCAATCATCGTCTCGTATTGGATGGCAAAGTCTATCCTTTAGCTGACTATTTCGATAAAGGCTCTGTCGTTCGAGTGCATTTAAAGAAACAAACACTATATGATCAGTGGAAAGGAGTGACCGTTGTTGGAAAAAGATAAAGAATTCGAATCATTAACCTCCGAACAACAACAAGAATTATTAGAAAAATATGATCCTGAATCATCAACGAGAAAGCTTCATCATGGACTGTTTAAATGGGTGATTTTCTATGGTCTATTAGCATTTTCATTATTTCAATTAGTCGCATCGATCTTTCAATTTATCCCTAGACAATTATTATTATCCATTCATTTAGGGTTTGCTTTGTCACTTGTCTTTCTTCTTTTTCCTGCCAGGAAAAAGAATCTGCGAAAAGATAAAGTGGCTTGGTATGACGTCGTTCTCTCTGTCATATCTGTAGGAATTGGTGCATACTGGCCGATTATGCAAGATGACATAGTCAGCAGAGTCGGCATCATGACATCACTTGATTTTTATGTTGGTTTTGCTGCGATGATCTTAGTATTGGAGGCAACCCGTCGTGCAGTCGGATTACCCATCACGATTATCGCCTCTACTTTCATTCTCTATATGTATTACGGGCGGTTGATGCCTGGATTCCTTGCGCACAGGGGATATGATTGGGACGATATTGTTAAGACGATGTTCTTTACAAGTGAAGGGATTCTTGGAACGCCACTATATGTTTCAGCAACCTTCATCTTCCTATTCTTATTATTCGGGGCCTTCCTCGTTAAAACAGGCGTAGGGCAATATTTCAATGATTTAGCTGTGGCCATTGCCGGTAAGCGCACTGGTGGGCCTGCTAAGGTTGCAATCTTCTCGAGTGCCCTGCAAGGAACGATCAGCGGGAGTTCCGTGGCGAACGTTGTAACATCTGGTTCCTTTACGATTCCAATGATGAAAAAGCTCGGCTATCGTAAAGAGTTTGCAGGTGGAGTAGAGGCTGCAGCCTCTACGGGTGGTCAGTTAATGCCGCCGATCATGGGAGCTGCAGCATTCTTGATGGTTGAATTCATCGGTGGAATCTCTTACTGGGATATCGCAAAGGCAGCCACCATTCCTGCTCTTTTGTACTTTACAGGAATTTGGATTATGACTCATTTTGAAGCGAAGCGAATCGGTCTTCGCGGTCTTTCAGACGAAGAAATGCCTAATCGTAAAGAAGTTTTAAAGAAAATTTACTTATTGATGCCGATTCTTACGGTCATTATTTTATTAGTCAGCGGTATGAGTGTTATGCGTGCAGCACTTTGGTCAATTGTTGCTACGATCGTGATTAGCGCGATTCGAAAAGAGACAAGGATTGGCTTTAAAGATGCTGTAGACGCACTCGTAGACGGTGCACGTACTGCGCTTTCCGTAGCTGTAGCAACTGCGGCTGCAGGGATGATTGTCGGCGTAGTGACGAAAACGGGATTAGGGCTTACACTTGCGAATGGTTTAGTTGACCTTGCTGCTGATCTAACAAATTCATCAGAAGGTAAATTAATCCTGACCCTGGTATTTACGATGATTGCATCGATTGTATTAGGTATGGGATCACCGACAACGGCCAATTATGTAATCACGTCCACAATCGCGGCACCTGCGATCATACTGTTAGGTGCACCTGAGTTAGCGGCTCACTTATTTGTCTTTTACTTTGGTATCATTGCAGATATTACGCCACCCGTGGCTCTTGCAGCATTTGCCGCCGCCGGGGTGTCAGGGGGAGAGCCGATACGGACCGGTGTCAATTCTGCTAAATTAGCGATTGCCGCCTTTATTATTCCGTATATGTTCGTCCTGTCTCCTGAGTTGCTGATGATTGATACAACAATCCCGAGATTATTATGGGTTGTCTTTACGGCAATAACCGGAATGATGGCCATAGGGGCAGGGATGATCGGGTATTGGTACAGAAGAGTGTATGTGATTGAACGTTTCCTTTGTGTAGCAGCCGGATTAATGCTGATCTACCCGGAGGGAAGCACAGACATCATAGGTTTAGTATTATTTGCTGTGATGCTCGCGTTACAATTCTTCATTAAAAGAGAAGACAAAACACCAAAAAAAGCAACAGCATAAACAATGATACGTGAGGCTGACCCTTTATTAGGTCAGCCTCACGTATTTTAGTTTCCAATTAAGATATGGTCCGTTTCTTATAAGGAAGAAGGGGATAAGCGGCCAAAATATCATGTAACCTGAATCTGCGGAACTCTTTTCGTAATAAGCAATAAGCCAGAATAATATCCCCATCGATTTTTTTTACTATGATTTTTCTTTTCGTACAAATGGACTCAGGAGTCATATAGATGATTTCAATGGGGCGTTGGTCCATGAATGAGCGCTGTAATACCGTATTCATTTGTGAGCTCCTCTCCTGGAAGGGTACTCACAGTATATGCGAACGAATGTTCTTTCATACGTGATTTCCCAGAAGAAAAATAAATAAAACAAAAAATGATTGACATTTTTCTCATCATGACTATAATTTAATATATACCTTCCATTGCGACTTGTTAGCTCAGTGGGAGAGCACTTCCTTGACAGGGAAGGGGTCGTGGGTTCGAATCCCTCACAGGTCATACATAAAGAAAGCCTGCATCTTTTAAAAGATGCAGGCTTTCTTCTTTTATATGTAGACCAATCTTTATAAAGGTTCTCAGCGTTAAACGATAGGAGTCATCTTGCCATTAAAGTAAAAAGGACTCTATTGGAATTCACGTAAGAGTCCTTGTCAAAATCATATTAAGATAAGATCACTTCTTTTTAGTTGACTTCTAATTCTTCCTCAAAATAAAATGTGCCAGGATGTTCTTTTACGATATATGAGAATCGCTTCATATTTTTAACGTATTGCCATTTCAATATTGTCACTGTTTCGCCAGTTTCCTTTATCGTAACCATTGCGCCATTACTAAAACGATTTTTTGTTGATTTCATTGGGCACTCCCTTTCATATTCTCTCATTATACCACAGTTTATCCTTCATTTTAGAGTCCCATTAGTGATAAATCTTGATAAATAAAATGGTAGCGCTTTAACGTGCGTTAAGGTAGTAATCATTAGCCTTATCAAGAGACCATTTGATGGGGGGAGGTTTTGTCAGAGGTCTGACTTTCAAAACTTCTCCTTGAAGAACTTGCTTATTTGTTTCATTACTGTTATTCTATAGAAGAATTATTTTTGTCCGGTATACGAGGGAAGAACAAGATTTGATTTTTCACCTGATATCGCAAGAATAGTAATACATTGTGTGTAAAGCACTTTAGGAGGCAACAAACATGGAAAATGGTAAAGTAAAATGGTTTAACGCAGAAAAAGGTTTCGGATTCATCGAAGTAGAAGGTGGAGACGACGTATTCGTACACTTCTCAGCGATCCAAGGTGAAGGTTTCAAATCTCTTGACGAAGGTCAAGAAGTATCTTTCGACGTTGAACAAGGTGCTCGTGGACCACAAGCAGCTAACGTACGTAAAGCATAATCTAACTTTACAACTCCAAAAACAGACTCATTCGTGAGTCTGTTTTTTTATGGGAATATTTAAGTAACCGGGGACAAATTACAGAATCAATGGACGATTTTCCAATATGTCCGAATTAAAAAAGTCTGTATAAAAGGCAGTCCTCACATTTTCTATAATCTATTTTCCTAAATCTTTCTTCGTCACTTCACTGCGAATATTGAGTTCTCTCGAGAATTCAGTATCGCTTTTTTTGTTGTTTGGGTATTTATTTTTTCGTTCACGATTATCATTTTTATTAGTCAACGTTGTTTCCTCCTGTTTGTAAATGGTTCTTACATTCTTATTCTTAACAAGTGGTGCTTCGTTATCCTTGGTAAGTAAGGGAAGGGGGTTTTTAAGTAGACAGAATTTTAAAAACATTATATCTTTTTCCTCCATACAACGCTAAAATTATAATATATGCTTAACATGAGTGGAGGGATTTATCGTGGAAATGAAAGAAATAGTCGCCATAGTGACAGGTGGTGCATCCGGGCTGGGTGAAGCTACAGTAAGAAGGATAATTGAGGAAGGCGGTAAGGCGTATATACTGGATCTCAATGAAGAGAGAGCAGCTGCCTTGAAAGAGGAGTATGGAGATTCCATTGGCTTTAATAAAACAGACGTTACAAAGGAAGAACAGGTGTTAGAAGCCATGGAGGGATCGATACAGGCTTTTGGCGGGTTTAATACAGTAGTGAATTGTGCAGGGATTGCTCCACCAGGTAAAGTGGTAGGTAGAAAAGGGATTCACTCCCTTGATCGATTTGCCAAAGTAATTGAGATTAACTTAATTGGTACGTTCAATGTGATACGCTTGGCTGCAGAAAAGATGATGGCTAATACACCAAATGACCACGGAGAAAGAGGGGTCATCGTCAATACTGCTTCCGTTGCTGCATTTGATGGGCAAATTGGTCAGGCTGCTTATAGTGCTTCTAAAGGTGGTGTGGTCGGGATGACTCTTCCGATTGCCAGGGAGCTTGCAAAGGATGGTATAAGAGTCATGACCGTTGCTCCAGGGTTATTTCATACCCCGATGTTTGACACACTTCCTGATGATACAAGAAATTCGCTTGGAAAGATGGTGCCCTTTCCACCAAGGCTCGGTCACCCTTCTGAATATGCTCAATTAGTGAAGAGTATACTCGAGAATCCAATGCTGAACGGTGAAACGATCCGATTAGACGGTGCGATTAGAATGCAGCCAAAGTAATAAGTGGTTGAAGCTAAAATGTTCGCATAATAAATGAATGCATGTTCATTCATTATCCGGAAAATGAAAACGCTTAATAAAAATGCATCACTTTGTTAGGAGGGCGAGTCCGTATGAAACATCATTATTTAACGAAGGATCATAGCATATTCAGGCAGGCACTTCGAAAATTTTTACAAAAAGAGGCCTATCCTTTCTATGATGAATGGGAGAAAAACAGGATGGTTCCTAGGGCCTTTTGGACGAAGATGGGAGAGCAGGGGTTTCTTTGTCCCGACGTTGACGAGGAGTACGGTGGAAGCGGAGTGGATTGGGGATTTTCCGTGATTATCAATGAAGAATTGGAACGGGTAGGTTCTGGTTTGATCGGGATAGGGTTGCACAATGATATTGTAGTCCCTTATATATCTGAATATGGAAGTGAGGAACAGAAAAAAAAGTGGCTTCCCTCATGCACGAGTGGAAAAATGATTACGGCCATTGCCATGACGGAGCCTGGTACAGGATCTGATTTAGCCGGGATTAAAACGACGGCTAAGCTTGAGGGGGACCATTATGTTGTGAATGGTCAAAAGACCTTCATTACAAATGGGATTCAAGGTGATTTAGTGATTGTTGCATGCAAAACAGATACGACCATCAGCCCGCCTCACAAAGGGATCAGTTTGTTGGCCATTGAAAGGGGTTCACCCGGATTCTCCAGGGGAAGGAAGCTTGATAAAGTTGGTTTGCACTGTCAGGATACAGCCGAGCTGATTTTTGAAGATTGCAAGGTGCCGAAAGATAATTTGATTGGGGAAGAGGGCAAGGGATTTCAATATCTGATGAATAAGCTCCAGCAAGAACGTCTAATCGTCGCAATAGCTGCTCAGACTGCTTCAGAAGAAATGTTTTCTCTCACGATGGATTATGTGAAAAGCCGTGAAGCGTTCGGAAGGGCGATTGGTGAATTTCAGAATACACAATTTAAGATGGCGGAAATGGCGACGGATATTGAGATGGGCAGGGTATTCCTCGATGGTTTGATCGCCGAACATATGGATGGGAAAGATGTCGTGACGAAGGTTTCCATGGCCAAATATAAATTGACTGAAATGGCAAGGCAAATCGCCACTGAATGCATGCAGCTTCATGGTGGATACGGCTACATGGAAGAGTATCAAATTGCGAGAAGATACAGGGATATTCCTGTTGCAAGTATATATGCAGGGACAAATGAGATCATGAAAGTGATCATAGCGAAGAATCTTGGATTATAGAAAGGAAGAGCAGGATGAGAGAGGTTGTTATCGTTGAAGGAATACGATCTGCAGTTGGGAGAAGAAAGGGTTCGTTGAAAGAAATGAGGCCCGATGATTTAGCAGGGGAAGTGCTGAAAGGGATAGTGGAAAGAGCAGGGATTGACCCTGGGCTAATCGATGATGTCATATTAGGATGTGTTACTCAATCAGGTGAGCAGGCTGGTGATATTGCCAGGGTGGCTGCATTGATTGCCGGTTTTCCCATCGAAGTACCTGGTACGACAATCGACCGACAATGCGGATCGAGCCAGCAGGCTGTCCATTTTGCATCACAAGCAATTCTTTCCGGCGACATGGATATCGTGATTGCTGGCGGGGTTGAGAATATGTCAAGAACTCCAATCGGTTCAAACTACCAGGGGGCTCCCTTTAGTGAAAAGCTTAGTGGCCAACACGAAATCATCCACCAGGGTCTATCTGCAGAACGGATTGCTGAAGAGTATGGATTCAGTCGTGAAGATCTTGATCAGTTCGCATATTCCAGTCATCAAAAGGCGTTAAATGCTCAAGATGCTGGTTATTTCGACCGGGAAATTTATGAGGTTATGGTTAAAAGCTCGGATGGTACTGTATTTCCGTTTTCTAAAGACGAAGGACCAAGAAAGGAAACGTCACTGGAAGTGCTTTCAAATTTAAAACCTGCATTTAAAGAAGATGGTATCATTCATGCAGGTAATGCAAGCCAAATTAGTGATGGGGCTGCCGCACTTCTTTTAATGACACGGGAGAAGGCTGAAGAATTAGGGTTGAAGGCAAGATTTAAGGTTCATACCCGCGTGGTGGTCGGATCTGATCCTACCCTTATGTTGACCGGACCTATA
Source organism: Rossellomorea aquimaris (assembly GCF_035590735.1). Taxonomy (NCBI): domain Bacteria; kingdom Bacillati; phylum Bacillota; class Bacilli; order Caryophanales; family Bacillaceae; genus Rossellomorea; species Rossellomorea aquimaris. The sequence goes on from NZ_CP141595.1 coordinate 1,641,543, forward strand.
CCTGCAACGAAGAAAGTCCTGGAGAAAGCAGGATTATCATTGTCAGAAATTGATGTCTTCGAAGTGAATGAAGCATTCGCACCTGTTGCCCTTGCCTGGTTAAAAGAGATAGGAGCCGACCCTTCCAAACTGAATCCAAACGGGGGAGCGATTGCCCTGGGACATCCATTGGGCGCCAGCGGGGCACGCATCATGGTGAGCATGATGCATGAACTGGAGCGTTCTGGAGGAAGATACGGCCTTCAAACGATGTGCGAAGGCCATGGTATGGCAAATGCAACAATCATTGAAAGACTGGAAGCTTAAGTGGAATATAGTCGGTCCTCCCTGTCACAATCCTTTTGCCACCCGTGTTATAGTAAAGAAGTGGTAAAAGATCATAAACAAATGGGAGAGAAAACATGAATCAACTGTGTGAAAAAGTCATTGAATTCAGGGATGAGCGAAATTGGGATGGCAATCATAATGAAAAGGATCTTGCCATTTCCATTTCATTAGAGGCAAATGAACTCCTGGAAAACTTCCAATGGAAAACAAGTCGGGAAGCAGTGGAAGCGACACGTCAGAATATTAAAGAAGAGATGGCTGATGTCCTGATTTATTTAGTCCAGCTGGCTGATAAAATGGATATCGACTTAGAAGAAGAAGTGTATAGGAAGCTGGAAAAGAATGCACTGAAGTATCCGAAGTAATGTTTAGGGACGGACCTCCAAAAAAGGTCCGTCCCTTTACTTGTTTATAACCGTCAGGAAATCCTGAATAAATGGTACAAATAATGACTATATTTTCTTAATGGAAATCGCGTCACGTATTTTTTGCAGGGAAGCTTTGGATAGATCTTTTCTTTTCATCATGGTGTTGACGTAGAGGGCATCAACAATACTAAGCTGACTGATTCTTGAAGCAAGTGCTTCAGATCGATATTCGGTTTCTTGAGATACCGTAAAAAGAGGAATGTCGACCCCGTTGCTCAGAGGGGATTTGGCAAAGTGAGTAATGGCGATGGTCGTTACCCGATTCTTCTTCGCTACGTCTAACACTTCTAATAGATCTTTGTTCGATCCTGAATGAGAGATAAAGACAATCACATCTGTATCGGTCAATTGGGAAGCGGAGATCAGCTGCATATGAGGATCGTTGTACGCCGTAGTGGTCATGCCGGTTCTGAGGAACTTATGATGAGCATCCATGGCAACAAACCCCGATCCACCCGTCCCGTAGAACTCTATCCTTCTGGCACCTATCATTCCTCGAATAGCTTTCGTAAACATTTCTTCGTTCAGCATGCTTAAAGAATCCTCTAATGTTCTGATATTGGACCTGAACACTTTTTGGGCGATAACACCCTCAGAGTCCCCTTCATTGATTGTTTCATGAATATCTTCGATAGGGGTCACCAGGTCGGATGCAAGAGAAATCTTCATGGCCTGGTAGCCTTTAAATCCCAATCGTTTACAGAATCGGAAGACTGTAGCATCTGCAACGTTCAATTCTTCTGCTACACCACTGATGGTGGAGTGGATAATTTTTTCTGGATTAGCAATAATAAAATCTGCAATCATCTTTTCTTTTTCACTGAATTGAGAGTAATGGGAACGGATACGAGGTAAACAATGCTGTACTTTATCCTCTTTCATGCAGGGGAAACCTCCTTTAAGCGAAATCTATATGAAATTAATTTTAACCTACTTCATGAAATAAAAAAATATTATTTCATAAAAATCCACCACGGAAAATTATTTCGTATTATAATATATACGGTAAAAAAATAATTACTCGAAGTGAAAGGAATGATAAATATATGAATAAACAACAAATAGGGGTTGCTGGTGTCGGAGTGATGGGGAAGAGTCTGGCTTTGAATTTCGAAAGCAGAGGCTATTCCGTTTCCATCTATGATGTGTCTGATGAGAAGGTAAGAGAAGTTCTTGAAGAGCATCCAGAGAAGAAGATGGTCGGTACTCACGATGTAAAAGAGTTCGTGCAGTCTTTAGAAACACCACGAAAAATATTGATTATGGTCCCAGCAGGTAATATTACCGATAAAGCTATTGAATCATTGCTTCCACATTTAGATCAGGGAGATATTCTGATAGATGGAGGAAACACATACTTTGAAGATACGATTCGCCGCAATAAGGAACTTGGTGAAAAAGGAATCAACTTCATCGGTGCAGGTGTTTCGGGCGGAGAAGAAGGCGCTTTATACGGTCCTGCTATCATGCCGAGCGGTCAGAAGGAAGCATACGACTTAGTCGAGCCTTTCTTGACAGCGATTGCGGCCAAGGTAAAAGGCGATGCATGCAGTACATATATCGGTCCGGATGGATCAGGCCATTATGTGAAAATGGTCCACAATGGAATTGAGTACAGTGATATGCAACTTATCTGTGAAGCGTATTATCTTATGAAAAATGTATTGGGTTTAAGCGCAACAGAACTGCATGAGATATTCAAAGAATGGAACGCGGGGGAGCTTGACAGCTACCTGATTGAAATCACGGCTGATATTTTCACAAAGGTGGATGAAGAAACAGGAAAGCCACTTGTTGACGTGATCCTGGATACAGCAGGGCAAAAAGGAACAGGGAAATGGACGAGTATTTCTGCACTGGAATTAGGTGTACCATTATCGATCATTACTGAATCTGTGTTTGCCCGTTTCATCTCTGCCATGAAGGAAGAAAGAGTGAAGGCAAGTAAAATCTTAAGAGGACCAAGAAATAAGGAGTTCTCCGGTAACAAAGAAGAGTTTATCGAAATGATTCGTAAAGCGTTGTATTTAAGCAAAATTTGTTCATATGCACAGGGTTTCGCCCAGCTTCAAGCTGCTTCGGATGAGTATAACTGGAACTTGAAACCAGGAGAGATTTCCATGATCTTCAGAGGTGGATGCATCATTCGTGCAGGTTTCCTGGAAGAAATCAAGAAAGCGTATGATCGTGAACCGGGATTAACGAATTTACTGCTTGATCCGTATTTCAAGGAAATCGTTGAAAACTATCAGGAGGAAGCGAGAGAAGTGGTGGCTACAGCCATTAAGTTAGGTATCCCTGTACCGGGTCTTGCAAGTGCTTTGGCATATTATGACAGCTATCGCTCTGAGTCACTGCCTGCCAACCTTCTTCAAGCACAACGCGATTACTTTGGAGCTCATACGTATCAGCGTGTGGATAAAGTAGGAACATTCCATACGGACTGGTTATCTAAATAAGAAGAAAGAAAGCCCTGTGGGAATCCCACAGGGCTTTTGATTAACGTATTATTCTTCGCTGGATGAGTCATCTTTCGTATGATGCTTATTTTTCTCGTCCCGCTGGTCTTTTTTTAAGTCATCGAGGGGAATTGGATCCACATTTTGCTCACTTTCATGCTGATCGAGAATGCCGTCATGATCTTTATTGATTTGTTCAGGGTTGTCATTTGTCCTCTTTGCCATTATCTTTCATCCTTCCTTATTGAGTCGTTGTTGTACAATACCCTTCGTGAGCAGAGAAAAACATCGGGGGGAATAGAACATAAGAAAGCCACCTATCTGAGTAGGTGGCTTTCTTTGATGGTGCTTTAGATTTTTACATCAACTTTAGCATTTTTCTTTAAATCTTCTACATGCTGAACAAGTTTTTCTTGCTTTTTCTGTTGTTCTAATTGAGTCTTGATCTGAGGTTTAACCTCTTCGAATTTTGGTGCTTTTTCCTCTGATTGAGCTTGTCCTTGTTGACTGGCATACTGATCATAGAACTTTTTCATTTCATCTTCGGTTACTTCATCAACTTTAATTTCTTTTTCAACGTAGTTAGTGTATTTGATGTTTTCCGCGATTTGAGTTTTTAACTCGTCCATCGTGAATCCGGCTTTTTTCATTGCGTCTTCAAATTTCTTTTCATCACCGTACTGTTTTTTAACTTCTTCCAGTTGTTTATTGATTTCATCTTCTGATGCTTTGTAGCCTTTTTCATCGGCCTGTTGCATAAGGAGTGTTTGTCCAACCAGGCTATCGATTGTTTGTTCTTTTATTTTCTTTGCTGCATCTTTACTTGTTGGGTCTTGCCCCATCTGTTGATATTGCATTTGTGATTGAGTCAATACGTTATTGAAATCTTCACCTTTAATTTTTTCGTCGTTTACAATGGCAACGATCTTATTTTTTTCAATCTTTTGTTCATCCATTTTCTTCTGCATTTCTTCCATTTGCTTCGCTTGCTCTTCTTGAGCCTGTCCATCGCTTTTTTCTTCTGTTTTCGCTTTATCGTCAGCTTGTTTTTGGCTCTCCTCGTTCGAACCGCAAGCGGCTAGTCCAATCGTCAATAAGGCTAATAGTAAAGTCGTTAATAGTTTTTTCATAATTGACTCCTTTCAGAAGTAAGGTGTGATTTCGAAAAAAATCACTTAATGCGCATTTTAAAGGAAAAGCCCGTAAAAAGAAAGTATTTAAGCCAAAAAGTATAGATTGTAATGAGGTTGAAATACAGTGCATTACTTATATGGTCCCTCTTTCACTATAATGTATGCGGTTACAATCGACCGGCAACTGCCTGGCAGAAATGAAAATGTAAGAAGACTTTTACCTGGTTGCTAAAAAAAGAGGCTGTTTAAATCGAGATTTTTTCCTCCATTTAAACAGCCTATAAAAATATTGGGGACCAAAGAATACTGTCAAACAACCTTCTATTTGAATTATAGAGAGTGGCTATATTTTCTTCAACTAACATTTAGGAAGGTGTCGGCTGACTAGTGTCCTTTTGAAGGCAGTATTCAATCTTCTTCTATTCTTTTCATGGAAAATAATAATTATAAGCATAATTTAAGGGAAGAGTTTTCCTTCTTTTCTTTTAACATGTTACATTTCTTGACTTTACGAGGGTAATAGAGTGATACTATTATAAGATTTTAACTTCTAAACAAAATAAATAGTTTCACTTGTAAATTCATTTTCAATCGTTTATGATGATACTGGACACAACATTTTGTGTTTTCTTTAAAAATTTTAACTATATATTGATTATAACCTGTGAATAGGGTGTCTGAATGGACTTAAAAGGGAATCCGGTTTGAATCCGGAACTGTCCCCGCAACTGTAAGTGCTGACGAAATAAGGAACTGCCACTGTCATATACGATGGGAAGGCCTTAGAGTAGGGTGAAGCACGAGTCAGGAGACCTGCCTTGTTTATCACGTGTTATCTTCTTCGGGAATTGGGAGGATAAAGCGAGGATTGGAATGGGCACTTTAGTCTATTCATATATCTTTCGTACATAAAGCCCATCCTTTTAGAAGGATGGGCTTTTTTGGAATCCTTCCCACACTGTATTAATTGGGAGGAATGATGATGTCAATCGTATCACAGGATCAGCGGACAACAGTGGAAGGAAAAGCGATTCTTACAAATCTCCACAGTCGCTTTCCGCAACTTCATTTTAAAGAATTCGATGAAAAGACTCTTAAGTATGCAGACGGTCAATCTGAATTGAGTAAAGAAAAGCTTTATCATTTCATGATCCTTACGGCAGTTGAACGGATTTCTGCCCATGAACCTGATTGGACCTATGTGGCTGCAGAATTATATTTAATGAAACTTTATCGTGCAGTCGCCTATTCAAGGAGAGTTGAAGAAAATGGGTTGTACAGTTCCTTTTATGAATTAATTCAAGACTTGACTGATAGGAAACTATATACGCCCGCACTATTGGAATCATATAGCAAAGAAGAAATTGACGCTTTGGGGAGAATCATGGATTCATCTAAAGATCATCTGTTTACGTACATAGGAATCGTCACATTATCAGAGCGATATTTAACTAAGTCTCATGATGGTGAAATCCTTGAATTACCTCAGGAGCGACTGCTGATCATCGCCATGACGCTCTTTATGAACGAACCCCGTGATAAGCGACTTGCGCTTATTGAAGAAGCTTATTGGGCACTGTCTAATTTGTATATGACGGTTGCAACTCCTACGTTTGCCAATGCCGGCAAAAGCCACGGTCAGTTATCGAGCTGTTTTATTGATACGGTAGCCGATGATTTAAGAAGTATTTATGACAGTAATACAGATGTTTCCACACTAAGTAAAAACGGTGGCGGTCTCGGTATCTATATGGGGAAGGTCCGGAGCAGGGGAAGTAATATCAAAGGCTTCAAGGGAGTAAGTTCAGGTGTTATTCCATGGATGAAACAATTAAATAACACAGCCGTATCCGTTGATCAATTAGGCCAACGTCAAGGAGCGATCGCTGTTTATTTGGATGTATGGCATAAGGATATTTTTCCTTTCCTTGATACACGATTAAATAATGGAGATGAAAGGCAGCGTACTCATGATCTTTTCACTGGAGTAAGCTTACCTGATTTATTCATGGAGCAAGTGGAGAAGAGAGGGAATTGGTATTTATTTGATCCTCATGAAGTGAGGGTTGTCATGGGGTATTCCCTGGAAGACTACTATGATGAGTGTGATGGAGAAGGCTCGTTCAGGGATAAGTATTGGGAGTGTGTAGAATGTCCCGATCTTTCCAGGGAAGAGGTTCCGGCGATTGAAATTTTCAAGAGGATCATGATTTCCCAGCTCGAAACGGGAACGCCATACATGTTTTACCGCGATACTGTCAATCGGCTAAATCCCAATGGGCATAAGGGAATGATTTACTGTAGTAATTTATGTACAGAAATCGCACAGAATATGAGTGCCACCGTCATGGAGGAAGAGGTCATAAAGGACGGTAAAATCATTACCTATAAATCTCCGGGAGATTATGTCGTCTGTAATCTGGCATCTGTTTCTTTAGCCAAAACAATCATGAATGATGAGTTGGAGAGAGTTGTGTCCATAGGAGTGAGATTACTTGATAATGTCATTGATATTAATAAACTTCCTGTCCTGCAAGCCCAACTGACAAACAGGCGCTATAGAGGGATTGGACTAGGAACCTTTGGATGGCATCACCTCCTTGCATTAAAAGGTTTGAAATGGGAGAGCGATGAAGCAGTTGATTATTGTGATTCCCTTTACGAGGATGTTGCTTATTACACCATAAAAGCCAGCCATGAATTAGCGAAAGAAAAAGGCTCATATCCATATTACAACGGGTCCGACTGGTCGACTGGAGAATATTTTTCAAAGAAAGGGTATTCTGGACCGAGGTGGGATGCACTCAGGGATGATGTTTCTTCACAAGGAATCCGAAACGGATATTTAATGGCCGTTGCGCCTAATTCGTCCACTTCGATCATAGCCGGCTCTACTGCAAGTATTGATCCTTTATTCAGATTAGAGTACTCGGAAGAAAAGAAAGATTATAAGATTCCTGTTACAGCACCTGATTTATCACCTAAGACGACCTGGTATTACAAAACGGCTTATAACGTAGATCAGCACTGGAGTATTAAACAGAATGAGAAGAGACAGAGACATATTGATCAAGGAATATCGTTTAACTTGTATGTGAGGAATGATATCAAGGCGATAGAGTTGCTGTCTCTTCATTTAGATGCATGGAAGTCAGGATTGAAAACGACCTACTATGTGAGATCGACATCAGTTTCAAATTTCGATGAATGTGAAAGCTGCCATAGCTGACTGGGAGGAAGATGATAACGTGAATGGATTGAAGCAGCGAATCTTAATAGATTCTGAGGCACCAAATAAATCTACAGGTATTGTAAATGGACAAAGTTCGAATATATTAAACTGGGATGATGTCAGGTTCTCATGGGCCTATCCAAAGTATAAGAGGATGCTTGGGAATTTCTGGACTCCTTTTGAGATCAATATGGCAAAGGATATCAAGCAGTTCCCTACTCTTTCATCAAGGGAGCAGGAGTCCTTTTTGAAAATCATCGGCTTACTGGCTCTCCTTGATAGTGTGCAGACGGATTACGCGGGTAAAGTGGCAGACTATCTCACGGATTCCAGCCTGAATGCATTGATGATCATTTTGGCTCAGCAAGAGGTCGTCCATAACCATTCGTACAGTTACGTGTTATCCAGTATCGTGTCCAAAAAGAAGCAGGATGAAGTGTTTGATTTCTGGAAGAACGATCCTATCTTGAAGAAACGGAACGAATTTATAACGAATGGATATAAAGGATTTGTAGAATCCCCCACCATTGAGAATCTATTAAAGTCGATCATCTATGATGTCATTCTGGAAGGGCTCTTCTTTTATTCCGGTTTTGCCTTCTTCTACAATCTCGCCAGAAATCAAAAGATGGTGGCGACATCGACGATGATCAATTATATCAATCGGGATGAACAGCTGCATGTCGGCTTATTTGAAAAAATATATAAAGAAGTCCTTAACGAGAACCCGGCTTATCAAACGGATGAGCTGCGTGACTTTGGGCAAGATGCTTTCAAACAGGCAGCTCTCCTGGAAATAGAGTGGGGCAGGGAAATCATCGGATCTCACGTTGAAGGTCTGTTAATGAGCGACCTTGAAGATTATATTAAATTCATGGCGAATAAAAGAGCCAAACAGCTGGGGTTTGAAGAACCATTCCAAGGATATAAGACCAACCCATTAAAATGGATCATCGCCTATCAGGAAGTGGATAGAGGGAAGACCGATTTCTTTGAACAGAAATCACGACAATATACGAAGACTTCGGATGCTAATGGGTTTGATGAATTGTAAACATTAGAACTGTGGTACTTTTGGTCAGAGATCAGATCTTTAGTCGTGATTATCCATTTCGCCGTTATATTTGAAATTTCGCCGATAAAAGTACTGATTTCGCCGATATCCAGTCAACGTTAAATAAACTCAACTAATAATGGGGGGGGTTGGTGTCATGTTACTGAAATAGATTTACTTCCTTTCAAAATGCTTTTTTTCAGAGCTAAATGTTTCTCTCATAAAAAGGGAGTTTATATTTTCAGAATTTATACAACATCATAAGAATCTCCCCATAAGAAAAGCGAGTCATCACGACTCGCTTTTTTGCCTTATTTCTTTTCAATAAAAGGTCCATAATCTCTTCTCTTATGTTGAACGGCGACCCATTTAACCGTTGTGAATTCTTCTAGAGCCCATTCGCCATTAAAACGGCCCAGTCCGGAATCCTTTTCTCCGCCGAATGGCATATGCGGCTCGTCATTCACAGGTTCATCATTAATATGAATCATCCCGGTGTCAATTTGGTGGGCCAAGTTCGTCGCTCTCTCTATGGAGGAGGAGTGTACTGCTCCACTTAGGCCGTATGGATGTTCATTGGCCAAGCGGATCGCCTCATCGTCATCTTCAAACGGGATGATGGCTGCTACTGGTCCGAAGATTTCATTCTTTGCTATCGGCATTGAGTTGGTAACATGAGTCATTACTGTGGGTTGCAATAAGTTCTCATCAGCGTTGCCTCCTAATACGACTTCCGCTCCTTGTTCCTTGCTGCTTTCAATATCCTTCAATATGCGGTCTACTTGATTTTGATCAATTAAGGGCCCGATTTGGGTCATTTTATCTGAAGGATCTCCTGTATTTAGTGCTTTTACACGAGAGACAAAAGCTTTCACAAATTTATCGTACATCCCTTTATGAACCATGATCCGATTAATGGACATGCAAATTTGTCCTTGATGATAAAATTTTCCGAATAGGGCTGATTCAACTGCCTGATCGAGATCTGCATCATCAAGAACGATAAAGACGTTGTTTCCGCCTAACTCAAGAGCAGTCTTCTTCAGATTCTTTCCTGCGAGCGCAGCTATTCCACGTCCCACTTCAGTCGAACCGGTAAAGGAAATCAATCTGGGAATCGGGTGAGCAACGATATCATCACCAATTTCTGATCCCTTTCCAACGACTACATTTAGCAATCCCTTCGGCAGCCCGGCTTCTTCAAAGATACTTGCAAATAATAAACCGCCAGTCACAGGAGTGTGAGTAGCCGGTTTAACAACAACACCGTTTCCGGTTGCTAAAGCAGTTGCAATTGAGCGAACTGCTAAATGGAAGGGGAAGTTCCAGGGGCTGATTACTCCCACAACTCCAAGCGGTTCTCTGTAGACACGGTTTTCTTTCCCGGGTATTTGAGAAGGTAGGATTTTCCCTTCCATTCTGTAAGGGTAGGTTGCCGCTTCCTTCATACTATTTATGGAGACCTTCACTTCGCCTGCCGCTTTCATGTATGTGCTGCCAGACTCTTTAATAAGCCAATCAATGATTAATTCCTGATTGTTTTCAACAACTTCAACGGCTTTTTCCATCACTTCCCGTTTAACTTGAGGAAGTTTCTTTGCCCAGCTTTCTTGAGCTTTTTGAGCTGATTTATAAGCGGTGTCGAGATCCACTTTACTGGCAGCTTTAATGGAACCAAGCTCTATATTATTGAATGGGTTTTTATTGGAAATCATATTCTCACTGCTACCCTTTACCCATTCTCCATTAATAAACAGTTTATCAAATTGTGTATTCATGATTAGTCCTCCTTGTTGTTTACATGTCTTGTTGAGTAGGGCGTACGATGATTTCATTAACATCTACATGGTCTGGCTGCTCGATAGCGAAAGAGATGGACTTCGCTATATTTTCACTGTCGAGTGGCTTCATGTCACGATCCTTAAACGCGGCTAAGATATCTTTATCAGTAATCGTTTCTGTCAGTTCGGTTGCAACTGCACCAGGACAGATGATCGTTGTACGGATGTTGTGAGAAGCGTTCATTTCCTGTCTTAAGCCCTCCGTAATTGCACGAACTGCATATTTCGTCCCACTATAGACGGAGCTTCCGGGCATCACTTTATGACCGGCAACAGAAGAGATATTAACAATATGTCCTGACTTTTGTTCTTCCATATATGGGAGGACAGCAGATATTCCATAAAGTACTCCTTTAATATTCACATCAATCATTTGATCCCATTCTTTAATTTTTCTTTTATTTATTAATGAAAGGGGCATGAGTCCAGCATTATTTACTAGAATATCAATATGACCGGCCAGTTCTACCGTCTCTTTAGCCAGTTGTGCCATTTCTTCTACGTTCGTCACATCTGTTACATGGTAATAAGCCGTTCCACCCATTTGTTCAATCTCATTCTTCAATTCTTGTAATCGTTCTTCACGTCTTGCCGCAAGCATCACGGTTATATCTTTTGAGGCTAATTCCTTCGCGGTCGCTTGTCCGATCCCACTGCTTGCTCCTGTAATAATGGCAACTTTTTTCTTATCATTCTTCATTTTATTTCGTCCTCCTCATTATTCAGTATCCACTATATTGTTTACACTTTGGAGAAAGTGCTTAAACAAGAAGCAGAGAGTTTGATATTCCATTACCAATAATATGAAAATTAATGTTTAACTCTCCCATTGGTGGGAATATACATACTAGATTGAATGAGAGGAGAGATTTACATGGCAAATCATTCTACAGAAGAAAAAATGGAGTCAAAGGTGGACAAAACGTTAGATAATATGTCCCAAGACAAAAAAGAGGATATATTATCAAACTTTGATCATTTCAAACAATACTTAGGTAATAAAGTTTCCTTGGCGGATAAGTTAGGTATGAATGAAGAGCAGCAGGCAAAGGCAGCCCAGAAGGTGGGAGACTATCTTGCAGCACATGAAGAGCCGAAGAATAGAGAAGAAAAGTTATTATATGAATTATGGAAAGCGGGTAACAAGGAAGAGCAGCATATGCTTGCCCATATGTTAGTGAAGCTTGTTCACGCTGAATCATAAAAAGTTCGGGCATCTGAATGGATGCCCTTTGCTTATGCTATTTTTACATATGTATTTCAGGGTCTACCTTTACAGTCACATTCCCTTTGATGGCACGGGTGATCATGCAAGACTGCTCCGCTTTCATCAACAATTTCTTAGTTAGGGTTATGTCTTTTTCAGTAGTGGAGGGAGCTAATGTCAGTACAGGGCGGTGAATGATTTCTTTGTATGTAATGACCCCTTTTTGAACCTCCACAATTCCTTCAGATGTCATCTGTAAGTCCGTTTTTTCAATATGACTTCGTTCAAGCATCGCGGCCAGAGTGATGATGTAACACGTAGCGGCTGCTCCAAGAAGCATTTCGTCAGGGTTTGTCCCTATTCCAGGTCCGTCCATTTCAGTTGGAATTGATATTTTCGTATGAAAATTTTCAGAGCTCAAGGTACCTGTATCATTTCGGAGCCCGGGCCAATCGGTAGATATATGAAAAGAGTGTCTAGCCATACAAATTAACCTCCTAAAAAGCATGGTAAGGTTATTGTATACACATTTTAATGTGATGGCAAAGAAAAAAGACCCTATAGAGTAGAGTCTTTCGAATAAGCATGGATTATGCTTTAGTAACGTTAGCAGCTTGGTCGCCACGGTTTCCTTGAACGATTTCAAAAGAAACTTTTTGACCTTCTTCTAGAGTTTTGAATCCTTCGCCTTGAATAGCTGAGAAGTGTACGAACACGTCGTCTCCACCTTCGCGCTCGATGAATCCGAAACCTTTTTCTGCGTTAAACCATTTAACTGTACCTTCTAACATAATGTTACCTCCTCGTGTGTTCTCCACACAATTGTATTACTATTCTTGCTCACGTAACTTCAAGGCGAAAAGCTTTAAAAACTTTGTCTATCCTTCCATTCCGAACAAAAATAATTCTCTTACATAATATCAGGTAACCATTTAAAAGGCAACCCTTATAGAAGAAGGAATTAAAAATAGGCAGAAAAATGTGTGAATTTCACGTTAACTATATGATCCCTTAAAAAATTACTTAATAAAAGGATTTAGAGGTTCGTTCTTACATTCCACAGCTCAGGGAAGAAACGATGATCCAGAACCTTTTTTAGATAGCCTACGCCGCTTGAGCCCCCCGTCCCCATTTTATGACCAATGATCCGTTCCACGGTTTTCATATGTCTGAAGCGCCATTGCTGAAGCCAATCCTCAATATCGATCAACTTTTCGGCTAATTCGTATAAATCCCAATACTTATCCGGATGCTTATAGACTTCTGTCCATGCATCCAGTACAGTCTGGTCTTCCGTGTAAGGCTTCTTATAATCCCGATGGAGTACATCTTCATGAATGGGTAACCCTGCTTTTGATAAGGCAAGGATGGAAACATCATATAGGGAGGGGGCCTCGTATGCCTCTTTAAGCTGAGCTGATAAATCAGGATCCTTCTTGTAGATCTCCAATACATGTTTTGTTTTGTACCCAAGGGCAAATTCGATCATTCTATATTGGTAGGATTGAAATCCTGAGGCTTGCCCAAGGCTGTCCCTGAATTGAACATATTCTGAAGGAGTAAGTGTGGATAACACATCCCAGGCATGAATGATTTGTGATTGAATCTTTGAAACACGTGCCAACATTTTAAATGCAGGAGAAAGTTCACCTTTTTGAATGGAGGTGATACTAGCTTTGATTTCATGCAGAATCAATTTCATCCATAATTCGCTTACTTGATGAATGATAATGAATAACATTTCATCATGGTGACCGGATAAACGTTTCTGACTATCGAGCAGTGTATCCAGGCCAAGATATTCACCATAGGTCATTTTATTAATAAAGTCTGTGTATACATCTTCATTCCCCATTGTTTCCTTGTTGTTTACCATTTCGATTCTCCCTTTCCTTTCGTCTGCTTCATACAGTGATGCAAGAAATTTTCTTTCTATTATTGATTTCTTGAATGATGGGGAGAAATCCTTTATTAATTTTGGCTGATTCCTATTTGATTGTTCCTAATTAACAAAAGTGAGCAGGATTTTTCGTTCCAATCAACTATCTAAACCTGAGCCTTTTTATAAAAACTATATATACAATAAACATTAGGATAGGAACATTCAGTAGCATGTATTCAAATTATTCTTATAAAAATCCACCCGATATAGAAAGTTATGTTAATATAAGAACAATTTATTATGCATGTGAGGTGAATGCAGTGGGTGGAATTTACATTTCTTCTTATTTATATTTACGCAGGTTAAAGAGAGAAGATTGGAAGGACGTTCATCTTTATGCGTCTCAAGAAAATGTGTCTCAGTATCAGCCATGGGGTCCGAATTCAGAGATGGAAACATTAGCATATGTGGAGGAAGTGCTGAAAGCTGAAAAGGTGGTCCCACAAACAAGGTATGTTCAAGCCCTGGTAGATGAGAATACCGATCGAGTGATTGGTGCAGGCGAAATCGTCATCAAGAGCTTTGTTCACCAATCAGGGGAGATCGGCTATATTCTGCATCCTGAATATTGGGGAAAGGGAATCGGGACCCTCCTTGGAAATGCGTTAGTGGAGAGAGGGTTTTCTGAATTGGATTTGCATAAAATCTCAGCGTCATGTGACCCTCAAAACATTCCCTCTCAGAAAGTGTTAACAAAAATAGGCATGACGTTAGAAGGAAGAATCCGTCATGACTTGAAAATGAAAAACGGGTGGAGAGACTCTCTCCTTTTTGGTTTATTAGAGAATGAGTGGAGAGAAAGGGATGCAGAATGAGGCAAGGATAGAGGACTATTTTATATATCTTTGGTATTTCTTCACACTTACTTTATTTCCTCAGAAAAAAGTCGTAAAAACAAACGAATGATGCAAAGGCATTCAAAAATGATTGAATTGTGCATGATAGGGGAAAATAAGAGTATCTTTTCCTATTTAGGAGTTTGAAACCATGAATATCTTACATCATTCTAAGATGGTGACCGTTCGTTTTTTCAAGGAGCGTTTCTTTGATCATTCTGCACAATTGGCCTATTATTTGTTATTATCCATCTTTCCGTTTTTAATTTTTGTTTTTTCGTTGATTAGCTATCTGCCCATTTCGGAAACCAATGTATTGCTTCTGATTAAACCTTTTGCACCTGATAAATCGTATGCCATCATTCAAAATAATATAGATCGTATTTTGTATGACCAACGGGGAGATGTGTTGTCTATTTCCATCTTCTTTACCTTTTGGCTTTCCTCGATGGCTGTCCAATCCATGGTGAGATCATTGAATAAAGCGTATAAGATCGAGAGGAAGAAACCATTTTTGGTTGCGTTATTGTATGATCTTTTATTGACAGTCGGGTTTATGTTCCTTATTTCATTTTCACTCATTGTACCGGTGGTTGAGGAATATATCCGTCATGCACGGTTCGCAGAAGGGATGATTAACGGAGAATGGGGTCAGGCTTGGGTTATAGGGAAATGGGGATTAAGTTCCATCTTTATGTTCATACTTTTTCTGTTTCTTTATATGGTCGTTCCGAGTAAACGAATTTCGTTCCTTCATGTCATACCCGGTGCACTGGTCGCTACCTTTGGATGGCAAGGGGTTTCATGGTTATACGGAACCTATATTAAGTTGAATGACTATTCCCAGTTTTATGGTCAGCTGGGCAGTGTCATCACATTAGTTGTATGGTTTTACATTTCATCCACGATTTTATTGATTGGTGGATTATTGAACGGGAGTGTAGCTGAGAAGAAGATGAAATAGGAAAACCGCTTGGTTTAATTGCCCAGCGGTTTTCTTTCTTTACGTATGGTTTTCTTCCCTCATCAATAAGATAAGTTTTTTCGAAATGGCAAGTAAGACGAAGCCGAGAATAATGGCGGTTGCACCGATGACAGCGAAAATTTCTAAATATCCCAAAGTTGCTGTCAGGGAAGCCAATTGTCCGGCAAGTAGACTCGCCACCCCTATTGCAGCCATCCAAACACCCATTAGCAAGGATGCGATTTTAACAGGTGCTACTTTACTGACCAGAGACAAACCAACGGGAGATAAAAACAGTTCCCCAAGGGTGTGCAGAAGGTAAGTAAAGACGATAAACAACAAGTTTGCCTTTACGGTGATGTTCTGTTCATCCGAACCCGTTTGCATGACTGCCGGAATGAGGATCATAAATCCGAGTCCGAGGAGTATCATCCCGATTCCCATTTTTGTCGTCATGTTCAGGTCCCCTCGATTTGATCTTGAAAGCTTTAACCAGACACTTGACAGAATCGGTGCCAGTATCACAATAAACAAGGGGTTAACTGATTGGAACCAGGCAACGGGTATGGTGTAGCCGAAAACCTCACGATCGATGAAGTTTTTCGTGTACAAAGTGAAAGAGCTTCCTGCCTGTTCAAAGCCAGCCCAGAAGAAAACGACAAAGCAGGCGAGGATAAGAATGGCTGTTGTCCGCTGCTTTTCTTTTTTTGTCAACGGAACATTCCGGTTTTCGTTCGCTTCTTCAGCTAATGATTTATTGGGCTTTAGTCCAACGTTTCCGAGATACTTATTATTTAATGTACTAAAGATGATTTGTCCAGTAACCATTCCAATGGAGGATGCAAGGAAAGCCCATTTAAATCCATAGTGCATCGTACCATCCGCAAGCGTTTTTAGAAATAAATCCTCTGCAAGAAACCCTGCAATAAGCGGTGCGAATAACGCTCCCAGGTTAATCCCCATATAAAAAATCGTAAAAGCTGCATCCTTTCGTTTATCATGACGTGGATAGAGCTCACCAACCAGGGTTGAGATATTCGGTTTGAAGAATCCATTTCCGATCACTAGCAGGGCTAGTCCCGCATACAGGCCTGTTTGGGAGTGGGTAAGGAAGATTAGAAAATCTCCGCATGCCATTGTGATGCCCCCAATGGTGATGGCCTTTCTTAACCCAATATAGCGGTCCGTAAGCCACCCTCCAAATATTGGAGTGAAATATACACTTCCCGTATAAATTCCATAGATGGATAAAGCCTTGGCAGGGTCCACACCCAATCCCCCGCTTACAAATGCAGTGGTTAAATAGAGGACAAGTAAAGCTCTCATTCCATAGTAACTATACCGCTCCCATAATTCAGTGAAGAATAAGAGATATAATCCTTTCGGATGTTTCTTTCCTTGAGGTAAACTGTCCAATGTAGATGAGTTCACTATACCACTCCTGTTTCTTTGATGTTTTTTAGCTTAATGATTAGGGGAACAGTAACCTTCCTATAAATCCATTCATAGTATCCCCGTTCCCTGCATAGGCATGTACAAAAAGGGACGGTGGAAAATATGGGATTTAACGGATGTTTATATTGTGGTCACCCAAGTTTAACGGAAAATGAATTATCTTTTAGAGAAGAATATGGTGATGGGCTTGCAATTTTGCCCCATGGAAAAAATGTTGGAGGGAACATTGGCTTATACTGCTGTGAGAACTGTGGCTATCTTCATCTGTTTCAAAAAGAGAAAAGAAAGATCTTTGAAAGAGAAGCGATTAAAAAATTCCAGCATATTAGATGGAATATTCGGTAAACAACATTTGTAGTAAGCTTCCAATTGACGTTATAATACGATAAGGGAGGGAGTCAAATGAATACATATCCAGATACAAAGAAAACAATTCAAATAATTAAGGAGCTTGTCGAAATTCCAAGTCCTTCAGGAAACACGAATAAAATTATGAATTTTGTTGAGGAATATCTTTCAGACCTAAATGTAGAAATGAAAAGAAACCGAAAAGGTGGACTTATCATTACAATTCCTGGAGGAGACACAGGAAGACATCGCATGCTGACGGCCCATGTGGATGCACTCGGCGCCATGGTCAAGGAAATCAAGAGCGATGGACGATTGCGTTTATCCATGATAGGCGGGTTCAGATGGAATGCAGTCGAAGGGGAGTATTGTCAGATTGAAACCTCTTCAGGCAGAACCTACAGTGGTACCATCCTTATGCATCAAACATCCGTCCATGTATACAAAAATGCAGGTGAAGCGAAAAGGGATGAAACCAATATAGAAGTTCGAATTGATGAAAAAGTCCGAAATGCAAAGGAAGTAAGGGACCTTGGTATTGAAGTCGGTGACTTTGTTTCTTTTGATCCCCGTGCTGAAGTTACAGAAAGCGGGTTTATTAAATCTCGTCATTTAGATGATAAGGCAAGTGTAGGTATGCTACTTTGCTTGATTCGCCAGATCAAATCAGAAGGAATCACTCTACCTTATACGACCCACTTCTTAATATCCAATAATGAAGAAATCGGATACGGAGGGAATTCTAATATTCCTGACGAAACCATTGAATACCTGGCGGTGGATATGGGAGCAATCGGTGATGGACAATCAACGGATGAATTCACGGTTTCTATTTGTGCAAAGGATTCAAGTGGACCTTATCATTACGAATTACGTAAACACTTAGTCTCATTGGCGGAAGAAAACGGAATCGAATATAAAGTCGATATTTATCCGTATTATGGATCTGATGCATCAGCTGCAATCCGGGCAGGATTTGATATCGTTCACGGATTGATAGGGGCAGGTATCGATGCTTCTCATGCATATGAGCGAACGCATGAATCGTCCATTCTCAATACGGAAAAATTACTTTGGCACTATGTGCAATCAAAGATGGTTCTAGAGTAAATGTGAAGTCTTTGATCCCCCTTACTATGGGGGATCAAAGACTTTTTTGTTTTAGTCATTGTGAATAGGGGTATGGTGACATTTGTGTGAGAAAAGTTTGTTTTGATTTTAGGAGGTATTTCTCTTATCAAAGCGAAGATGATAAGATAAAATAGATACAATATTAATACAAAAGAGGTAAGCAAATGATTACATATGATCTTTTAGACAGCATTAAATTAAAAACCATTTACGGTGAATTACCTTCAGAAATAAACGAAATTCATGTCGATTCCAGAAAAGTGACAGAAGGCAGTATATTTGTATGTACAAGGGGCTACACAGTGGATGGACATGATTATGCACAGATGGCAGTTGAAAAAGGAGCCACCTTGATTGTTGCAGAAAAGCAATTAGACATTGATTTAAATAAAGCCGCATTAGTCGTAGTCAAAGACTCATTCAAAGCCTTGGCTCAATTATCAAATAAGTATTATGATTACCCTTCCCGAAAGCTGACGGTTTTCGGCGTAACGGGAACAAATGGAAAGACTACAGTGAGTAATCTGATTCACTCCATCCTGAAAAAAGACAGCAGCAGCTCTGCGTTATCCGGTACAATCGGCTTTAATCTAGATGGAGAGTTACTCCCGAGTGAAAACACAACCTGCGACAACTTGACGAACCAGCAGATGCTTCAAAGAGCAATAGACCGCGATATTCACAACTTCACCCTTGAAGTGTCCTCACACGGACTAGCGTTGGGAAGATTATGGGGTATCGACTTTGATGTGGTGGCTTTCACCAACTTAAGTCATGATCATTTGGATTACCACGGAACGATGGAACACTATGGCTATGCCAAAGGATTATTGTTTTCTCAATTAGGTCAGGACCTTCAAAATCCAAAATACGCTGTTCTTAATGCAGATGACGAATGGTATGAGCGCTACAGCTATATGACTCCTCATGAAGTGATCAGCTATGGACTTGAAGGGCACGCAGACTTCAAAGCAGAAAAAGTAGAATACTTTAATGATTTAACTAAGTTTACGCTTGTATCCCCTCAAGGAAGCTTTGAGGTAGAAATGAAGTTATTAGGGAAATTCAATGTTTACAATGTACTTACAGCTATGGCATGTTTGTATGCTAAGGGGATGGAAGTTTCCAGACTGGTGGAAATTGTTCGCGATCTCCCACCTGTTAGTGGAAGA